>CAZLPO010000008.1:0-32876 GCA_964561385.1 uncultured Prevotella sp.
TTGTCGGTAGCGTAGAGATAGACGAGCTGGTCGTCCTTGTCCTTCTGCGAAGCCTCGATGAGGGTCTTGTACTCGTCGAAGGTGAAGTACTTGCCCTCAGTATCCTTGAAGAGTGCAAACTCCTTGGCGCGGTCGTAGAAGCCTTCTTCGCTCAGGATACCATAGTTGATGAAGAGTTTCAGGTCATCCCATTTCTCCTCGTATTCCTTGCGGTTTTCATTGAAGATTGCCTTCAGACGGTCGGCTACCTTCTTGGTGATATAGGTAGATATCTTCTTTACCTCGCGGTCGCTCTGCAGGTAGCTGCGCGAGACATTCAGCGGAATGTCGGGTGAGTCGATGACACCATGAAGCAGGGTCAGGAACTCGGGAACAATGCCTTCAACCTGGTCGGTCACGAACACCTGGTTGCAGTAGAGCTGAATCTTGTTGCGCTGCAGCTCGATGTTCGACTTGATTTTGGGGAAGTAGAGGATACCCGTCAGATTGAAGGGATAGTCGACGTTGAGGTGAATCCAGAACAGCGGCTCGTCGCTCATGGGGTAGAGTGTGCGGTAGAAGCTCTTATAGTCCTCGTCCTTCAGGGTGCTTGGAGCCTTTGTCCACAGAGGCTCTACATTATTAATAATGTTATCCTCTTCGGTATCCACCTGTTTACCGTCCTTCCATTCCTGTTTCTTTCCGAAGGCAACGGGTACAGCCATGAACTTGCAGTATTTGTTCAGCAGCTGTTCCAGCTTGTACTTATCGAGGAATTCCTTGCAGTCATCGTCAATATGGAGGATGATGTCCGATCCGCGGTCTTCACGCTCGGCGTCGTCAATCTCGTAGGCAGGCGAACCGTCGCAGCTCCACTTCACGGCCTTGGCGTCGTCCTTGTATGAGCGGGTGATGATTTCCACCTTTTTCGAGACCATGAACGACGAGTAGAAACCCAAGCCGAAGTGGCCGATGATATTGTTGGCGTTGTCCTTGTACTTCTCGAGGAAGTCCGAGACACCCGAGAAGGCAATCTGGTTGATGTACTTGTCGATTTCCTCCTCGGTCATGCCGATGCCTCGGTCGCTGATGGTGATAGTGCCTTTGTCGGTGTCAAGACTGATGCGAACGGTCAAGTCGCCCAGCTCGCCTTTGAAATCGCCTTTCTGCTGGAGTGTCTTCAGCTTCTGCGTGGCATCGACTGCGTTCGAAACCATCTCGCGCAGGAAAATCTCATGATCACTATAAAGGAACTTTTTGATGACGGGGAAGATGTTTTCCGTTGTAACCCCGATATTACCTTTTTGCATATACCTTAATATATTATGTTTCTAATTGCTCTGGGTAATGCAAAAAGTGTGCCAAAAGCGATGATGACTTATTCTTTCTTTTTCTCGCCACCACCGCCGCGGCGATGTCCTTTCTTCTTTCCGTGGCCTCCTCTGTGACCGTTGCCGTGACTGTTCCAGCGGCCGTTGTGGCGGTCGTTGGCGTGCTTCTTGACACGTTTGGTGTATTCGGGGCCTTCGCCAAGTCCATCGGGTAGGGGACGCTTTTCGACTTCTTTGCCCAAGAAGTGCTCGATGCTCTGGAAACGGTAGATGTCAACATCGCTGATGAACGTGATGGCCACGCCGTCGCGGTCGGCACGTGCCGTACGTCCGATGCGGTGCACATAGTCTTCGGCATCGTGGGGCACGTCGTAGTTGATGACCGTGCGGATGTCGTCGATGTCGATGCCGCGGCTGACGATGTCGGTGGCCACCAGCACATCAACCTGTCCGGCCTTGAAGCGGAGCATCACCTCGTCGCGCTCGCGCTGCTCGAGGTCGCTGTGCATCTCGGCACAGTTGATCTTCATGCGCTTCAGTTGCCGCGTCACATCCTTCACCTTGTCCTTCTTGCCCGAGAAGATGATGACACGCTTCAGGTCGCCGTTCTTGAAGAGGTGCTCGACTATCTTCAACTTCTGAGGTTCGTAGCAGACATAGGCCGACTGCTGAATCTTTTCTGCAGGCTTCGATACGGCTATCTTGACTTCTACGGGATTGCTCAGCAGACTTACGGCCAGCTGGCGTATCTTATCGGGCATTGTAGCCGAGAACATCACGCGTTGACAACTCTTCGGCAGTTCTGCAACAATCTTCAAAATATCGTCCGAGAAGCCCATGTCGAGCATGCGGTCAGCCTCGTCCAACACGAAGAACGAGCAGCGCGACAAGTCGAGGTTGCCCACCTTCAGGTGGCTGAGCAGACGACCGGGTGTGGCTATGAGCACATCGGCGCCCAGACGCATACCCTTCAGCTCCTGGTCGTAGCGATTGCCATCATTGCCGCCATAGACAGCCACGCTGCTGATGCCGTCCAGATAGTAGCCGAAGCCCTGCATGGCCTGGTCTATCTGCTGTGCCAGCTCGCGTGTTGGCGACATGATGACGCAGTTGATGGCATCCTTTGGGTAGTCGCCATCATCGAGCATGGAGAGAATGGGCAGCAAGTAAGCGGCCGTCTTTCCTGTGCCTGTCTGGGCTACGCCCATCACGTCATAGCCGTCGAGTATCTCGGGGATACAGCGTTCCTGTACCGGTGTCATGTCCTCGAAGTGCATGTCGTAGAGTGCATCGAGGATATTGTCGTTCAGATATGTTTCTTCGAATGTCACGGTCTGTTATATTTACTATTTGACAATTTACTGTTTACGATTTATTGACTATATTTGTGTATTTTCCCCTTAGTTGGGTGCTTGTCGGTAGCAGAAATAGGCGATGAAGATGAATAATATGTTGGGTATCCACGCAGCCAGAATAGCTGGCGTGTTGGCGTTGATGGCAAAGGTCGAGCTGATGGTCTGCAGCAAGATGTAAGCGAACGACAATGCCAGTCCGATACCAAGATAGAGTCCCATGCCGCCCTTGCGCTTACGTGAGGACAGGCTGACGCCGATGATGGTCAGGATGAACGAGGCGAACGACATGGCGATACGTTTGTGGAACTCCACCTCGTACTGAACGACGTTCTGTGAGCCGCGTTCCTGTTGCTTCGAGATGTACTGCAGCAGTTCGGGCGATGTGAAGGTTTCCTGTTGTCCCTTTGAGAATACGAGGTCCATCGGTTCCATCATGATGAGCGTGTCTAAGGACATGCCCGACGTGATGTGCTCCTTGAGTCCTTTCAAGGTTCTGATTTTGTAGTTCTGAGCATGCCAGTGGTAGCGGCTGTCAGAAATGGAGTCATAGCGAATGATGGAGGCGGTCATGTGACTCACCAGCTTCTTGTTCTCGAACTTGTCGAGCGAAAATCCGTAGCCGGTACGCGTTCGGTCATCGTACTGCTGGATATACGCAATGATGCCTTTTCCTACTTGCAATTGGACGTTGGTTGCTGACGTATTTTTCTTCTTGTTTTTATAGAGCGTGTCGAAGTTCTGTCGGATGACAGTACCCTTGGGGATGACCATCGAGCCGAGGTAGAAGTTCAGCATGGCGATGAGTGCAGCCGAGATCATGTAGGGGCGCATGAGCCGTTTGAAACTTGTTCCGGCTGCCAGCATGGCAATGATTTCGCTGTTGCCGGCCAGCTTGGATGTGAAGAAGATGACGGCGATGAAGACGAACAGCGGCGAGAACAGGTTTGAGAAGTAGGGAATGAAGTTGGCATAGTAGTCGAAGACGATGGCGCGTAGCGGTGCGTGGTTCGTCGTGAACTTTGCCAAGTTCTCATTGACGTCGAAGACGATGGAGATGGAGATGATCAGTATGATGGAGTAGATATACGTACCGATGAACTTCGTGATGATGTATCGGTCAAGCCGTTTCAGGTAGTGGAACGGATTGAGGTACTTCATCCAGCGCAGCCATCGGGCAATCATCTTCAAGCCTTTGCCTGTCTGTGTAAGGATATGTTTCAGCTTCTCCTTCATCTTCTTTGTCCTAACTGGTCAATTATTGATCGTTTCCATTGTGTGAAATCGCCGGCGATGATGTGCTGGCGGGCATCGCCGACCAACCGCAGGTAGAACGCTAAGTTGTGGATTGACGCTATCTGCATGGCCAGCAGCTCCTGAGCCTTGAACAGGTGGTGCAGGTAGGCCTTCGAGTGTATGCGGTCGATGTCGCAGCCGTCAGGGTCGATCGGCGAGAAGTCGTCCTCCCATTTCTTGTTACGCATGTTCATCGTTCCTTCGTAGGTGAACAGCATGGCGTTGCGTCCGTTGCGTGTCGGCATGACGCAGTCGAACATATCGACGCCGCGCTCAATGGCCTCGAGGATGTTTTGCGGGGTGCCCACGCCCATGAGGTAGCGCGGACGGTCCTTGGGCAGTATGTCGTTGACCACTTCTACCATCTCGTACATCACCTCCGTTGGCTCACCGACAGCCAGACCGCCGATAGATGCTCCGCCTCCGTCGTTCAGCTGTCCCAGCATGTCGCACACGTGCTTGGCGGCATCCTGGCGCAAGTCCTTGTATGTGCAGCCCTGCACAATGGGGAAGAGGGTCTGCTTGTAGCCGTAGAGAGGCTCTGTCTCGTTGAACCGCTTCACACAGCGTTCCAGCCAGCGCTGGGTCAGCCGCAACGACTTCTCAGCATAGTGGTAGTCGCTCTGTCCTGGCGGACACTCGTCGAAGGCCATCATGATGTCGGCTCCGATGATGCGCTGTGTGTCCATCACGTTCTCAGGCGTGAAGACATGCTTCGAGCCGTCTATGTGACTGCGAAACTCGCATCCCTCCTCGCGAAGCTTACGGATGCCTGTGAGCGAGAATACCTGGAAACCGCCGGAGTCGGTCAGTATCGGACGGTCCCACGTGTTGAACTTGTGCAGTCCGCCTGCCTTCTTCAGGATGTCCAGTCCGGGACGCAGGTAGAGGTGGTAGGTGTTGCCCAGGATAATCTGCGCCTTCACCTGCTCACGCAGTTCGGCAAAGTGCACACCTTTGACCGAGCCTACCGTTCCCACGGGCATGAAGATAGGTGTCTCTATCTGTCCGTGGTCGGTCGTGATGAGTCCTGCACGCGCATCGCTGGCGTTGTCTGTATGTTGTAGTTCGAACGTCATTCTTTCTTAGTGTCCTTGTCGTCTTCAGGAATCTCAAACTTGAGCGGATTCTTGACTTTCTCGTCGGTCAGGGCAAACTCCCAGACGTCACGTACGTTCTCCACATAGTGGAACGTGACGCCCTTGAGGTACATTTCGGGAATCTCGTTGATGTCCTTCTCGTTCTCGCGGCACATTACGATGTCGGTTATACCGGCACGCTTAGCTGCCAGGATTTTCTCCTTGATGCCACCTACGGGCAGCACTTTTCCTCGCAGGGTTATCTCACCCGTCATAGCCGTGTTCTTGCGCACCTTGCGCTGCGTCAGTGCCGAAGCGATAGATGTCGCTATGGTGATGCCAGCTGAAGGACCGTCCTTCGGTGTGGCACCCTCGGGCACGTGAATGTGGATATTCCAATGGTCGAAGATGCGGTAGTCTACGCCCAGCAGGTCAACATGTGCCTTGACATATTCCAATGCGATGACGGCCGACTCTTTCATGACGTCGCCCAGGTTGCCTGTCAGGGTCAGTTTGCCTGCCTTGCCTTTCGACAATGAGGTTTCGATGAACAGTATCTCGCCACCAACGCTGGTCCACGCCAGTCCAGTCACCACGCCGGCATAGTCGTTGCCTTGATAGATGTCGCGGTAGAAGGGTGGCTTGCCAAGCAGGTCTTCCAGTTCTGACGGCGTAATCTTCGTATATGGCAGTTCGCCCCCCAGCTGTCGTTTGAAGGCCAGTTTGCGCATAGCCTTGTTTATCTGCTTCTCCAGCTGACGTACGCCGCTCTCGCGTGTGTATTGTTCGATGACCTTCTCGATGGCCGCCTTATTGAACGATATCTTCGTGTTGAGGGTCTTCAGACCGGTGTTTTCCAGTTCGCGAGGAATAAGGTGTCGCTTAGCTATCTCAATCTTCTCCTCCGTGATGTAACCGCTCACCTCGATAATCTCCATGCGGTCGAGCAAGGGACGGGGGATGGTCGAGAGATTGTTGGCCGTCGCAATAAACAGCACCTTCGACAGGTCGTAGTCCACATCGAGGTAGTTGTCGTGGAAGGCATTGTTCTGTTCGGGGTCAAGTACTTCAAGCAGGGCGCTGGCGGGATCTCCGTTGACCGTTGCCTGCGTCACCTTGTCTATCTCGTCGAGAATGAAGACGGGGTTCGATGAGCCGGCCTTCTGCATGTTCTTGATAATGCGTCCGGGCATGGCGCCGATGTAGGTGCGGCGATGTCCGCGTATCTCGGCCTCGTCGTGCAAGCCACCCAGCGATACGCGAACGTACTTACGCTTCATGGCAGCGGCAATGGACTTGCCAAGCGATGTCTTACCGACACCCGGAGGACCGTAGAGACAGATGATGGGACTCTTCAAGTCGCCGCGCAATGAGAGCACAGCCATGTGTTCCAGTATGCGCTCCTTCACTTTCTCCATGCCGTAGTGGTCGCGGTCCAGAATTTTCTCCGCACGCTTCAGGTCCAAATCATCCTGTGTGTACTCACACCAGGGCAGATTGACAAGCGTCTGCAGATAGGTTAGCTGTACGTTGAAGTCGGGCGACTGCGGATTCAGGTTGTCCAGTTTCTCCAGCTCCTTCTCGAAGGTCTTGGCAATCTCCTCAGGCCACTTCTTCGTCTTCGCCTTCTTCATCAGCTCCACCTTTTCGGGAGTCGAGTCGCCGTTGCTGATTTCTGCCTGCAGGTTCTTAATCTGTTGCTGCAGGAAGTAGTTTCGCTGCTGCTCGTCGATATCCTCGCGCGTCTTGTTGCGGATGTTGAGTTTGATGTCCAGGAGGTTAATCTCGCGGTTCAAGTATCTCATGGTCTCGAACAGACGCTCCTTGACCGACTCGGTGGACAGCAGGTGCATCTTCTCCTTAATGCCAAGCGGCAGGTTCGAACAGGTGAAGTTCAGGGCCATCACATTGTTGCTGATGTTGCGGATGGCGAAAGTTGCCTCGTCGGGTATGTCGTCGTTTTTCGAGATGTAGTCGTTCACCATGCTGCGCAGGTCCTCCATCGCCGTGCGGAACTCCCTGTCGCGCTTGTCGGGGTCTATTTCCATAGCCGGCTCGGTCTCACCCATCAGGTAAGGCCGTCTTGCTGTGATGTCCTTGAAGCGCAGTCGGCCGAGACCCTGTACGATGGCAGTGACGCTGCCGTTGGGCAGGCTAAGTTGCTTGACAACCTTAGCATAGACGCCGTATTCGTAGAGGTCTTTGGTATCGGGATAGTCTATTTCTGGGTCGCGTTGGCAGACGATGCCGATCAGCAGTTTCTTGTCCTCTGCGTCTTTGATTAGGCGCATGCTCGTGTCGCGACCGATGAGAATAGGTGAGACGACTCCTGGGAAGAGAACCAAGTTCCTAACGGGCAAGATGGGTATGCTGTCTGGCACCTCGAAATGCATGAGGTCTTTAATGTCTCCGTCTATGTCGGCTATCATTGAGAAGCCTTTGTTATTTTGATTATCCATATAAATGTCCATGTCATAGCAAATTTGGGTGCAAAGGTAGCAAGAAAAGCTGTAATGAGCAAACGAATTAAGAAAAATTCGGAGAACATACCGCATGGTTTAAGGGAAATGCATTATCTTTGCAGCCGAAATGTCAAATACCTATTTCCGATTTCAGCAATTCGTGGTCAGTCAGGAGCATTGCGCCATGAAGGTCGGTACCGACGGAACGCTGCTGGGGGCATGGGCTCGTGGCGGTCAGCGTGTGCTGGACATCGGGACAGGGACGGGACTAATCGCGCTGATGATGGCGCAGAGGTATCCCGAGGCATCTCTTGTGGCTGTAGATATCGATGAAGGAGCTGCCCGACAGGCTCGTGAGAACGTGGCACGGTCGCATTTCTCCGACCGCATCGAGGTCGTCTGTGCCGATGTGGCTGACTACGTGGCGGAGGTTTCGTTCCAAGCCATCGTCTCCAATCCGCCCTATTTCAATCATTCCCTGACAAGTCCCGACAGCCAGCGTACGGTGGCTCGCCATACCGACACGCTCAGCTACCGGCGGCTGATGGTATCGGCTCACCACCTGCTGGCCGATGATGGCGAGCTGTCTATTGTCATTCCTTTCGATTGTAAACAGCAGCTCGAGGCCGAGGCCTTGCTGGCTGGATTTTTCAAGTGCCGCGAGTGTGCCGTGCGAACAACGCCCAGAAAGTCGCCACGCCGCTACCTGATGGCTTTCCGCAAGCACCCGACGGAGGTGGAGATGACCGAGGGCATTATCGAGATATCACCAGGTGTGCGATCTCCGTGGTACAACTCATTATGCAAGGATTTTTATCTATGAAAGTGACGCTTTTACAAACAGACGTGCTGTGGCAGCAGCCGCAGGCCAACGTCGAGCGGGCCGACAGCCTGCTCCGTACACATGCTGGTGCTGATCTCTATGTGCTGCCCGAGATGTGGGCAACGGGTTTTGTTACTGATAAACAGGACGGAGTCGAGTCGGAGGATGACTCGGTGGCCCTTCGCTGGATGCAGCAGACGGCGACCGAACAGGGATGTGCCATCAGTGGCAGTCTGGCTGTTCGTACTGCCGACGGACTGTGCCGTAACCGTCATTACTTTGTCACGCCCGACGCGCTGACATTTTACGACAAGCACCATCTCTTCACCTACGGCCACGAGGATCGCTTCTTCACAGCAGGACGGCAGTCGGTCGTTGTCGAGTGGCTGGGACGGCGCTTCCTGCTGCTGACATGTTACGACCTGCGGTTCCCGTTGTGGGCACGCTACGGAAGGGTGGGCGAGTACGATGCCATTATTGTTGTGGCCAACTGGCCCGATAGCCGTCAGCAGGCATGGCGCATCCTTACGCGAGCTCGTGCCATTGAGAACCAATGCTATCTCATTGGGTGCAACCGCGTGGGCGATGACCAGTACTGCCACTACATTGGCGAGAGTCTGGTGGCAGGTCCCAAGGGTGAAGATCTTGCAATGTGCTCCCAGAATATAGAAGAGGCAAAGACCGTTTCTCTGGACTTTGCCTCCCTGGACGATGTTCGCAGCCGTTTCCGTGTGCTCGACGACCGCGATTAACCATTAACTATTATACTCCTGCCAGCTCTTGATCTGGATGTCTTCCTGCTTCATGGCTGTGAAGGCTTCGATGAAAGCTTTGGCCAGTCGTACATTGGTCATAAGCGGAATGTTATGGTCGATGGCTCCGCGGCGAATGCGGTAGCCGTTAGTCAGCTCGCGCTTGGTGTGGTTCTTGGGCACGTTGACGATGAGGTCGAACTTGTGTTCGGCAATCATGTCCATCACGTTGTTGTCGCCTTCCTCGTCGGGCCATCTGACGGCTGTAGCCTTCACGCCGTTGTCGTTGAAGAATTTGGCTGTGCCGCCGGTGGCGTACAGTTCAAAGCCTTTCTTCACCAGTTCTTGTGCGGGCTCCAGCAACGACACCTTGCCTTTGGCACCGCCAGAGGAGATGAGGACTGCTTTCTTTGGTATGCGATAACCTGTTGCTATCAAAGCGTTTAACAGTGCTTCGTTCAAGCTGTCTCCCAAGCATCCTACTTCACCCGTTGACGACATGTCGACACCCAGCACTGGGTCGGCATTCTGCAGTCGTGCGAACGAGAACTGCGAAGCCTTGACGCCTATGCGATCAATGTCGAACTCTGACTTGTCAGGACGCTCATAGGGCGCGTCGAGCATGATCTTTGTGGCTGTCTCGATGAAGTTGCGCTTCAGGATTTTTGAAACGAACGGGAACGAGCGCGATGCGCGCAGGTTACACTCGATGACCTTCACCTCGCGGTTCTTTGCGAGGAACTGGATATTGAACGGTCCCGAGATATTCAGCTCCTTGGCAATCTTACGTGAGATATGCTTGATCTGGCGGATGGTAGAGTAGTAGATGTGCTGAGCAGGGAACACCATTGTAGCATCGCCCGAGTGCACACCAGCATACTCCACATGTTCAGAGATGGCGTACTCCACAACTTCACCCTTGTCGGCAACGGCATCGAACTCAATCTCCTTTGTTTCGGTCATGAACTTCGAGATAACCACAGGGAACTCCTTTGATACCTCGGTAGCCATGTTGAGGAAGCGATGTAGCTCCTCGTCGTCGTAGCAGACGTTCATGGCGGCACCCGAAAGCACGTATGAAGGACGTACCAGGACGGGATAGCCCACTTGATTGACGAAGTCCTTCACGTCCTCGAACGATGTCAGCGCGCGCCATGCAGGCTGGTCGATACCCAGCTTGTCGAGCATGGCCGAGAACTTGTCGCGGTTCTCAGCGCGGTCGATGTTGACGGGACTTGTACCCAGTACGGGCACTCCCTGACGGTGCAGCTTCATGGCCAGATTGTTGGGAATCTGTCCACCCACTGAGACAATGACGCCGCGTGGTGCCTCAAGGTCGATGACATCGAGCACGCGCTCCAAGGACAGCTCGTCAAAGTAGAGGCGGTCGCACATATCGTAGTCGGTCGAGACGGTCTCGGGGTTGTAATTGATCATGATGGATTTGTAGCCCAGTTTGCGCGCTGTGTTGATGGCGTTGACTGAACACCAGTCAAATTCAACACTCGAACCGATTCGATAAGCGCCTGAACCTAAGACGACTACCGACTTTTCGTTATTGTAATAGTTGATGTCGTGCTTAGCCTTGTACTGCTCGCCCTTGGGGTTGCCGAATGCGGGTGTATGCGTGTACGTAAAGTAGAGATAATTGGTCAGTTCTGGATGCTCCGAGGCTACTGTCGGTATGCGCTTCACACTGGGCAGTATGCCGCGCTCCTTGCGGTATGAGCGCACGGCAAGATTCTCCTTCTCCATGTTCGTTGAACTGGTCTTCAGTACGAAGCGAGCAATTTGGAAGTCTGAGAATCCACAGCGCTTCACTTCGAGCAGCAGCTCGTCGGAGAGGTCCTCCAGGCGGTTGTACTTCATCAGCTCGTGTTTCAGATCGACGATGTGTTTCAGTCGCTCCAGGAACCAGACGTCAATCTTGGTCAGTTCCTCGATGCGCTCCACGGTGTATCCCTCTTCAAGGGCCTGTGCGATGGCGAAGATGCGAAGGTCAGTGGGATTCTGCAGGGCATCGTCCAGGTCATCGAACTTCGTGTGGTCGTTGCCTACGAATCCGTGCATGCCTTGTCCGATCATACGCAATCCCTTCTGTATCATCTCTTCGAATGAGCGTCCGATGGACATGATTTCACCGACGGACTTCATGCTGGAGCCGATGTGGCGGCTGACACCAGCAAACTTTGTCAGGTCCCAGCGTGGAATCTTACAAATCATATAGTCGAGCGACGGGGCGACATAGGCACTCGATGTAGTGCCCATTTCACCTATTTGGTCGAGTGTGTAGCCCAGGGCAATCTTGGCGGCAACGAAAGCTAGGGGATAGCCGGTAGCCTTCGACGCGAGTGCACTGGAGCGCGACAGACGTGCATTGATTTCGATGATGCGGTAGTCATTGGTTTCGGCGTTGAAGGCAAACTGTATGTTACACTCGCCGACGATGCCCAGGTGCTTCACGCAGCGGATGGTGATGTCCTGCAGCATCTTCACCTGTTCCTCGGTCAGCGAGCAGGTGGGTGCGACGACAATGCTCTCGCCCGTGTGAATGCCCAGGGGGTCGAAGTTCTCCATCGAGGCAACAGTAAAGCAGCGGTCGTTCTTGTCGCGGATGCACTCGAACTCAATCTCCTTCCAGCCCTTAAGGCTCTCTTCGACCAGAATCTGCGGAGCGAAGGTGAAGGCCGACTCTGCCAGTTCGCAGAAGGCCTTTTCATCGGGACAGATGCCAGAACCCAGTCCACCAAGGGCGTAGGCCGAGCGTATCATAATGGGGAAACCTATCTCGTGTGCGGCCTTCAGGGCGTCGTCCATATTCTCGACGGCGTGGCTTACGGGTACCTTCAGATCGACCTCGCCCAACTTCTTGACGAACAGGTCGCGGTCCTCGGTGTTCATAATGGCTTCGACACTGGTACCCAGTACCTCGACGTCGTACTCCTTCAGCGTGCCGTTAAGGTAGAGTTCCGTTCCGCAGTTCAGGGCTGTCTGTCCGCCAAATGCCAGCAGGATGCCGTCAGGGCGCTCCTTTTTGATGATTTCGGTGACGAAGTAGGGCGTTACCGGTTGGAAGTACACCTTGTCGGCGATGCCTTCCGAGGTCTGGATGGTGGCGATGTTGGGGTTCACCAGCACCGACGCGATGCCTTCTTCGCGTAATGCTTTCAGCGCTTGCGAGCCCGAATAGTCGAACTCACCTGCCTGTCCGATTTTCAGAGCGCCGGAGCCCAGCACCAGCACTTTCTTCAGTTTCTTTTCCATCTGTTTTTATTGGGTTTAAGTCGTATTGTCGTTTTTTACTGTTTCAGCAGGTAGGCCTTGAAGTCCTCAAAGTCCTTCGTCATTGGCACGCTCTGCTTTTCGCCCTTCATGAAGGCGGCCAGACGTTCGGGAATCTCGACGTCGATGCCTAGGATGTCGTCCACCTTTTCCTTGAACTTGGCCGGGTGGGCCGTCTCGCAGAAGACACCTACTTCGCCCGGCTGCAGACCTTCAACGAGTGCCTGGTAGCCGCAGGCGCCGTGCGGGTCGAGAATGTAGCCAGTCTCGGCGTAGCATTGGCGCATGGTCTCGCGTATCTGCTCGTCGGCATAGGTAGTGCCGCTGATGAGACTGGTGATGGCCTTGTGAGTCTCTTCAGACGATAGCTGTCCGTTCTTGCTGTAGAGGTTGATGATACGTGCGAAGTTCGAGGGGTCGCCTACGTCCATCGCGTTGGCCAGCGTCTGAATGCTGGCCTTCGGTTCGTACTGTCCCGTCTGCAGGTATTTGTAGAAAACGTCGTTGGCGTTGTTGGCGGCGATGAAGCGTTTCACGGGCAGTCCCATCTCGTGGCCGAACAGGGCAGAGCAGATGTTGCCGAAATTGCCCGAAGGCACACACATGACGATTTGAGATTTGAGAGAATCATTATTACTCAAAATTCCCGTTAATCGTGCATACGCATTAAAATAATAGAACGCCTGTGGCAGGAAACGGGCCACGTTGATGGAGTTGGCCGACGTCAGCATCATGTGCTCGTTCAACTGCTTGTCCATGAAGGCAGACTTCACCAGGCGCTGACAGTCGTCGAAGACACCGTCAACCTCGATGGCCGTAATGTTCTGTCCCAGCGTTGTAAACTGACACTCCTGGATGGGGCTCACCTTACCCTTGGGGTATAGTACGTACACATGGATGCCGTCGACGCCCAGAAAGCCGTTGGCTACGGCCGAGCCCGTGTCGCCCGATGTAGCCACCAGCACGTTCACCGTTTTGTGTGTTGCTGAACCTTGACGCAGGAAGTACTGCAGCAGTCGCGCCATGAATCGGGCACCTACGTCCTTGAAGGCCAGCGTAGGCCCGTGGAACAGCTCCAGTGAGTAGATGTTTTCGCTGACCTGTACTACGGGGCAGTCGAACTGTAGCGTGTCGTACACCAGATCCTGCAGGGCATCCAAATCGACGTCCTCGCCGAAGAAGGCGCTGGCCACGTTGTAGGCTATCTGCTGAAAGGTCATATCCTTCATGTTGTCGAAGAACACCTTCGGAAGTTGGTTGATACGCTCGGGCATGTAGAGTCCGCGATCCTCTGCCAATCCCTTCACCACGGCCTTCTGCAGGTCGGCCAGCGGTGCTTTTCCGTTTGTGCTGTAGTATTTCATAAGCTCATAAATGTTTTCATGAATTCGTTGAGTTTCAGCAGACCATAGGAGCCGCCGACACACGACTGTTCGTCGTACTGCTGCACATCATCGGGACTGATGCCCGGATGCCAGATGACGAAGGGCACGGCCTGTCCCACGTGTATGCGCTGCTCGACGGGCGTCAGGTGGTCGGGCAGTACAGCGATGGCGACGGGCTCGGTCCAGTTGGACACCTCTTTGTATATGGGGGCGATGAGCCGCTGGTCCAGGTACTCTATGGTGCGCAGCTTCAGCTCGAGGTCGCCGTCGTGACCAGCTTCGTCGCTGGCTTCAACGTGTACGAAGACGAAGTCCTGCGTGCGCAGGGCGTCGATGGCCGCCTGTGCCTTACCCTCGTAGTTGGTGTCGGCCAGTCCGGTGGCACCGGGTACTTTCACTATCTGCAGACCGGCATAGCGGCCGATGCCCTGAATGAGGTCGACGGCCGAGATGACGCTGCCCGACTTGATTTGCGGATACTGCTGCATAAGTGTCTCCATCGACGGGCGGTATCCGCCGCTCCAGGGCCAGATGCTGTTTGCCTGGCGCTCGCCGCGCTTCGCCTTTTCAACGTTATAGGGATGCTTAGCCAGCAGCTCCTGCGACTTCAGAATGAGGTCGTTGATGAGGTCTGCTGTCTGTTGGGCAGAGAGACGGTGGGTGTCAGCGATGGAATCGCTGGCCACACTATCTGGTTTCACCAGCAACGGGCGCCATTCCTCGTTCGGATGGTCGTGGGGTGGGGCACACGTGATGTGCTTGTTGCCACCCTTGATGACTAACAGATGGCGGTACTGTATGCCGCAAATGAACTTGACACGCTCATTGCCCAAGTGCTCGTTCAGATAGTTAATGAGCACTCGTGCGTCATCGGTCTGCAGGTTACCGCCGTTATGCGTGATGATTCGACCGTCTTCCAGTGTGATGATGTTACAGCGGATGGCGAAGTCGTCGTCAGCCATATCGTAGCCGATGGAAGCGGCCTCGAGTGGTCCGCGCCCTTCGTACACCTTGTTCAGGTCGTATCCCAGGATGGCTGTGTTGGCCACCTCGCTTCCGGGTGGAAAACCTTCGGGAACAGTAACAAGCCGTCCGCAGCGGCCTTCGCGTGCTAGCTGGTCCATCATGGGCTTATGGGCATATTGCAGCAAGGTCTTCCCGCCGAGTCTTTCGACAGGTAGATCGGCCATTCCATCTCCCAAAATAATGATATGCTTCATAAGGGAAAAATGGCTGGACGGGTGAACCGTCCAGCACACTATTTTAGATGTTTGCGATTGACATGATGTTGGCGAACACACCGGCAGCGGTGACGGCAGCACCGGCACCATAACCCTGAATAAGCATCGGGTACTCCTTGTAGCGCTCGGTGGTCAAGAGCACGATGTTGTTCGAACCCTCCAGTCCGTAGAACGGATGACCGTAGGGCACTTCCTTCAGGGCTACGCTCGTCTTGAAGTTCGATGGGTCTTTTTCGTCGGCCTCCATCGTAGCCACAAAGCGCCAGCGCTTTTTCTCAGCCTCGAGCACTTTACGGCGTGCCTCGAAGTCGGCATCGAGTTCAGGCAGACGCTTCCAGAAGTCATCGATGGAGCCCTCGAAGTAACTGTCGGGTACAAACAGGTGCTTTTCAACATCGTCCTGCTCGACCTTGTAGCCGGCCTCGCGGGTCAGGATGACCAGCTTGCGGATGACATCGGTACCTGAGAGGTCAATACGTGGGTCGGGCTCTGAGTAGCGCTGCTCCTTTGCGCGGCGCACGGTCTCAGAGAAGGGCACATCGGCGGCTATCTCGTTGAAGATGAAGTTGAGCGTACCGCTCAGGATTGCCTCAATCTTCAGGATCTTGTCACCAGAGTTACACAGGTCGTTGATGGTACCGATGATGGGCAGTCCGGCACCGACATTGGTCTCGTAGCGGAACCACACACCGCGGTCGCGTGCCGTCTGGCGCAGTTTTAAATAGCTATCGTAGTCGCTTGAGGCAGCAATCTTATTGGCAGCAACAACGCTGATATTGTGTTCCAGGAAGGTCTGGTATAATGTAGCAATCTGGCGGCTGGCGGTACAGTCGACGAATACGCTATTAAAGATGTTCATCTTGATGATTTCCTCGCGCATGTGGTCGGTGTCGGCCTTGAAGCCTGCGCGCAGAATTTTCTCGTAGTTATCGAGGTCGATGCCGTCGCGGTCGAGCACAAAATTGTCGACATCGGAAATGCCGACCACGTTGAGCTTCAGTCGGCGCGACTGCATGAGGAACTGTTGCTGTGTGCGGATCTGCTCCAGCAGCATGCCTCCAACCGTACCGATGCCGCAGATGAAGATGTTGAGCACCTTGTACTCGGACAGGAAGAACGAGTCGTGCAGCACGTTGAGCGACTTGCGCAGGAAACGGCCATCGACGACAAACGAGATGTTGGTCTCTGAGGCGCCCTGTGCACAGGCAATGACGCTGATACCCGAGCGTCCCAGCGTACCGAACAGCTTACCGGCGATGCCCGGCGTCTGCTTCATGTTCTCGCCCACGATGGCGATGGTTGCCAGACCGCTCTCCACCTGCATGGGGAACATAGCGCCTGTCTCAATCTCTTTGGCAAACTCCTGGTTCAGAACCTCGACGGCAGCTGCGGCATCCTCGTCGCGTACACCGATAGAGGTGGAGTTCTCTGACGATGCCTGTGAGACCATGAACACCGAGATGCCCTTGTTGGCGAGCGTAGTGAAGATGCGGCGGTTCACACCGATGACACCCACCATCGACAGACCCGTGACGGTAATCAGCGAGGTGCCCTTGATGCTGGAGATACCCTTGATGGGCTTGCGGTCGTCCTCAATCTTCTGCTTGATGAGCGTTCCCGGGTGCTCTGGGTTGAAGGTGTTCTTCACCTTGATGGGTATGTTCTTGACACAGACGGGATAGATGGTCGGCGGATAGATGACCTTCGCGCCGAAGTTACAGAGTTCCATCGCCTCTATGTACGACAGTTCGTTGATGGTATAGGCCGACTTGATGACCTTCGGGTCGGCTGTCATGAAGCCGTCCACATCGGTCCAGATCTCCAACACCTCGGCGTTGAGCACAGCAGCCAGGATGGAGGCCGTATAGTCAGAGCCGCCGCGTCCCAGGTTGGTTGTCTCGTGCGAGTCGCGGTCGCGTGCTATGAATCCGGGAACGACGTAAACCTTGCTTGTTGCGGTGTCACCGCAACTTACTGAACTGAAGGCCTGCTTCACGAGCTCGGTCGTCAGGTCGGCATCGATGACGTGCTTGCCCTGCTTGCGCTCTGTGCGTATGAAGTCGCGACTGTTCATGCGCACGCCGTTCTTGAACATAGCGGCCACGATGTGCGACGACAGACGCTCACCGTACGAGACGATGGTGTCCTCTGTCTTCTTCGAGAGGTCGTGAATGAGGTATACGCCGTAGAAGATGCTCTTCAGCTGGTCGAAGAGTTGGTCTACGTTGTTGAACAAGTCTACGCGCTTTTTGTCGTCCTGGATGATGGTGTCAATCATCTGGTGGTGGCGCTTCACCATCGCGTCGAATTCCTCGCGATAGCGCTCGTCGCCCTGTTGTGCCAGCTTCGACGTTGCTATCAGTTTGTCGGTGATGCCGTCGAGAGCGCTTACTACTACAATGACAGGTTGCGTCCGAGCCTCTGCCTCCACAATTTTCTTCAAGCTAAGAATGCTTTTCACGGAACCTACGGACGTTCCGCCGAATTTCATTACCTTCATATTTCTATGCAATTTGTCTTACCGTCGGTACCCCTTCACAATGGGGGACTTCTCCGGCGGCGCTGCAAAGGTAATACTTTTTCTTGAAAAGCAACAAATTATTTTTCTTTTTTTGTGTTTTTGCAAACGGCATAGAGACGGAGGAAGTGTTCGCGCAGCTGCTGTCGGTCGGCGATGATATTACGCAACTCGTTGAGCCGTTGCTCGTTGGGCGAACCGGGAATCCACAGACGGATGTAGCCGTTGACCGAGTATTTCTCGTCCATATGCTGCCGGAATCGCTCCCATTGCTGCTCATCGTCGAGCTCGGCGTAGTTGCAGAGTCCGAACTCAATAGCGCGTCGGAAGATGGTCTCAACGTCGATATCGCGATCGGCTTCGGCTATGATTTTGCCGTAGAGCGAGCGGGGCGAGTGGCTTGCGGATGCGCGGTGGTCCTCCACAGCCTCGCGCATAATCTTAATCTGCTCGGGCGAGAACCAGCGCTTCAGCCTTGCGTCTGCTGCCAGAATCTTGCCGCCCGTCAGGTGGTGTATAGCGCGCGGTCCTGACATTCCCAGATCGTGATAGGCTGCTATCGTATAGACCATATTGATGTCGGCACCCGTACGGTTCACCAGTTCCAGCGCGTTGCGGATGACGCGCGTGACGTGCTCCAGGTTGTGGGCGCGGTCGAACTGTGCATACTGCGGTAGTATCTTGGTCTCTACGAATTCTACGAGATCGAGGCTGGGAGTAGTCATACGCTTCGCTAAATGAGAAATGAGAAATGATAAATAAGCGGTCAGAGCAGCAGGAGACCGATGGAGTAGGTGAGGCCGTAGACCAGGATGTTGCGGGCGGTCTGTCCCAGACAGAGGTTCAGAGCCTTACCTCGATCTATGCGCTTGATGTCAAGATAGGTGGCGATGTGGAGCACCAAGTAGAGCAGGGGAACGACGGTGGCCAGCGGGTGACCGGCTATCCAGGCGCTGCCGCCCAGTATGCAGGCCGTGATGCCCACCGCGAGGTATGCAGCGCGACTGTTCTCATCGCCAATCTTCACCACCAGCGTCATCTTGCCTGCCTCGCGGTCGTTGTCGCGGTCGCGGTAGTTGTTGACCAGCAGCAGGGCGTCGATGACCAGTCCGCAGGCTATGGACGCCACAAAGACGGTCCACGTGCACGTGTGCAACTCTATATAATAGGTGACGCAGACGGGAACGATGCCGAAGAAAACGAGCACCAGCACGTCGCCCATACCGAGATAGCTGAGGTGAGTGGTGTAAAGGAAGCAGAACGCGATGCAGAGCGCGCCGATGAGCACCATCTCGAGCCCGCCGTACCACACGAGCGGCAGTCCGACGATGGCCGCCAGACAGGTAGTGAGGGCGATGGCCCGCTTCATGGCGTCGAGTGTCACCCAGCCTTGGGCGCAGGCTCGCCTCGGGCCGAGTCGCGTCTCGCGGTCGTCGGTGCCCTTGACAAAGTCGAAGATGTCGTTGATGAGGTTAGCGTCGATCTGCATGATGAACGCGAAGAGGAAACAGAGCACCAGCGGCAGCCAGCTGAAAGGCTCGCCCTCATAGTGCTGGGCGTCGACCCAGCTCCATGTGCCGCCAATCATGACGGGCACAGCTGCTCCCGTAAGCGTCTTGGGGCGTGTGGCGAGCAGCCACGCTTTCGGCGAGTTGGTCTTTACTTCCATAATCTTTAAACCTTAAACTATAAACCGTAAACTCTAGTTATAGAAGTTCCACGAAACCCCCAAACGCAGTACAGAGCTGTTGGTGGGATAGTGTGGTGCGAGGAAGGCCATCTTGTTGGCGGCACCGTTGGCGGCGTTGCTCATCATGACGAAGAAGCGGGCACGCTTCAGGTGCATGTTGGCGTAGACGTTGACAAAGGGATATTCGCCCAGCTCGATGCGGCTGTCGGCGTTCTGCTGGATGGCAAACTGGTTGAGCTGCGGACAGAAGTCGGGCGCATAGTACTTCGTGAAGTAGGTCATATCGGCACCCAGGTCGACCGACAGCACACCAGCCACCAGGAAGTGCAGGTAAAGGTTGGTGTAGATGTTCAGCTTCGGCAGCGGCAGCGCATCCTGGTTGCTCGACTCCTGATAGGTCAGTATGTTGTCCCAATGCAGTGGGCCGAGCGTGAAGTCCTGTCGGAGCTGCGCCGTCAGCAGGTTGATGTTACTGGACTGCTGCATGACGCTGGCCTTCAAGTTGGTGCGGCCAGATGTGCTGTAGTCGTAGCTCATGCCGAAGTACGTGTAGTTCTGTATTTCCTCGACGGCCACGCGCAGCTGGGTGTCGGTCTTGCGGTAGCTGAATCGACCCTCGATGCGGGTGCGCGTCTCCTTGTCCAGGTTGTCGTTGTCCCACCACAGGTTCTGTGCGTGGTAGTGGCGGTGGTAGAAGGTGGGCGCCAGTCGGTGGAAGAAGGCGCTTGCCGCCAGCTGTACGGTGTCGCCCAGGAACCGGAAGTTCAGGTCGGTGTCGAAGTCGGCCTTCAGCTGTCCGTTGTCCTCGCCCACCATCCATATCTCGGCCTGTGCGTTGTAGTGCAGCGTCTTGCCTTCGGTCTTCGACAGCTTGCCGCCAATGCTGACGTTATGCTCCGCCCACTTGGTGTCGACGACATCGGTGCCGAGGGTGTCGGGCAGGTGGAAATTGCGCATCTCATGGGTGACGAATGCCTTCAGGCCCGCCTTCGCGTACTTGTTGAAGCCCTCGAGTAGCGCCAGCGCCACCGTGTTCTTCAGCTGGAAGTGGCGCGTGTCGTCGCTTATGCTGTCGTTGGGGTAGAAAGTGTCGGCGTAGTAGAGGGCAGGCGTCTTGTAGGCAATGTAGCGGCGCTTGTAGTTGTGGAGCTCCATTGTGTGTATGAAGCTGGTCACGGGCACGTACTCCTGCTTCATGGCCGAGTCGGGCGTCTCCGTCTGTTGTACTATTGGTGCCTGCGTCTGCACGCTGTCTTTCAGGTGTTCCTTCTTCGAGTCTGCTGCAAACTGTCGCGCCTTCTTCTCGTCGTCGGACAGCTCGACATCGCGGTAGAAGCCGATGTTGTAGCGGTGGCTCAGGAACACGTGCTGGTTGTCGTTGCGGTTCCAGTTGCGTGTCAGCACCGTCGGTATCTCGTTTTCCGTGAAGCTCTCGACGAACGACTCGGGGTGTGTGACGTACTCGTCCTGTGTGATGCCGCCGTTCTCGGACGCCTTCTGGTGGTAGTTCGACAGCAGCAGGTGCATCTGGTAGCGGTCGCCCATGTACGACCCGAACAGCGTGGCTCCGAAGTGCGACGTGCTTTGGTCGCTGAAGTATCCGCGCGCGTAAGCGTAGTTAAGGTCGAAGCCGAAGCCCAGCCGCTTGTTGGCGTTGACGGCAAACTTCGTGTCCAGACGGTCTTCGCCGTTGGTCTTGTCGCCACAGCTGTAGTAGCTCATGTTGGCCAAGGGCGAGAGCGTGTTGGTGAAGTGGAACTCGTCGGGCTGCTTGAAGACGTAGCTGTAGTTCTGTGTAAAGATGAACTGCTCGTTCTCGGGTCGGTCGATGAAGATGCGGTTCTCGCGGGCTGTGTAGTTGTTGCCCGTCGTGTTGTACTCGCCGTAGAGTCCTGAGTTGAAGGCTGTCTTCATGAAAAGGCGGGGCATTGTGTCGATGGCCGCCGGGCGTACGTCGCCGAACTTGTGGTCAACGGTCCACACCTTCAGTCCTCGGGGAATCTCCTTCGCCTTGGTCGTGTCGTTGCTGTTAGGGTTGAAGTTCCCGTTGTTCATCTGTGCCTGTATGGCCATCGGCCACGCGGCGAGAAGTGTCAGCAGGAACGCGAGGAAATGCTGTCTCATGTCAGATCTTCATGATGCGTAATGTGACTTCGGCAAACTTCAGCACGCAAGCGCCGATGAGCAGGTAGGTGCCTACCTGCTTGCTCACCTGGAACCATACTATCATACCGGCGATGGCGCTGAGGATGAACAGGACGTTCAGTATCTGGCGCAGTCCAAAGAGCTTTCCCCTTTCTTCACCTATTCTCTCTATCATTTCAGCAGGCTCTCAAGTTTGTTGAACAAATAGTCCTTGCGGTCGATGGTCTTGCGGCGGAACTTGCCCGAGACGCGGGCCAGCTTGGTCTTCTTCTTGTTCAGTCCGTACTCGTCGGTAATCCACTCCTCGGCCTTGAAGGACTGCGGCGCACGCTCCTCCTCGTACAGATAGTGGATGTTGGTCATCGTGACTTCGGCCTTACCGTCGAAGCAGTCGACGGCGAGGGCATAGAACAGACGTGTCTGGTCCAGTACGAGGGCTGTCGACTTGAAGACGAGCCACTCCTGATAGGTGCCTATCAGCTGTTTCTGCTCGGGGTTATCGACGGCCAGTCGGCTCTGTTCCGACTGGTTGGGTTCCTTGGTCATCTTCAGCAGGTACTGCTTGACGATGTCGTACACCTGCTGCGCGTCCTTTCCGGGCGCGTCGATGGTGGTCTTGAAGGCTACCTTTCCGTCGACGACGGGTACGGCTCCTGGCTCGAGATACTTCTGGTCGGGATTCACCGGTGTAGCCGTCTGTTCGGGCATCTCCCACGTGTTCTGTGCCATTGCGGGCATACCGACGGCCAATGCTATTGCAAGTACAATCTTCTTCATGTTCTGCGTGTCTTGAGTTACTAAATTTGCGCAAAAGTACAAATAATCTTCCGTATATGTTCGCCGGTTAACGCCCTTTAACTCCCTTTAACGCGTTTGCGGTGCTATTTCAGCTCCAACTCCTTCTGCAACCGCAGTATCTCGTCGCGATACTGTGCGGCTTGCAGGAAGTCGAGATTCTTGGCGGCTTCCTGCATGAGCTTGGTGGTGTGGGCGATGCTCTTCTCCAGCTGCTGGCGGGTCATGCGCTCCACAATGGGGTCGGCGGCCATCGCGCCCTCCGTTGGGTCGGCGTAGACGCTTGCGGAGCCTGTGCTGTGGAGGTTGTCGGCTGCTGGTTCTGTGTGCGATAATGCGCTGTGTCTGTTCGATTTAACGATTTGCGTTGGAGTAATGTTGTGTGTCTCGTTGTAGTGCAACTGCTTGGTGCGTCGGCGCTGTGTCTCGTCGATGGTCAGCTGCATGGAGGCGGTGATGGTGTCGGCATACATGATGACCTTTCCGTTGACGTTGCGCGCGGCTCGTCCGGCGGTCTGAATCAAGCTGCGGCGGCTCCTGAGGAAGCCCTCCTTGTCGGCATCGAGAATGGCCACGAGCGACACTTCGGGCAGGTCGAGTCCCTCGCGCAGCAGGTTGACGCCCACCAGCACGTCGTAGGCGCCAGCGCGCAGGTCGTCGAGTATCTTTACGCGGTCGAGCGTCGCCACATCGCTGTGGATATAGGCTGTGCTCACCCCGTGGTTCAGAAGGTATTCCGACAGCTCTTCGGCCATTCGCTTGGTCAGCGTGGTCACCAGCACGCGCTCGCCGCGATGGCGGCGGGTCTGTATCTCGTCCAGCAGGTCGTCAATCTGGTTCTCGCTGGGGCGCACCTCAATCTCGGGGTCGAGCAGTCCTGTGGGACGGATAATCTGTTCGACGACAACACCCTCGGCCTCAGCCAGTTCGAAGTCGGCGGGCGTAGCGCTGACGTAGATGACCTGATGGACCATCGACTGGAACTCGTCGAACGTCAGCGGTCGGTTGTCGAAGGCGGCAGGCAGGCGGAAGCCGTACTCCACGAGGTTGGTCTTGCGGGCGCGGTCGCCGCCGTACATTGCGTTGATCTGAGGCACCGACACGTGGCTCTCGTCGATGACCAGCAGGAAGTCGTCGGGGAAGAAGTCGAGCAGGCAGTAGGGGCGTTCGCCGGGCTTGCGTCCGTCAAAGTAGCGCGAGTAGTTCTCGATGCCCGAGCAGTGTCCCAGCTCCTTTATCATCTCCATATCGTACTCCACGCGCTCCTTGATGCGCTGTGCCTTGATGCCGTCGCCTAGCTCCTGGAAGAAGGCTACCTGCTTCACCAGGTCGTCCTGTATCTCGCGGATGGCGATGTTCGTCTGGTCCTGCGATGTGGTAAAGAGGTTGGCGGGATAGAGCTTGTAGTCCTCGAACGAGGCCAGCCGCGAAAAGCTGAGGGCATCGACCTCCTCGATGGTGTCGATCTCGTCGTCCCAGAAAGTGACACGCAGCACCACCTCGCTGTAGGCCATGAAGATGTCGACGGTGTCGCCCTTCACGCGAAAAGTGCCGCGCTGCAGGTCCAGGTCGTTTCTCACGTAGAGGGCTGCCACCAGTCGGCGCAGGAACATGTTGCGGTCCAGCTTCTGACCGCGATGCAGCACGATGACATTCTCCGAGAGGGCAATGGGGCTGCCCATACCATAGATGCAGCTGACCGACGACACCACCACCACATCGCGACGCCCCGAGAGCAGGGCTGAGACGGCCGACAGGCGCAGACGGTCTATCTCCTCGTTGATGGCGAGGTCCTTCTCGATATAGGTGTCGCTGCTGGGCAGATAGGCCTCGGGCTGGTAGTAGTCGTAGTAGCTGACGTAGTATTCGACGGCGTTGTCGGGGAAGAATCCGCGCATCTCGTCAAAGAGCTGTGCCGCCAGCGTCTTGTTGTGGCTGAGGATAAGGGTGGGGCGGTTCACGTTCGCAATGACGTTGGCCACCGTGAAGGTCTTGCCCGAGCCGGTGACGCCCAGGAGCACCTGTGCGCGGTCGCCCCGCTGGAGCCCCTCGGTCAGCTGCTCAATGGCCTCGGGCTGGTCGCCCGTGGGCTTGTATTGTGAGGTAAGTTTGAAGTCTGCCATAGTCCTGTCCGCACTTGTGTTTGCGGCAAATCGAGTGCAAAGATATGAAAAAAAACCAAGAATCCGCTCCCGTTTCCTCTAATGTTTTGTGTTTTATGTTTAATTTTCCCTAAAACACTTTGTTATTCCGTAGGAAATGAGTAATTTTGCACGCTGATGAAGAAGAATCTGATTATTTTGGCCGCTGCGGCCCTCCTTTCGGTGGGCTGTGCCGGCGAATTCAATACGGTATATAAGTCGCAGGACAACGACTACAAATACGAGTTTGCCAAGCAATGCTTTGCCCAGGGAAAGTACGGACAGGCATCGACGCTGCTGCTCGACCTCGTCACCATGAAGAAGGGTAGCGAGGAGGCTCAGGAGTGTCTCTACATGCTGGCTATGTCGCAGTTCATGAGCTACGACTACGAGAGTGCGTCGGAGACCTTCAAGCGCTACTATCAGACCTATCCCAAGGGCTACTACGCCGAGCCCGCTTCGTTCTACGTGGGGCAGTCGCTCTATGAGAGCGCACCCGAGCCGCGACTCGACCAGACACCCACCATCGGGGCCATGAACGCCTACCAGCAGTTCCTCGACCTCTTCCCCGACTCCGAGCTGCGTCCGCAGGCCCAGCAGCGTCTCTATGAGCTGCAAGACAAGCTGGTGCAGAAGGAACTGCTCTCGGCACAGCTCTACTACAACCTGGGCGGCTACTTCGGCAACATCAACTCCAACAACGAGAGCAACTACGAAGCCTGCATCATCACCGCCCAGAACGCCCTGAAGCAGTACCCCTACAGCAAGATGCGCGAGGACTTCGCCCTGCTCATCATGAAGAGCAAGTTCGAGCTGGCCGAGAACAGCGCCGAGGAGCGCCGTCTGGAGCGCTACCGCGATGCCGAGGACGAGTGCTACGGCTTCATCAACGAGTATCCCGACTCCAAGGATAAGGCGCTGGCCGAGAAGTACATCGCCAAGTGCAAGAAGAAAGTGAAGGATTAAAATATTTATTAAATAAGAAGTATGGATTACAGAAAATCAAAAGCACCTGTCAACACAGTAACACGCAACATCATGGACCTCTGCGAGGATACTGGCAACATCTACGAGAGCGTCGCCATCATCTCCAAGCGCGCCAACCAGATTTCCGTCCAGATCAAGGAAGACCTGTCGAAGAAGCTGGCTGAGTTCGCATCCTACAACGACTCGCTGGAGGAGGTGTTCGAGAACCGCGAGCAGATAGAAATCTCACGCTACTACGAGAAGCTGCCGAAGCCCACGCTGCTGGCTACACAGGAGTTTGTTGAGGGCAAGGTCTATTGGCGCGACCCGCTGAAGGAACAGCAGACAGAGCCCGATGCATAAGTCACCGCAGCTTTATGATACAACGTAAACAAACCCTCTTCCTCCTGCTGGCGGCCATCCTGTGCCTGGTGTGCCTGCTGGTGCGCCTGCAGTGGATCGACTGTCTGCTGGCGTGTGTGGCGGTCCTTGCCGTCTACACCGTTTTCCAGTACCGGAAGCGCATCCGTCAGGCACGTCTCTGTCTTGTCGGTCTGTTCGGACTCCTTGCGTGGTACGTCCTGCTGGCCGTCATTCAGGGCTATGCCGACGTCATCGACAGTCTGCCGATGGTAGCCGCCATCCTGACATTCATGGCCCGCAAGGGCATTCTCGACGACGAGAAGCTGGTGCGTGCAGCCGACCGCATCCGATAGGTCAACACACCCATAAAAAAGAGGGGCCGACAGCGTTGCTGTCAGTCCCTCCTTTTTTTGTTTCGTGGTTTCAAGTTTTTTTACCTCACATATCTCGCCTCACGTCTCACTAATAATTCTTCATTCTTCATTCTTCATTAGCTTCGCGCAGCGAAGCGCCTCAGAATGGTCCGTATCCGGCACATGAGGTCGTCGTGATGGCCGTGATGAATGCTGTGAGCGCGGCTACTACCATCTTCACCGCTATTTCAATCACTCGCGTCTTCTTCATCGCTCAATCCCTTCATTTTTCACGCAGAGGCGCTGAGTACGCAGAGGTTGCGCGGAGTAGATATTGATGGCGCCCTGTCCGTTGCATGGAGTTCACAGAGACGGCCTTCGGCTGTTCAAACACACAAAGTGTATTGTTAACTCCCCTTGACTCCATGCAGCTGGCGAAAATATTCACTCTGCGCCAACTCAGCGGTCTCTGCGACTCTGCGTGAGATAAAGCGTCTTAAGCGTCTTAAACGTCTTTTTAGAAATTACAAAATGTCAAGTTATGATAGCAAGAGCCATTAGAAACAACAACCCGCTGAACATTCGCCGTTCGGCAGACCGCTGGCTGGGTCAGGCGGACAAACAAAAAGACCCGCAGTTCGTGCAGTTCACCGAGATGAAGTACGGCTGGCGAGCAGCCTTCATGCTGCTGACGCGCACCTACTACCACAAGTACCGCCTGTTCACCGTCGGCAAGATCATAGCGCACTGGGCGCCGCCTGCCGAGAACAACACGCGGACCTACGTGGAGCGTGTGACCAGCCTAATGGGCTACGACGCCGACACGCCCCTCGGCATTCCCGGCGAACATCCTAAACGCTGGATGCCATAATTACCCCCAATAATTATCGACTGAGCCACTATCGGGCTGAACCGATAACAACAAAAAAGAACAGGGAGTCTCGCAACTTCCTGTTCTTTGTGTAGTCGGTAAGGGAATCGAACCCTTATGCCAAGATTGAGAATCTTGTATCCTAACCGTTAGATGAACCGACCAAGGTGCGGAAGCTGGGGGATTCGAACCCCCGGTACGGGAACCCGTACGGCAGTTTAGCAAACTGCTGGTTTCAGCCACTCACCCATCCTTCCAAGAAGATGCTTTGTAGACCTTAACCGAGGGGTTATCTCTCAAACGCGGTGCAAAGGTACGACGTTTTTTTGAATCCTCCAAATGTTTTTGCAACTTTTTTCGGAAAAAGTGCAAATTAGTTGGTTTTGAAGGCGACAACGCGTGTCAGCTGCTCGTCGAGATAGAAGGTTTCGCTGTATTCCTCGCCATCGAGGGTGTAAGCAACGCGGGCATAGTAGAGCTTTTTGCCGGTCGGTCCGTCGGCATATTTCATTGGTTTGCGGTAGCGGCTGATGGTGTCGGCATTGGTACGCATGGTGGCGATGACGGAGTCGCTGAGCACGCGAGCAGAGTCGAACTTGACGATGCTGACGGCGCTGCCGGCCGAGGGGTCGGTGGCGTTCTGACTGACAAAGTCGCGGATGACGCCCTTCGCCTGATGATGCTGTCCGCAGGCAACGGACAGCAACACCAGGGTCGTACCTATTATAATATATAGGGCGCGGCGCTTCATTTCGCGGGAATGTTTTTCAGGATGAGCAACAGGTGGTCCCACACCATCTGTACGGTAGGTATGTGCAGGCGCTCGTCGGGCGTGTGGACGAAGCGCAGGGTGGGGCCGAAGCTCACCATATCGAGGTTAGGATAGCGCTCGGAGAAGAGACCGCACTCCAGTCCGGCGTGAATGCCGCGCACGATGGGAGCCTTGCCGAAGAGCTGCTTGTAGGTATCGACAACGAGCTGTGTCAGCTTCGAGTCGGCACGCATCTTCCAAGCGGGATAGCCGTCGGACGAGACGGCCTCGGCGCCTGCCAGCTCGAAGACCGCCTGGATGGTGGCGCACATGTTGTCGAGGTTCGACATCACGTTGGAGCGCTGGCTCGACAGAATACTGATCTCGGTGTCGGAGGTGTGGATGCTGGCGATGTTCGACGAGGTCTCGACCATTCCGCCGAGGGCCTCGTCCTGACAGATGGCGTAGATGCCGTTATCGACAGCCTGGACCGCCCAGACGAAGTTGTGAGCCACCCGAGGCTCGATGACGGGCTGCGCCTCGACGCTCTCCATGAGCCACTGCATCTGCGTGTCGGTAACGTGGAACTCGTCCTCGACCTCAGCGGCAAAGACGTTCCAGTCGGCGCGCACGTTCTCTTTCACGTCGTTGGGAACGGCAATGATGAACTCGCCGTCGCGCGGAATGGCGTTGTGAAGCTTGCCCGAGTGGAACTGAGCCAGGCGCACGTCGTCGTAGCGCTTCATGGTCTGGAACAGGAAACGGCCGAGCACCTTGATGGCATTGGCGCGCTTCTTGTTGATGTCGTCGCCCGAGTGACCGCCGACGAGTCCCTTCAGCTGACCGCGCAGGAAGAAGGAACCGGCAGGTGCCTCTACGCGGCGGAAGGTAAACTTGGCACTGGTGTTGCGACCGCCCGCACACGAGACGAAGATCTCGCCCTCGTCCTCGGAGTCGAGGTTGATGAGATAGTCGCCCGTCATGAAGCCCGACTTCATGCCCTCGGCACCGGTCAGTCCCGTCTCCTCATCGCGAGTAAAAACGCACTCTATGGGGCCGTGCTCCACATCGTCGCTGTCGAGAATGGCCAGTTCGATGGCGCAGCCGATACCGTCGTCGGCGCCGAGCGTCGTTCCTTCAGCCGTCAGCCACTCGCCGTCGACATAGGTCTTGATGGCGTCGTTGTCGAAGTCGAACTCCACATCGACCAGCTTGTCGCACACCATATCCATGTGGCTCTGCAGGACGACGGTCTTGCGGTTCTCGTAGCCGGGCGTAGCGGGCTTGCGGATGATGACGTTACCGGTCTCGTCGACGTTAGTGTCGAGTCCGCGGCACTCGCCCCACTGTTTCAGATAAGCAATCATTTTCTCCTCGCGCTTCGACGGGCGGGGAATGGCGTTGATCTTGGCAAACTGCTCGAAGACAACGGCAGGTTTCAGTTCGTTCTTGTTCATTTTAGCGTAAGTATTTAACAAATTTGTCGCAAAGTTACGAAATCTTTTCTTCCCGACCAACCTATTTTGGGAAGATTAACGAAGTTTTCACAACCATTATCCCGTGATTCCATAAATTTTGATTACCTTTGCAGCCGAAATGTTCCACACCATACTCATAAGCGCGGGGCTCATAGCCATAGGAATGGCGCTGCTGCTGGTAAAAGTGCTGACGAAGAAGAACGGCGAGTTCACGTCGCAGCACATTCATGACAGCGAAGCCATGAAGGAGCGCGGCATACACTGCGTGATGGATCAGGACCATGAGATGCGGAATCAGAAAAAATTAAACATTAAATAACAATTCGAACGAGATGAAAAAGTTTTTTTTCGGTACACTTGCCATTGCGGCTACGATGGTGTCGTGCAACAATGCAAGTCCCAAGATGGACGAGCAGCCCGCAGCTGCCGCCAGCAGCGCTGAGGGCATCAAGATTGCTTATGTCGAGGTTGACTCGCTGATGACGCAGTATGACTTCGCAAAGGACTACAGCGTGAACCTGCAGCGTAAGAGCAACAACGCACGTAACACACTGACGCAGAAGGGCAACCAACTGCAGGCAGCCATCAACAACTTCCAGCAGAAACTGAACAACAACGGATTCCAGAGCCGCGAGCAGGCTGCCAGCGTGCAGGCCGCTATCGAGCGCCAGCAGCGCGACCTTCAGGAGCTGCAGGCCCGTCTGGAAGGCGAACTGGCTACCGAGACACAGAAGTTCAATGAGGCCCTGCGCGACTCGCTGAACAACTTCCTGGCATCGTACAACAAGTCTAAGAAGTACGACCTGATTCTCTCGAAGGCCGGCGACAACTTCCTCTATGCCAATAAGAAGTACGACATCACGCAGGATGTCATCAACGGACTGAACAAGCGCTACAAGCCAGCCGCCAAGAACGAGAAGAAGGCTGACAAGAAAGACGAGAAGAAGGACGAGAAGAAATAGGATTTTTCCGGACAATCTCACCCGCAAGGGGACAGACAACTAAAGGGCGTGCAATCATTGCATGCCCTTTACTATTGAAAAAAATCAAAAAATGTTGGTGGTTCGCATTTTTTTTGGTATCTTTGCAAACCAAAGACGAACTAATCAGAATGAACACCATACGAAACTTTTGTATCATCGCCCACATAGATCACGGCAAGTCAACACTTGCCGACAGACTCCTGGAATACACCAAGACCATACAAGTCACAGAAGGACAGATGCTTGACGATATGGACCTGGAGCGCGAGCGCGGCATCACCATCAAGAGCCACGCCATCCAGATGGAGTACAGCAGGGACGGTGAGAAATACATACTGAACCTGATTGACACCCCGGGACACGTCGACTTCAGCTACGAGGTGTCGCGCTCCATCGCCGCGTGCGAGGGTGCGCTGCTGGTGGTCGACGCCACACAGGGCGTGCAGGCACAGACCATCTCGAACCTCTATATGGCCATCGACAACAACCTGGAAATCATTCCCGTCATCAACAAGATTGATATGCCCAGCGCAATGCCCGACGAGGTGGAGGACGAGATCATCGACCTGATAGGCTGCGAACGCAAGGACATCATACGCGCGTCAGGAAAAACCGGAGAGGGTGTCGAGGACATTCTCAACGCCGTCGTCGACCGCATACCACACCCCGAAGGCGACGAGCAGGCACCGCTGCAGGCACTCATCTTCGACTCCGTGTTCAACTCGTTCAGAGGCATCATTGCCTACTTCAAGATCGTGAACGGCGTCATCCGAAAGGGCGACAAAGTGAAGTTCTTCAATACCGGAATGGAGTACGATGCCGACGAGGTGGGCGTGCTGAAGATGGACATGATAGCGCGCCAGGAACTGAAGACGGGCGACGTGGGATACATCATATCGGGCATCAAGGACTCGAAGGAAGTGAAGGTGGGCGACACCATCACACATGTGGCACAACCCTGCGACAAGGCTATCGAGGGCTTCCAGGAAGTGAAGCCGATGGTCTTCGCCGGCGTCTATCCCATCGACCCCACAGACTACGAGAACCTGCGTGCCTCGTTAGAGAAACTGCAGCTGAACGACGCCTCGCTGACCTTCCAGCCGGAAAGCTCGGTGGCCCTGGGCTTCGGTTTCCGTTGCGGATTCCTGGGACTGCTCCACATGGAGATTGTGCAGGAACGCCTGGACCGCGAATTCAACATGGATGTCATCACCACCGTGCCCAACGTGTCGTATATGTGCTACACGAAACAGGGCGAGGAGAAAGAGGTGCACAACCCATCGGGACTGCCCGACCAGACGCTGATAGACCACATCGAGGAACCCTACATACGCGCCAGCATCATTACCGCCGCCGACTACATCGGGCCCATCATGACGCTGTGTCTCGACAAGCGCGGAGAACTCATTGATCAGCAGTATGTTAGCGGCAATCGCATTGAGCTTCACTTCATGCTGCCGCTGGGCGAGATCGTCATCGACTTCTACGACAAGCTGAAGTCCATCTCGAAGGGCTATGCCTCGTTCGACTATTATGTGGACTGCTTCCGTCCGTCGAAGCTCGTCAAGCTCGACATCTTGCTTAACGGCGAGCCGGTGGACGCCCTGTCCACGCTGACACACCAGGACAATGCCGTCACCTTCGGACGACGCATGTGCGAGAAGCTGAAGGAACTCATTCCGCGACAGCAGTTCGACATCGCCATCCAGGCAGCCATCGGTGCCAAGATTATCGCGCGCGAGACCATCAAGCAGGTACGCAAGGATGTGACAGCCAAGTGCTACGGAGGCGACGTCAGCCGAAAGCGAAAACTGCTGGAGAAGCAGAAACGCGGAAAGAAGCGCATGAAGCAGATCGGCAATGTGGAGGTGCCGCAGAAAGCCTTCCTGGCCGTGCTGAAGTTAGACTAACAGATAATAATACACTACTAAGAATCCCATAAAGAAAAACAACTACAGATGCCAAACTTGAATCTATCCCCACGTGATGTGGCACGCGAACTTGCCAGACGATATAGCACGATGACGCACGAAGAACTGGACATCCTTGAGAGTATTCTGGTTCCAAAGCGCTATGCAAAAGGTGAGAAGATACTTGCCGAAGGCGAGACGTGTACCAATATCTACTGGGTCGTAAAAGGACTTGTGCGACAGTTCTATTATAAAAATGGTAAGGAACTGACCGAATACATGGCAACGGAGAACACTATCTGCATGTGTATCGAGAGCCTGTTCAAGGAACAGCCGACACATCTGCAGATCATGGCCATTGAGCCGACAATCGTCTACCTGCTGCCAAAGGCCGACCTCGAGGCCGTAGCCATGAAGAGCGTCAACATTCAGATTCTATACCGAAAAATACTGGAAGAGTCGCTCATACTCAGTCAGAAACATGCCGACATGCTGCGCTTCGAGAGCGCACAGGACCGCTATCAGAAGCTGGTGAAACGCAACCCGCAGCTCGTGCTCCGAGCACCGCTGGTCTATATTGCCAGCTATCTGCAGATGACGCCCGAGACACTCTCGAGAGTGCGTAACGCCCTTCTCCTGGAAGACAAATAACCCAAAATATCGACAATCTTAAACTCATAAAGATTATGGAAAATAACACACAGCTCATTGCTCAGTGCGAGGCACGGGCAAAGGAATGGCTCTCTCCGGCCTTTGACGAGGAGACACGTAAGGAAGTACAGGCCATGTTGGACAACCCCGATAAGACCGACCTTATTGACGCTTTCTACCGCGACCTTGAGTTTGGTACCGGCGGACTCCGTGGCATCATGGGAGCCGGCACCAACCGCATGAACAAGTACATCGTGGGTATGGCCACGCAGGGCTTTG
>CAZLPO010000009.1:0-28729 GCA_964561385.1 uncultured Prevotella sp.
CTTCTTGGTGGTTGCCTTCTTGGCAGTTGCAGTTTCTTTTGTTGCCATAATTATGCCTTTACTCTAAACTACGTTTTATCTTTCTTACGTTCGAAAATGAAAACACGTTTCCGTTTTGCTCACTTAACCGAAACTTTGAATATTGCTTTCTTGATGTCTTTCTCAGCAATGCAGGGAGCGTGACCGTCCTGCGGGAAGAAGATGGCCATCTGACCCGGACGGCAAGTGACATAAGTCTGTGCCAGCGTGTCGCCATATTTCGTGATGTCCTTCTCAGCATTATACTCAAAGGCTGGCAGGTCCTTCAGCGGCGTATAGCCGAAGGTTTCCTCGGTGTCGAGCGGAATCTGGATGTCAATCATGTCGATGTGTGTCTCCAACACAGCCTCTGTTTTGCTGCGTCCCTTCGCCGTTGTGATGTTCACAAAGAGGTCGCTGCCCTTGATGGGATGCTTGCCTGCCTCCATCGTATTAAGGTCGTGGTCCTTGAGGAACGCAACGACATCGGCAAAGAGCGGATTCATACCCACGTACTTACCGAGGTTGTCAATAGTGTCGATAATCATAATGTATGAGTATTTAAGTTAAACAATTGTTCATTCGGTCTTTGTCACCTGACGATAGCCGCGCGTATAGGTTCCAGTAGCAATGACTTTACCCGTGCGATCCTTCTCCACAAAAGCTCCGTCGCGCTTGTCATCAACATAGTTTCCCTCAAAGCGCTTGCCGTTCTTGTCCTCCTCGACGGCGGCACCGTTACGCTTGCCGTCCTTGAAGGTACCCTTGAACTTGGAGCCGTCCGCATAGCGCGCTACGCCCTGACCATCAATCTGACCGTTACGGAACTGACCTTCATAGACATCTCCGGCACGGGTGGTCAGCTTGCCACGGCCATTGGGCTTGTCAGCACTCCACTGGCCGATGTAGACATTACCGTTTTTCCAGACAATGGTGCCCTGTCCCTGCTTGTCGCCACCCTGGAACTGACCGGTGTACTTGTCGCCATTGGCGTAGTTGATGACACCCATACCCGTGCGCTCTCCCTGGACATAATCGCCCTCATAGACATCTCCGTTCTGGAAACGGTAGGTGCCTTTGCCGTGCTGCACATCGTTCTGCCACTGTCCGGTATAGAGGTCACCATCGGCATACTTATAGGTGCCCTTGCCTGAGCGCTGGTTGTCCACCCACTGGCCGTCATACGTGGAACCGTCGCCCCAGTCGTAGAAGCCACGGCCGTTCTTCTTGTCGTCTTTCCACTCGCCGACATAGTAGGCGCCGCCGGCAAAGGTGTACTTTCCCTTACCCTCACGTCTGTCGAGTTTCCATTCACCGTCATATTTGTCGCCGTTGTAGTAGTACATCACACCATGTCCCTGCTGATAGTCGCGGAACCAGAGACCGTCATAGCGGTTGTTATTGGAAAAATAATAGATACCCTTGCCGTGCTGCTGATCCTGGAACCACTGGCCTTCGTACTTCTCGCCGTCGAAGAATGTATAAACACCATAACCCTGGCGCCGGCCTTTCTCATACTCACCTTCGTACCAGTTACCATTGCTATAGACGGCCTTTCCCTTTCCCTGTGGTTTACCCGCCACCATCTCGCCGCTGTACTCACCGCCGTCCTTGGTGACGGTAGTGCCCAACGTAAGCTTCTGTGCGCCCGATAACAGAGGGGCGACAGCCAAACAAATTGTAGTGATATAATGCTTCAATGTCTTGTCTTATTCTGATTTGTTGGGCAAAGATAAGGAAAAAAAGCCGTACGACAAAGGGAGATTGCATTTTTTAACGGGAAATTCACAGATTATACATACTTTTAAGTTACCTTTGCGAGCAAAATATTAAAGACATGAAGTTTATTGCTATTATTCCAGCGCGTTATGCATCAACGCGCTTTCCCGGGAAGCCGCTGGCCATGCTTGGCGGAAAAACAGTCATTCAGAGAGTGTACGAACAAGCTGTCAGCGTAGTCGGCGAAGCCTATGTGGCCACCGATGACGAGCGCATACGCAAAGCCGTAGAAGCATTTGGCGGCCAAGCCGTTATGACACGTGTCGACCACAAGAGCGGTACCGACCGCATTGAAGAGGCTGCTGAGAAGATCGGGACGGATGCCGATGTCATCATCAACGTGCAGGGCGACGAACCGTTTATACAACGTTCGCAGATTGAGACCCTGTGTCGGCAGTTCGATGATTCGCAAACACAGATAGCCACACTGGGCAAGCGCTTCGACAGCATAGAAGCGACGGAGAACCCCAACTCGCCGAAGATTGTATGCGACCTCAAAGGCTATGCCCTCTATTTCAGCCGTTCGGTTATCCCATACGTCCGCGGCAAGGAAACTGCAGAGTGGCTACAGCACTACCCTTTCCTGAAGCATCTGGGCATCTACGCCTACCGTCGCGAAGTTCTGGCAGAGATAACACAACTGCCCCAGAGTCCGCTGGAGGTAGCAGAGAGTCTGGAGCAGTTGCGCTGGCTACAGAACGGTTATCGCATCCGTGTTGGTGAGACCGACGTAGAAACCGTTGGCATTGACACGCCCGACGATCTGAAACGTGCGGAAACTTTCCTGCAGCAGTTATAGTTTCACCTTGCTTTTCTTTGCCTTGCTCTCGTTCTGCAGACGGTCGAGAGCAGTGACGACATAGGTATAGCGCGTCTTACCATTTTCATAAGGGAGACGGAGGAACGGCTGTGTGGTGATAGCCACAATCTTCGTTGCATCGGCCGTATTCACCTTCTCCTTAGCACCGAAACGGTAGACGACATACTTCACGGCTTCGTCTTTCCACCCCTTTCCTTTAGGAGCCGTCCAGAACAGCACGTAACCGTCACTGGTCCAGACGGGCTTCAGGCCACTGACCTTGCGAGGCGACTTACCATCAATAAAAGGCATCGAGGGCTGTAAAGCCGGGTAGCGCCAGTAATTGGTACGCAGCATCGTACCATAGTTGCCCACATTGTCAACGGCAGCCTTGGCATACCACAACACCGAACCCTTCACGCCAGGCAGCTGGCGATGCAGACGCATCTTGGCCTCCTGCTGATGAGAGGCAGGATTCTGAGGGTCAGCATATTTCACTGTGCGCTCCACATCCTCGCCGATAATGAGCGGACGCTTCGAGGCATATTGGTTCCACCAGCGGATGAGCGTGTCGTAGTCGGCAGCCTTATTGCCTATCTCCCAGTAAATCTGCGGCACACAATAGTCGAGCCACCCGTTATTCACCCAAAGCAGGATATCGGCATAGAGGTCATCGTAGTTCTGCAAGCCGTTCGTCTGACTGCCAATCTCAGCACTGCGCTTGTTACGATAGATGCCAAACGGCGAGATGCCCACCTTCACCCAGGGCTTTGTCTCGTGGACGGTGCGGTAGAACTGCTCAATGAAGCGGCTCACGTTATAGCGACGCCAGTCCCCCCGGTCCTTAATGCCGTTGGAGTACTGACGATACTGAGCATCGTCGGGTATCGACTGGCCGGCAGCTGGATAGGGATAGAAATAATCGTCCATGTGGATACCGTCAACATCGTAACGTGAGACAATGTCGCGGACCACCTCACAGATATAGTCGCGGTTCTCGGGGATACCGGGATTGAGGATGGTCAGACCGTCGTACTCGAAACAGTTCTGCGGTTTCAGCACCTTGATGTGGTTCGAGGCCAACTGGGTTGTCGTCTTGGTGCGGGCACGATAGGGATTAATCCAAGCATGCAGCTCCATACCACGGCGATGACACTCGGTAATCATCCACTGCAGCGGATCCCAGTAAGGACTCGGCGCCACGCCCTGACGACCTGTCAGGAAACGGCTCCAAGGCTCGATCTTACTCTCATAGAGGGCATCACACTCGGGACGCACCTGAAAGATGATGGCGTTCACACCGTCTTTCTGCAACTCATCAAGCTGATAGGTCAGCGTCTGCTGCATCTTGACAGTACCCATTCCTTGGAACTGTCCGTTCACACACTGAATCCATGCGCCGCGGAACTCACGCTTCTGCTGCGCATGCACAGTCACAGAGCAACAGAGCAAGAGTAACAGGCTAAGAGCGGCAGTAGGCCAATTCTTTTCCATTCGTTTCATACGTTATTGCTGTTTCTTTCTTGATTGCTTCTACTTTTCCCACAGACGAGGCTTCTTCTTCCGGGCCTCGTCAATGGGCACCACCGAGATATGTGACGACTCATAGTCGGCACGCATCCGCTCATATTTTGCATGCAGCTCCTGACTGACCGTATCCTCCTCCGCCATGAGGCGGGCTGCCACAGGGGCATTCTGGGAGGCATCCTTCATCCACACAATAGGTCCGCCATAGACCGGCGCTATCTTCAAGGCCACATGTAGTTCGCTGGTCGTGGCCCCACCTATCATAATGGGAATCGTCACGCCTGCACGTTGCAGTTCGGTGGCAACATTGACCATCTCCTCCAGACTCGGAGTGATAAGCCCGGAGAGACCAATCATGTCCACATGCTCGTCAATGGCCTTACGGACAATCTGGCTGGCAGGGACCATCACGCCCATGTCAATGACCTCGTAGTTGTTGCAGGCCATCACCACCGCGACAATATTCTTGCCAATATCGTGGACGTCACCTTTGACAGTAGCCAGCAGGACTTTTCCGGCTTTTCCCGATTGTCCTGTACGTCCGGCACTCAGATAGGGCTGAAGGATGCCAACAGCCTGTTTCATCGTACGGGCAGTCTTCACGACCTGCGGCAGAAACATCTTTCCCGCACCAAACAAATCGCCCACCCTATTCATTCCTGCCATCAGCGGGCCTTCAATAATATCAACCGCTTTCGGATACTTCTTAAGCGCGTCTTGGAGATCGGTTTCCAGATAATCGCCGACACCCTTCACCAACGACTCCACCAAACGTTCCTCGACTGGCTGCAAACTTCTGTCGGGTTCAACCGAAGCAGATTCAACCGACTGAACAGGAGATCCGGACTGGCCCACCTCACTGGCCAATTCTATCAGTCGCTCGGCCGCATCAGGACGTCGGTTAAGAATCACATCCTCTATGATTCCAAGTTGATTGTCGGGTATATCATTGTACGATATTTTCGTAGCAGGATTAACGATACCAAAGTCCATTCCCTGTCGGATGGCATGATACAGGAATACAGCATGCATAGCCTCACGGATATAGTTGTTTCCACGGAATGAGAACGACAGGTTGCTGACGCCGCCACTGACATGCGCTCCTGGCAGGTTGCTGCGAATCCAACCGGTAGCACGGATAAAGTCAGCCGCATAACTATTATGCTCTTCCATACCCGTTGCCACAGCTAACACATTAGGGTCGAAGATTATGTCGAACGGATTCATATTAACCTGCTGGGTTAGAATGCTGTATGCTCGTGCGGCAATCTCTATACGGCGTTCATAGCTGGTAGCCTGTCCCTGTTCGTCAAAACACATTACGACAACGGCTGCGCCATAGCGCATGCAGTCACGAGCGTGACTGACAAACACATCTTCACCTTCCTTCAGCGAGATGCTGTTGACAATACTCTTACCCTGCACACACTTCAGACCTTCAACGATTACGTTCCAATCAGAGGAGTCAATCATCACAGGCACACGAGCGATATCTGGTTCAGCGGCAATCATGTTAAGGAAATTCACCATCTCTGCACGCGCATCCAGCAGGCCGTCATCCATATTGATATCAATGACAAGTGCACCATCGTTCACCTGCTTGCGGGCAATGCTGACCGCTTCATCATAGTGTTTCTCCTTGATGAGTCGCAGGAACTTGCGCGAGCCAGCCACATTACAACGCTCACCAACATTGGTGAAGACGGACTTGAGATTGGTTGTTTCCAACAGCTCCAAGCCCGACAGCCACATTGCCTGCGGTTTCTCGGCAGGCACATGAGGAGCCTTTCCTTCGACCAAAGGAACATAGTTAGCGATGAACGCATCTGTCGTTCCACAGCAGCCACCAACAATATTTACCAATCCCTCGTCAATGAGTTCTCCAATCTGCGGTGCCATGCTTTCAGCAGTCTCATCATAGAGCCCCATCGAGTTGGGCAGTCCAGCATTCGGATAGCACGATATATAATAAGGTGCACGCCGTGCCAGCTCCCTCAGGAAAGGCTTCATCTGACGGGCACCAAACGAGCAGTTCAGACCAATAGAGAAGACGGGATAGGTCGAGACGGATGCCAGAAAGGCATCCAACGTCTGTCCGCTAAGCGTGCGACCTGCCAGGTCGCTCACCGTCACACTGAGCATGATTGGAAGATCCCTATGCCGCTGCTGCATGGCGGTCATCGCCGCATCAATGGCGCACTTGGCATTGAGGGAGTCAAAAATGGTCTCGATAAGCAGGGCATCCACCCCACCCTCTATCAAGGCATCCATCTGCTCCACGTAGGCATCGAACAGCTGACTATATGTCAAATCACGGCGGGCGGGGTTGCTGACATCGGGCGACATCGAACAGGTCTTATTGGTTGGCCCTACACTGCCTGCAACAAAACGAGGCCTTTCCGGCGTAGAGAACTCATCGGCAGCCTGACGAGCCAACTTGGCTCCAGCCAACGCTATCTCGCGAGCCTCACTGGCCAACCCATAGTCGGCCTCACTGATGCGCTGCGAACTGAACGTATTGGTTTCAATGATGTCGGCCCCAGCACGCAGGTAACGGCGATGAATATCAATAATTATATCAGGACGCGACAGGTTCAGCACGTCATTATTACCCTTCATCTGTCCACGGAACAGATGAAACCGTCCTCGGAAGTCCTCTTCGGTGAGGTCATACGACTGTATCATCGTACCCATAGCACCATCGAGCACCAGTATCCGTTCCTTGATAATATCCTGAATCCTTTTCATCCTTCACTCTTCATTATTCATTATTCATTAGCGACGCGCCCTAATAGTGCTTAATGGCCCGATCCATCTCACGCCGGTCTTCTTTCTCCTTCAATGTCTGGCGCTTGTCAAAGGCTTTCTTACCCTTGCAGAGCGCGATATCCACCTTTGCCCGACCGTTCTCATCAATAAAGACGAGTAGCGGAACTATGGTGTAACCCGTCTGTTTGGTAGCACTCTGTAAACGGCGTATCTCCCGCTTTGTAAGCAGTAGTTTGCGGTCGCGTTTCATCTCATGGTTATTGTACGATCCGTAGAAATAGGGGGACACACTCATACCGCGCACCCATATCTCTTCATTAATGATGAAACAATAGGAATCCACCAGACTAGCCTTACCGGAACGGATACTCTTGATTTCCGTTCCCGTCAGGACAATGCCGGCAGTGAAGGTTTCAATGAAGAAATATTCGAATGAAGCCTTCTTGTTCTTTATGTTAACAGGACTTTTCTTCCTGATCTCTTCTTCTTTCTTATTCAAAGCTCCTAACCCTTAATTCTTAACTTTCAACTAACGCAAAGTGCTCGATATGCTCATCAACATAGTGGGCAATAGCACCCGTCCACGACTCCTCGTTTTCCACAAAGTCGTCATCAAGGTCGTCAAACTCAGGGAAACGTTCAAACAAGGCCATGAACTCCTCATCCGTGCAGTCGCGCTCAATCTCGTCACGATACCTCACCCACAACGTATGGGCATCGTATATCAGTTTCGACAAATCGCGCAGTCCCCACAGTTTCAAAGCCTTGGCCAATGGGTTCTTGAACACGAACGGACCATAACCATTATGGATAAGCTGAACAAACCCGCCATCCATCACTTCATCGTGTAGGATGTTCCATGCCAGCAGTGTCACTTGATCGGCAGTCAGTTCGCTCATGGTCTCGGCTGTCAGTTCACCGCCAATGGCAGCCTTGATGGCATCTACGAAAACCTGCAGGAAAGCGTCCATGCCATCCTCCGCAGCCTTTCTTAATACCTCATCTTTTATCGTCACCTGAATCATAATGTCTGCAAAGGTAGAAAAATAATATGAATAACGAACAACGAATGATGTTTTTTTCGTATCTTTGCAGCAAAAAAGAGAAAAAAAAGCATGATGACACTCGACTTTATCCTACGCATCTTCATCGGCGCCCTGCTTGGCGGCGCCATCGGTCTTGAACGCGAATACCGTGCAAAAGAGGCTGGATTCCGTACACATTTCCTTGTCGGACTGGGCAGTGCCCTGTTCATGGTCCTCTCAGCCCATGGTTTCGACGATGTCACCATCACCGAAGCGACACGCCACGATGTCTCCCGCATCGCCGCACAGGTCGTCTCCGGCATCGGCTTCATCGGCGCTGGCTGCATCATCTTCCAGAAGCATGCAGTACGCGGTCTCACCACCGCTGCCGGTCTTTGGGTTGCTGCTGCCATTGGTATGACGGCTGGTGCTGGTATGTATATCGTAGCCACCGCCGCTACAGTCATGGTTGTCGTCTGCCTGGAACTGATGAATTTCCTGCACCACCGCGTCTTCAAGCACAACCAGGAAATAGGTGATGGCGAGGAAGAATTGGACGAGTAAATGTGAAAGAAGTTAAAAGTATGGGCTATGGCTAAAAAAAATGCACAGATATAGTGGTTTTGTGCCATTTTATTAGTACCTTTGCACCCTAAAAAGAGAAGTATGTTATGGAATCATTTCAGTGGTTAAAAGACTTATTTACGGCAACTGACTCTGTGGCGCACATCGCCCTGCTGTATGCTATTGTCATTGCCATCGGCGTTTATTTAGGGAAAATCAAGATTTTCGGCATTTCACTCGGGGTTACTTTCGTGCTCTTTGCCGGCATCGTCGCCGGACACATCGGCTTTACAGCCCCCACACCCATCCTTACATTCGTCCAAGACTTCGGACTGATACTCTTCGTTTTCATGATTGGTTTGCAGGTGGGACCGGGTTTCTTCGAGAGCTTCGGAACGGCAGGCATCAAACTCAACGGATTAGCGGCCACCGCAATCCTGCTGAACATTATCGTCATGTTTGCCTGTTACTTCATCTTCTTTGACACATCAGAACCAACAAACCTGCCCATGATGGTCGGTACGCTTTATGGTGCTGTAACCAACACGCCTGGACTTGGTGCCGCCAACGAGGCACTAACCACCGTATTCGGTCAGGGGGCACCACAGATTGCCTCAGCCTACGCCTGTGCCTATCCCCTTGGTGTATTAGGTATCATCGGTGCGACCATCTTGGTTAGATACATCTGCAAGGTGAAACTCGAACGTGAAGAAGATCGTCTGAAGGCCATGGAGGAGCAGAATGCAAACAAGAAGCCTTACAAGATGCACTTAGAAGTCACCAACAAATATCTGGAGGGCAAGACGCTGCTGCAGGTACACGACTTTCTGAACCGCGACTTTGTCATCTCACGCCTGGTTCACGACGGTGAACTCTGCATCCCCAACCGCAACACCATCTTCCACCTCGGCGACCAGATGCTGATTGTCTGTGCCGAGGCCGACCAGGAAGCCATCATGGCTTTCATTGGTCCAAAGCTCGACATCGACTTTGAGCAGCAGGACCAGCCGCTGGTGTCGAAACGCATCCTCATCACTAATCCTGACATTAACGGCAAATCGTTGGCATCGATGCATTTCTCAAGTGTTCACGGCGTCAACGTCACCCGCGTCACCCGTCACGGAATGGATCTCTTCGCCTCAGCAGGCCTCCCCCTGCAGGTGGGCGACAGAATCATGGTCGTAGGCCCCGAGGACGCCGTTGACCGTGTAGCCAACAAGATGGGAAACAGCATCCGCCGCCTCAATGCACCCAACATTGCTACCATCTTCGTCGGTATTTTCCTCGGACTCATCTTCGGTTCATTCCCACTGGCCATCCCCGGTATGCCAGTACCAGTGAAACTCGGACTTGCCGGCGGTCCCCTGATTATCGCCATCCTCATTGGCCGTTACGGCTATAAGATACACCTCGTCACCTACACCACAACCTCTGCCAATATGATGCTACGCGAGATTGGACTCGTCCTGTTCCTCGCCAGCGTTGGTATCAAAGCTGGAGCGAACTTCTTCGAGACTGTCGTTGAGGGCGATGGACTGCTCTATGTACTGACAGGTTTCTTGATTACCATCATACCGATTCTCATTGTCGGTCCGATAGCCAGACTGAAGTTCAAGTTCAACTACTTCACCATCGCTGGTATGATTGCAGGTACTTACACCGATCCTCCCGCACTGGCCTACGCCAACAGTATCTGCTCGAAGGAAGCCCCGGCATTGGGCTATTCTACGGTCTACCCGCTTTCGATGTTCTTGCGCATCTTCACAGCACAGATCGTGGTTCTCTTCTTCTGTGGCTGACGCTTATTAACGGCTTATAACTTAATAATAATACACTAACAATGAACAAATTCGGATTACTCCTGAGCGGACTGTTCTTTCTCGGTACTTCTGTGGCAATGGGCCAAGGCGCCAAGAACATTGTCATCAACGAAGTGCTGACAAACAACACCGCCAGCATTCAGGACGAGTTCGGAGCACGTGAACCGTGGATAGAGTTGGAGAACATCTCGTTCACCACCTATAACATACGCGGTATGTACATCACTACTGACCGTTCCGTCCTCGATCCAAAGATGAGCGTCCCCGAACGTATCAAGCGCATGAGCATCATCCCCAACGGAGAGCCTCGTACGCAGATTGGCGGCCGGCAACACCTCGTCTTCTTCTGCAACTCCAATCCGGCCCAAGGGAAATTACACCTCCCGGTGAGAATCAACATGTCGGAGCCCGTATGGATTGCACTCTACAACGGCAATGCTGTCGAACTCATTGACTCCGTCAGCGTACCTGCTCTCGGGGCCGACCAGAGCTATGCTCGCAATGGTCAGAAATGGGTGGTGAAAGCCTCGCAGAACGTAACACCGGGCATTGAGAACTTCATCAAGACCGATGAGACAAAGGATGCCAAGCTCAAGCGTGAAGACCCCTACGGCGTTGGTATCACCTTGCTAGCCATGGGCATCGTCTTCTTCTGCCTGGCAGTCCTCTTCGTCTTCTTCTGGCTCTTCGGACTTATTATGCGCCACATGGAGACCGCCAAGAAGGTAGCCAACCAACAGCCCATCAAGCCCATTACCAAGACGGTAGAGAAGACCATTGAGGTAGGCCATAAGACAGGTGTCATCCTGCAGGAAGGTCTCAAGACCAAGGGTATCGACCGCGAGATCTACATCGCAGTCATCGGTATGGCTCTCAAGCAGTACGAGGACGATGTCCACGATGTCGAGTCAGGCGTCATCACTATCAGACAGAAATCATCAAGCTGGAACGACGAGTTCCACCAGATGACACAGTTCCATTATTAATTACCAATCAATCCGAATAACAATGAGCAAGTATCAGTATAAAGTACAAGGTGTCGACTACGAAGTAGAGATTGAAGAAGTAGAAGGCAACATCGCAAAAGTCAACGTGAACGGCATTCCGTTCGAAGTAGAACTGCAGAAACCCATCAACGCGGCTAAACACCCGCAGCTCAGCAAGCCCAAGGTCGAGGCACCGAAGCCTGCCGTAGCCGCTCCGGCTCCTGCGGCTGCTCCTGTTGCAGCAGCACAGCCTGCTGCTCCCGCCGGTGCTGGCAGTCCCATCAAGGCTCCGTTGCCTGGCACCGTCACTGACATCAAGGTGCAGGTAGGCCAGCAAGTCAGCGTAGGCGATGTCGTCCTCGTGCTCGAAGCCATGAAGATGCAGAACAACATCGAGGCCGAATACGCAGGCACCATCACCTCCATCACAGTCAAACCCGGCGACACGGTCATGGAAGGGTCCGTGCTGCTCACAATTGGTTAAACTATGAATTTAGGACAGTTTATCATCGAGAACTTTCATGAGTTCCTGACCTACACAGCGTTTGCCAACGCTACCGTGGGCAACCTTATCATGATAGCGGTAGGTGCTTTCTTCATATGGCTCGCCATCAAGAAGGACTTTGAGCCCCTGCTGCTTGTCCCCATCGGACTGGGCATCATTCTCGGCAACATCCCCTTCCGTGCAGATGCTGGTTTGGAAATCGGTCTCTACGAGGACAACTCCGTACTGAACATCTTCTATCAAGGAGTCCGACAAGGCTGGTATCCGCCACTCATCTTCCTCGGCATCGGTGCCATGACCGACTTTTCAGCCCTGCTTGCCAATCCGAAGCTGATGCTCATTGGCGCTGCAGCCCAGTTTGGTATCTTTGGAGCCTACATGGTGGCACTGGCTATGGGTTTCGAGCCCTCGCAGGCTGCAGGTATTGCCATCATCGGTGGCGCCGATGGTCCCACGGCCATCTTCCTCTCCAGCAAGCTCTCACCCAACCTCATGGGCGCCATCGCTGTCTGTGCCTATAGCTACATGGCACTTGTACCTGTCATCCAGCCGTTCATCATGCGCCTGCTGACTACAAAGAAGGAGCGTGTCATCAAGATGAAGCCCGCCCGCGAGGTAAGCCAGACAGAGCGTATTCTCTTCCCCATCATCGGTCTGTTGCTCACCACCTTCATCGTTCCCTCTGGTCTGCCGCTGCTCGGCATGCTGTTCTTCGGTAACCTGTTAAAGGAGAGTGGCAAGACCACTCGTCTGGCAAAGACAGCCGGCGCAGCGCTGAACGATATCGTTGTCATGCTACTCGGACTGACCGTTGGCTGCTCCACACAGGCTTCAGAGTTCCTGACGCTGAACACCATTAAGATCTTTGCTCTCGGTGCTATGGCGTTCATGATTGCGACTGCCTCAGGTGTCTGCTTCGTCAAAGCAATGAACCTCTTCCTGCCCGAAGGCAAGAAGCTTAATCCGCTCATTGGCAATGCCGGTGTCTCTGCTGTTCCGATGGCAGCACGCATCTCTAACAACCTCGGTCTGGAGTACGACCGTCACAACTTCCTGCTGATGCATGCTATGGGCCCCAACGTGGCTGGTGTTATTGGCTCTGCTGTTGCCGCTGGTGCCCTCTTGGGATTCCTGTCATAAGAAAGGATTGACAACAATATATGGAAATGACTCGGGAGGCTCCCGAGTCATTTCTATTATAACTTTACTGCAGATATATCGACCAGACCATTCAGGATGGCATAGATAGTCAGTCCTGCCGGAGAATGGATCTGGAGCTTACGAGCAATATTACGGCGGTGGGTGATGACGGTATTGATGGAGATACACAGGTGATCGGCAATCTCTTTGTTCTGCATACCTTGAACGACACCGACAACGACATCCTTCTCACGGTCAGAGAGTGCATCAGCACTCTGGCCAGCTCCAAGCACCATGTCGCTGATGTTCTTTGTAACATCCTGCTGACGGGCCAGCTGCTCCAGCCGCCGAATGGCAGGCACGAACACATGGTCTTCCACCTGTGCATGCTGCCGCAGCCAGGCTTCGTTGTCATAGATATCATGGAGCGTGGCAGTGAGCTGGTTGTTATGCAACCCGTCACTGGGAAGATACTTGATGATGAGTAGTTTCAACTCACGCAGCTTCTTGTCAGCCGCGCTGTGGTGTTTGGAGAAGGTCTCAATACTATAGTCAGCCGTAGGGCGCCCGTCAATCAGCGACTCGACATAGGGAAAGAGTGTCTTCTGCTCATAGGTCATGTGTCGTCTGATCTCATGGGCATACTCGTCATAGAACTTCAGGATAAGCTGTGCCAGCGAACCGCCACCATCAAGGGAATCCTCCAACTCACGACGGATAAAAGGCAGTTGAAAGTCCAAATAGTACTTGTGACTGGCATCCAGATATAATAATAAGGTACGCGCGTCAAGCTTTTCATCACCTTCGAAGTCACCATACCCATTAATGGTGAAGTTGACGACAGCAAGGAACGTATAAGTGTCTACACCGTTCATTTCACACGTCTCTCTGACCGTCTTGTCACCAAAGCCCAGGCTGATGCCAAAACTGCCTAAGGACTGCAAAAGATCGTAGTTGTCGCGGATAAGCGAGATCATTTTGTCGTCCGCCTCATACATTTTCTGATTCTTCATACCTATTTCTGATTACGCAGGCAAAGGTACATATTTCCGCGCACATACACAATAGCCATAATTAGGTATTTTGTTAAAGAATCATCGTTTTTAGGTATTGCACAGCGTTAAAGAACTATATACCTTTGCAGCCGAAAACAAAGATGGATATGGAAAAATATACTAAAAGACAATGGTGGCTGACAGCTTTATTCCTAATTATTTGTCAGCTGTCATTTAGCCCCGTAGGGGCGCAGACGAGCGCGGCCGACAGCGTACTGAACCACGAAGGTCATAGTCGGCTCAGCGTAGGCGGCTATGGTGAGGTGTGCTACAGCCGTAACTTTTTCAGCGACCATGTTAGTCGCTACTCACAACCCGAAGAGCACAAGAACGATCCTTCACACGGCAAGTTCGACCTGCCTCACGCCGTCATCTACCTTGGATACGACTTCGGCCACGGTTGGTCGCTGGGCACGGAGATTGAGTTCGAGCATGGCGGAAACGGTCTGGCTTATGAGAAAGAAGATGAGGAAGGCGGCGAATGGGAACAGGAAGTCGAGAAGGGCGGCGAGGTAGAGTTGGAACAGTTCTGGATTCAGAAGTCGTTCTCCAAGGCTGCCAACCTGCGTTTTGGACATATCGTCGTACCTGTTGGGCTTACAAACGCCCACCACGAGCCCACCAACTTTTTCACCGTCTACCGTCCAGAAGGCGAGAGCACCATCATGCCTTCAACATGGCACCAGACAGGTGTTTCGTTCTATGGCCGCTTCCGCGACTGGCGCTATGAGGCACAACTGCTTGCCGGACTGAACGCCGACGGTTTTACGAACGTGAACTGGATCAAGAATGGTGCAAAGTCACCATTGGAATATGACGTTGCCAATAAGTACGGTGTAGCACTACGCATCGACAACTACACCGTTCGGGGATTACGCATCGGTGTCTCTGGATACTACGGTCACGCCATTGGCAACAGCTACCCGCGCAATGCCGCCGGCGTCGACGCAACCTACAAGGGACGTGTGGCCATCGGTGCCGTCGACCTGACATACAAGGGACACAACTGGATAGTACGCGCACAGGCCGACTACGGCTATCTGGGCGATGCAGAGCAACTGAAGTACCTCTATAATCGTGTCAACAAGAAGTCACCCTTCCATCACTCAGCCTTCGTCTCGAAGAATGCCTATGCCTGGGGGCTGGAAGCCGGATACGATGTCTTCTCGCAGATCCAGAGCCTGCGCCAACAACAGAAGAAGCTCTATGTCTTTGGCCGCTACGAGCAATACGATCCCTATGCCTCTCCCACTAAGGGCATCAGCTACAACTACACATCCACCAAGCGCATGGCAGTCGGCATCAACTACTTCCCGCTGCGTCAGATAGTAGTGAAAGCGGAGTATTCTAAGCGATTTCTCAAGGCTGCGTACAATGATGAGCCTGCCGTGAACATCGGTGTTGCTTACGAAGGATTCTTTCTATAATAAGGTAATAGTTAAACATCAATAAAGGTTTTATGAAGCTAATGAAAAAGTATCTTTTCCTGTCAGTGGCCATCATGCTGGGCGCCCTGACAATGACGTCGTGCAGCGATGACGACGACAACAAGACAACAGACGAGACGTACAAGGACCGCACCTTCGGAAACGAAGCCATCGATGCCTGCGCTACCACGGTGTCAGTTTTGGAAAGTGCCAACCAGACGATTGCCAGCGCCAACCTCAGTGCTGAGCAAGAGTCGGCACTGAGACAGGTGCTTGTCAACCTCGTGAACAACGTCATCGTGCCTACCTACACACAGTTGGCTGACGATGTGGAGGATCTCGAGAAAACGCTTGGCGGTCTGACCGTCAGCACCATCACCCAGGCACAGATTGACAAAGCCTGTCAGGACTTCAAGGCTGCACGTCAGCACTGGGAGCGTTCAGAGGCTTTCCTTGGTGGCGCAGCATCAGACTTCAGCATCGACCCCACTATTGACTCATGGCCACTGGACCGTGCCGAATTGCTTGACTACTTCAAGGGTGGCATGACCGCTGAGATTGAGGACGAGTCAACCATTCTGGGATTCCACGCACTGGAGTTTATCCTGTTCCGCAATGGGCAGAACCGTAAGGTCAGCGAGTTGCAGGGTAACGACACCTACACCAACTTCACCAGCGTCAGCGGTGCCGACGAGTTGAAGTATGCACAGCAGGTCTGCAAACTGCTGAAAGAGCGTTGCTTCCAGCTTCAGGTTGCCTGGGAAGGTGAAAAGAATGCGAGCCGCGTGGCTGTTGTGAAGGCTGCCGGTCTGGACTACCAGACGGAGAACGGGCTCTCCTATGGCGACAACCTGACGAAAGCTGGTGTTGCTGGCAGCAAGAGCACTTTCCCCACCCTGAAGGATGCCATCGCACAAGTGCTGAGCGACGACGAGGGTTCCTGTGTCGCTATCTGCAATGAGGTAGGCACGGCCAAGATTGCCAACCCCTTCTCTGCTGGCGACATTGCTTACGTGGAGTCACCCTATAGTTATAACTCCATCACCGATTTCCAGGACAACATCCGTAGCATTCGCAACGTATGGCTCGGCTCCCTCGACGGCAGTGCCGCACAGGGCAGCTTCCACAGTTTCTTCGCCAGCGTCAGTCAGGACGCCATGAACACGAATGTCGAGAACGCCTTCAACAGCGCTATTGACAAAATTGGCAAGATGCCGGCTCCGTTCGTAAAATACTGCAGCATCATTTGGAACAAGAACTTCGACGACCCCACAAACTGGGAGTCCACTACCGAAGAGTAATACATATAATATCAACAATCTATGAACAAACTATCACGACTATCCATCGTGACCATGCTGGCAGCGACTGTGCTGTCAGCATGTTCTGATGATGAAAACAACGAGAACCTCGGCCCATTGACCCCGTCCGAGGATGTATTTGGAAAGGCTACAGGTAACTTCAGCGCCGACGAGTGGTTCCCTGGCGGAAAGCTGGGAACCACCGAGAAAGCCAGTTACTCCGCACCGGCACCGGCACTGGCCAATGTCAGTGGCATGGAGGAAGACTTCAACACCGGTGAGGATTTCTTCGAACATCTCTACACGCTGGAGCAGGCTCCACGTAAGGGTCTCGGCCCTGCTTGGGTACGCAACAGCTGCATACACTGTCATCCGAGCTATGGACACGGCAAGCGACAGACGGAATACCGCGCCAACACCGTCGGAAACGGCTACCTGTTGGTCATCTATCACCCCCAGGAGGCTTTCACTGAGGATGGCGTACGCCATACCACCGAGTCGTCGGGCTACATCAGTGAGGTGACGGGTATGCCCCAGACACAGGCTATGCAGCCCTTCAAGGCTCCCATCGACGAGAACCAGATTGACATCGCGTGGAAGAACGTCACGGCAATGCCCAGCGGTCTGCCGATGACCTTCCCTGACGGTGAGCAGTATGCGCTCATCTATCCTGACGTCACCATCCCCGTTGCCGCCTTCAACACCAACCCGAAACCCACCGACTATGAGGTGCGGTTGGAGTCGACCATCGGCGTCTACGGCGTCGGCCTGCTCGATGCCATCGATGATGAGGAGATTGAGAAGCAATGGGCCGCCGAAGCGCCCTATGTTGATTTGAACCCGAACATGTGGGACAAGGCCGCTGGCACCTTCAAGTCATCGGCCTTCTACGCAGCTGGCTATAATGACACAGGCTCGCATCGCGGTTCTCACGGACCACTGAAACGCTTCACTTATGCGATGACTCGCGGCACGCTGCAGGACGGAGCCGGTGCCAATGCCATCTGGAACATCACCAATGTGACACGCAGCGACCGTCACTGGCTCTACACCACCCCCGCATGGGCTAAGGCCATGAGCGAGGACGAAGATGTCGTCAGCTACATCCAGCAGCACGGTTCGTCACCGTTAAGCATCCTGTATCCATACTATGCCGACGGCAGCACAACTGGCATCAAGGAACGCATCAACGAGATTCTGAGCTGTTCGAGTATTGCCAAGAAAGAGACATTCGACAAGTATCTGTTCCAGGGCGCACCCTACAATGGCAAGGAAGAGATGACTGACAAGCAGTACTATCAGTTCATGGTGTGGCATCGCGGTCTGGCTGTCCCAGCCGCCCGTAACCTGAACGATGCCGATGTACAACGCGGCAAAACGCTGTTCACAGAGATAGGCTGCGCCCAGTGTCACCGTCCGTCATGGACAACCGGCAATGACAATATGTGGGTAGACGCCTCAACAAAGGCATACGCCGATGCCAACGGTCTGGTCAAAGACGGTGACTACACGAAACTGCTCCCCAAGTTCCCCCATCAGACCATCTGGCCCTACACCGATATGGTGCAACACCGGCTGTTCATGGAGAACGACATCCGCACTGGCTGGTGCCGCACCACCCCACTCTGGGGTCGTGGACTCTCACGTCGTCTGACGGGTGCAGACGACCGTTTGCACGACTGTCGTGCACGTACGGTCATCGAGGCCATCATGTGGCACGGCTACAGCCGTCAGTCGCAGGGCTATCGCGCCACCGAGAAGTTCTACAACCTGCCGAAGGCCGACCGCGATGCTATCGTTAAATTCATAGAAAGCATCTGATGAACACCATTCCTCAAGCACAAGCAGCACATTTCTGCCGTTTGCTGCTCAACGACGAGACAGGCATTTATCCGCTGGGCTATCACGCCCGGCGGATTCTCTCGTCCAACGACAGTCTGACGGCTGAACAGCAGTTCACCTCTTTCATCTTTTATCAAGACAACTGGCAGACGCTGCGTCTCTTCCCCCATTGTCAGGAAGACGGCACCGTTATATGGTACGCTCCCGCCGAAGCCCTGCCAGCATCACTGGGTACAGAGCACCAGAAGTACATCCGTGAAGTCCTGCCCCGTCTTCAACAGGAGATGGAGGCTGGCCACTGGCAGACCGTCGATGCCTACATCGACCGTATGCTGGAATATCAGTGTCGCTTTAGCCAACCGGCGACGCCAAACAGCACAATGGCCTTTGGCGTCGCCGGTATCTTTCTACTGATAACAGTAATACTCTCTCTACTTATTTGGCGTAAGCCACGGAACGTGTCTCGCGGATAACAGTGATCTTCACCTGTCCAGGATAAGTCATCTCGTTCTGAATCTTCGTGGCAATCTCTCCGCTCAGAGCCTCGGTCGAAGCATCGTCCAACTTGTCAGCACCAACGATGACACGCAGCTCACGGCCTGCCTGGATGGCATAGGTCTTGGTAACACCCGGATAGCTCATGGCGATAGCCTCCAGATCGTTCAGACGCTTGATATAGGCCTCGACAATCTCGCGGCGGGCACCAGGACGGGCTCCGCTGATAGCATCACACACCTGGACAATGGGCGCCAGCAGCGTCTGCATCTCCATTTCATCATGGTGGGCACCGATGGCATTACAGATATCGGGTTTCTCCTTAAACTGCTCAGCAATCTTGGCACCATAGAGTGCGTGAGGCATCTCACTCTCCTCATCAGGCACCTTACCGATATCATGCAACAGTCCGGCACGCTTGGCTTTCTTCGGGTTCAAACCGAGTTCAGCAGCCATCACCGCACAGAGGTTTGCCGTCTCGCGGGCATGCTGCAACAGATTCTGTCCGTAACTGGAACGATACTTCATCTTACCGATGATACGAATCAGTTCAGGATGCAATCCGTGGATTCCCAAGTCGATGGCCGTCCGCTTACCCGTCTCAATAATCTCGTTGTCCAGCTGTTTCTTCACTTTGGTAACCACCTCCTCGATACGTGCAGGGTGGATACGGCCGTCGGCCACCAACTGGTGGAGGGCAAGACGGCAGGTCTCACGGCGCACAGGGTCGAAACCTGAGATGACGATTGCCTCAGGGGTGTCGTCAACAACGATTTCAACACCACAGGCAGCCTCAAGGGCACGGATGTTACGTCCCTCACGACCGATGATACGACCTTTCACCTCATCGTTGTCAATGTGGAACACAGAGACAGAGTTCTCGACAGCCGTCTCAGTAGCGACACGCTGTATCGTCTGAATGACAATCTTACGAGCCTGGGCATTGGCATTGAGCTTCGCCTCGTCCATAATCTCGTTGATATAAGCCTGGGCGTCCGTGCGTGCCTCGTCTTTGAGACTCTCCACCAGACGACTCTTAGCCTCGTCGGCACTAAGTCCCGACAATTCTTCCAACTTCTCGCGCTCCTTGAGCTGCATCTTCTCCAGTTCCTCCTGCTTGACGGCGAGAAGCTTCTTTTCATTCTCAATGCGCTGCTGCTGATTGTCGAGCTCGTTCTTACGGCGTCCGAGCTCCTCATGACGCTGGTTCAGGGAAATCTCACGCTGCTTCAGCTTGTTCTCATTCTGCTGGAACTGCTGGTTGCGTTGCTGCACCTCTTTCTGCAGTTCACTCTTCTTATTGAGGAATTTCTCCTCAACCTCGAGCAGTTTCTTCTTTTTGACGACCTCGGCCTCCTTTTCGGCGGCCCCTACCATTTCATTGTATTTTCCCTTAATGACATAACGGAAAACCAAATATCCGCAGATGCCTCCTATGATAAGGGCGGCAGCGGCAATAATAATCAGTGTAAGTACCATAATTAATATATATAGGTGTTAATACTCTCTCCTGCTATTTCAGTGCTTCCTCAATCTCAGAAGTCAGACGAGAGAGAATAACATCATATGGCTGTGTGTCGTTCTTCGAACGCTCACGCTGATACATCAGCGCAATGTCTATCAAAGCCATCAGCGCTATGATATGATCGCTCTTGCGTCCCTTGTAAGCTTGGGAATACGCATTGTAGCGATCAGTTATCAGCTTCGCGGCTGCACGGTAGTACTCCTCTTCATCGCGGTTGACGGTAACCTCGATTTCTTCGTCGTACACATGCAGACGTATATGTAGTTTCTCCTTGTTTACTTCTGGCATCGTTCTGTTGTTACTTTTCGCCACTGAGGACGTCAATGCACTTGTTCACGTCACGGATGAGCTTTGCAAGCCTGGCCTTGGCGCCTTCAAGGTCGCCGTCGGTAATCTCAAGCATACGTGCCATCTTGAGTGAGTTATAGTCACGCTCCTGCTGATCAACCTTCGCCTTGAGACTGTTAATGTCCTTTTCGTTCTTTTCAAGCAGGGCATAGAGGTCATTATTCTCCTTTTTCAGTTCTTGAAAACGGAGTAACATCTGCCTGACTCGTGTTTCGAACGTGGCTATGGTCTTCTCGTTTTGGCTCATGACTATAGTTTTATCTGACAAAGATAAGCAATTTTGGTCGAAAGTTGAAGGTTGTAAGATGAAAGTTGCCGAGTCTTAACATGTTTTAACTGGCATCATCTGATTTTATAATTATTTCACCTTCCGCAGTCGACCATTATTCCTGAGGTTTCTTTTCTTTTTTGGCAAGCATCAGCACGCGATAGACGAACTGCGTAACCCACTGCTGGGAGAACCCGAGTTTCTTGTTAAGCTGCCTGACTGCCACGACCGACTTCATGACGCTGGGGTCAGTAAAATCATTCTTGTTGAAGATGTCGTCAATGGTCTTTTCCGTCATCGTATAGATGGTTTTTTTGAAGACAGAAGGAATGCGCGCCTTGAATTTCATGAGGTTCGAGGCAAGCATCATCAAATCTTGTGTAAACCCCTGGAACTGATACATATATGTCTGTATGTCCTGCGGTGTCTTACAACGCTTGGTGATACTCTTGTCTATCTCCTTGGTGAAGGACTCATCCATCTCATAGATTTCTCCCAGCATCTTGGTGACCCGCTGTTTCTCAGCGACGCCAAGTCGGTTATTGGCAGTCGGAATCTTAAGTGTCGACTTGAACACGCGGAGATCGGGCAAAGCCGCCAGATTGGTGATGTGCAGGTCGGCTGCCATGACTGCTTGAAAATATACACGTATGAGCGTCATGAAATTCTCCATGCCGCCCACTTTTCTCTCTTGCTCACTGGCCGATTTACGACCAAACAATTTTGATAGAAATGCCATACTTTTAAAATTTTGCGATGCAAAGTTACATTATTTTCTCCAATTAGCACAAATTTTAGTTCGAAAACGTTGTTTTCAAGAAAAAATATGTATCTTTGCAGCAGAAACAAACACGACAAGTACAATAAAACATGAAAGGTATCGTATTGGCGGGAGGCAGCGGGACACGTCTCTACCCCATTACTAAGGGCATTAGCAAACAGCTGATACCTATATTCGACAAACCGATGATATACTACCCTATCTCGGCGCTGATGCTGGCTGGCATCCGGGAGATACTGATCATATCGACGCCCCACGACCTGCCGGGATTCAAGCGGTTGCTGGGCGACGGGCATGAGTTGGGCGTGCATTTCGACTACGCCGAGCAGCCTTCGCCCGACGGTCTTGCCCAGGCATTCATCATTGGCGAGGACTTTATTGGCGACGATTGTGTCTGTCTCGTCCTTGGCGACAACATCTTCTACGGCTCCGGCTTCACCGGTCTGCTCCGCGAGAGTGTTGAGAATGCCGAGAGAGACAACCTCGCCACCGTCTTCGGCTATTACGTCACCGACCCTGAGCGCTATGGCGTGGCCGAGTTCGACCAGCAGGGCAACTGTCTCTCCATTGAAGAGAAGCCTGCTCACCCCAAGTCCAACTATGCCGTGGTTGGACTCTACTTCTATCCGAACAGTGTTGTTGAGATTGCCAAGCACATCAAGCCCTCTGCCCGTGGTGAACTGGAGATTACGACGGTCAACCAGGCCTACCTCTCACAGCAGCGTCTGAAGGTCCAGACGCTACAGCGCGGCTTTGCATGGCTTGACACGGGTACACACGATTCGCTGGCCGAGGCATCGACATTCATCGAAGTCATTGAAAAGCGCCAGGGGCTGAAAGTGGCATGTCTTGAGGAGATCGCTTTCAAAAAAGGCTGGATTGACGCCGCACGTCTGAAGCAGCTGGCGCAGCCGATGCTGAAGAACGGTTACGGGCAGTATCTGATTCAGCTTGCAGAAAAGAACAATCAATAAAAACAAAGTAATATTTCCATGGAAGAAATCAAGAAACAAGAATCTGTTAACTCAACAGAAGTGTTTGTGCCGGAAGAAGAAGGCACCTCCTTCGACTTCCGAACCATTCTGTCACTGTTCATCCTGAACTGGCAGTGGTTTGTGCTATCAGTGTTCATCTGTCTTTGCCTTGGATTCATCTACCTGCGATACAAGTCGCCAGTCTATCAGATGTCATCTAAGATTCTGGTCAAGGACGAGGTACAGCAGCGTAGGGGCAGCAACAACCAGATGTTGGCCAACATGCAGGACCTGGGTATCATCACCAACTCGGCCGGTATCGAGAACGAGGTGGAGATCCTGCACTCCCACATCCTGGCCCAGGAGGCTGTAAAGGATCTGAAGCTGTACACGGAGTACAAGATCGAGGGACGTATCAAGGACAACCTCATCTACAAGACCCAGCCGCTGAACGTTGACTTGGATCCAGCCAGTCTGGAGCGTATGGACAAGAACATTCTGGAAGAGCTCACCAGTTTCAAGATGGTCATCAACAAGAACGAGAAGAAACAGGACTACGACCTTGAAGGCACCATTAACCGTAACGGTGCTATCCTGCAGGTATTCAAGACCCACTTCGATTCTCTCCCCGTCAACTTCAAGACCAAGGCCGGTGTCATCACCATCACCGAGAACCCCGGCTACAAATGGAAGAATTACGACCGCTCGCTCTTTGTCACCATCCGTCCACCGATGCTGGTCGCTCGCAGTTATGTGGGCTCCATGTCGGTAGCTCCGACGTCCAAGCTTACCTCCATTGCCAAGATCACGCTGAGGAACGCCAACGCCCTTCGCGGCATCGACTTCCTGAAGCAGTTGGCCCTGTGCTACAACCGTCAGGCCAATGCCGACAAGAACGAGATTGCGATGAAGACTGAGGAGTTCATCAACGACCGTATGGAGAGGATCGAGAAACAGCTGGGTAACACTGAAGGTGAGTTGGAGAGCTACAAGAAGCGCCACAACCTGACGCAGCTGCGTCTGGATGCCTCTGAGACGCTGCAGCAGTCAAACCAGTACCAGGCCAAGCTGTCCGATGCAAACACCCAGCTTCAGTTGCTCGACTACCTGCGCGAATATGTCGGCAACCCCGATAACCGCTACGAGCTGATTCCCTCGAATGTCGGCCTGTCCGATCAGGCTTCCACACAGCTCATCATCAACTACAACAAGAGTGTACAGGATCGCAACCGCTTGTTGCGCAGTGCCTCTGAAAACGCTCCGCAAGTGCAGACGCTGACCAGTACGCTCGATGAGCTGCAGAACAGTATCAACACCGCTCTGCTGCAGGCTCGCCGCAGTGCCGACATCCAGCGCCAGGGTATTCAGAACCAGTACTCCATGTACAGCAGCCGTGTGTCGAGCACACCTGAGCAGGAGCGAATCCTAACTCAGATTGGTCGTCAGCAGGAGGTGAAGTCAGGCCTGTACTTGATGCTGCTGCAGAAACGCGAGGAGAATGCCATCTCGCTGGCCGCTACAGCCGACAAGGGTAAACTCATTGACGACCCCGCCTTTGAGGGGAAGGTCAGTCCCAAGCGCATGATTATTCTGCTGATCGCCCTGGTCATCGGTCTTGCCATTCCTCTGCTCATCTTCTACCTGATCGAGTTGTTCCGCTATAAGATTGAGGGCCATGAGGACGTTGTTCGTCTCACCAACCTGCCTATTGTAGCCGATGTGGCCGTTGCCAGCGAGAGCGCCAAGACTTCAGCAGGCATCGTGGTGCACGAGAACAAGAACAACCAGACAGACGAGATCTTCCGTTCCATGCGCACGAACATACAGTTTATTCTGCAAGGCAACCAGAAGGTCATCTTATTCACCTCGTCGACAGCCGGCGAAGGTAAGACCTTCAACGCCGCCAACCTCGCTGTATCGTTCGCCCTGCTCGGCAAGAAGGTCATTCTCGTTGGTCTCGACATCCGTAAGCCGGCTCTCGGTCATCTGTTCAGCATCTCCGACAAACAGCAGGGTATCACCAACCTTCTTGTCAAGGACAAGGTGACCAAGGAGATGGTTCACGCACAGATCAACCCGTCGGGCATCAATGCCAACCTCGACCTGCTTCTGGCTGGTCCCATACCGCCCAACCCGACCGAGCTGCTGTCGCGCGACAATCTGCATCAGGTCATGGAGGTGCTGCGCCAGGACTACGACTATATCATCCTCGACACCGCTCCCGTCGGTCTGGTCACCGATACCTTACAGATTGGCCGTGAGGCCGACGTCTGCGCCTTTGTCTGCCGTGCCGACTACACGCCGAAAGCCAGCTTTGGTCTCATCAACAGTCTCTCTCAGGAGAAGAAGCTGCCTAACCTCTGCATCGTCATCAACGGTGTTGACATGTCGAAGAAGAAGTATGGTTACTACTATGGCTACGGCAAGTATGCACGCTACGGACGCTATGGCCGCTATGGTGGTGGCTACTACGGTCGTTACTATGGTGGCGGCTACGGCAACTACGCCGAGAGTCACTACAAGGACAAGGACGACAACTCCATCAAAAAGTAAAGATCGATTATGACCATTGCCGTTGACTTCGATGGAACCATCGTCGAACACCGCTATCCGGAGATTGGCGAGGAGATTCCCTTTGCCATCGAGACTCTGAAAATGCTCATCAAGGACCGCCACAAGCTCATCTTGTGGTCGGTCCGCGAGGGCAAGCTGCTTGACGATGCCATCAACTGGTGCCGCGAGCGTGGTGTTGAGTTCTATGCCGTCAACCGCGACTACCCTGAGGAGCAGCCCGAGAACAACCGTCATTTCAGTCGCAAGCTGAAGGTCGATGTGTGGATTGACGACCGCAATGTCGGCGGTCTGCCCGACTGGGGCACCATCTACCGCATGATCACTCACCACAAGACGTGGCACGACCTCATCATCGAGGCCGAGCAAGGCTATTCCTACGAAGGCACCCACGAGCACCAGCGTAGAAGGAAAAGACACTGGTGGCAAGTTCTAATACCGTAAACGCCAGAAGAAGTGCCACCAGCGGAACAACGGTTCGCAGAGGCACTCCGACGGGAAGGCGGTCAGCAGCCGCCAGTCACGTTTCAGTCTGAGCATATTGCGGCCCAGTTGCGTATGCACCTTTCTGGCATCTTCGTCATATTTGCCGAAGTTTCCCCCATAAAGCACCTCTTTCAATAACAGTTGCCCGCGCCGTTTGTCTGGTGCGACGAGCATTCGTTCCGTTGGCAGCACAAACAGACAGCGTAGCACGTACATCACCGCTGCCGCCGTGTTGTAAAGACCAAATCGTCTCAGTAGCACCGTGTCGTGCTGCCGCTCCTCCTCAGTAAAGCCACGCTGCAGCAGGAAGTAGTAGTCCATCATCTGGCGCATACCGATGCCATCGTGTATAATATGGTCTGCTATATGAACCATCTCGAAGATGCGGTTGAAGCCGTCAGTAGGCACGCTCACCGCCCCCGCTCCACTGGCCAGCTCTACACGGTTGGCACATTGTGTGGCGGCTTCACTGAGGAACCATTTCTGTAGTCTGCTATTATAAATAGGATTCGTAAGGAACGCCGGCCGATAGTGCAGCTCCACCTCCACACCGTCACTCTTTACATATTCCACATGATGATAGCAGGCTTTCGCATCTGGCCTCGCCTTTCTGGCAAACCGTACAACGTCCTTGACTGGCGCCACCACCCAGACGTCGATATCGCCTGACACACGTGCCGACGGGTCCGGATAAGCCAGCGCATTACCCTGGCCCTTCAGTATGCAGCACGGGAAGCCTGCCTCACCCAACTGGGTTGTCAGCTTCACAGCCGCTTCGTCTGTTAGCTTGTTCCGTGTGGCTATCTTCTCGCTCAGCATATACGATCTCAGCTGGACTCTGCGTGGCGGTTGCATCGTCTCTGGCAGAAGTCGGATACCCCGTTGCAGTATGCCCTGCACCGTCTGCTCCTTGGCCAGGTGCATCACTGTCAGCCACTCCTCGTCATCCCCGATGACTGGCAGTGGCTTGCCGCTGTCCTTAGCCGGTTGCCCCATGCCGTAGCGCAGCAGAAGCACGAACTTCTTACCCGTTGACACCTCTTTCATTTCTCAGTATGCCTTTTCGTCATGCACGAATATCGTCTTGACAGTCATCCAGACAATGCGCAGGTCGAGCCAAAGGCTCCAGTGCTGCATATACCAGATGTCGCGTTCCACACGGCCTTCCATCTGCCACAGCTCCTTGGTCTCGCCACGGAATCCCGTCACCTGTGCCCATCCTGTCACGCCCGGTTTCACAAAATGGCGCACCATATACTTGTCTATCAGCTTGGAGTACTGCTCCGTATGGGCCAGCATGTGGGGTCTTGGCCCCACCACACTCATGTCCCCCTTCAGCACGTTCCAGAACTGTGGCATTTCGTCGATGTTGGTCTTTCGCATAAAATTCCCAAACGGATACTTCCTCGGATCGTCTGCGGTAGCCTGCAGCTTATCGGCCTCACTGTTGACGTGCATAGAGCGGAACTTGTAACAAACAAAATCCTTGCCATCCAGCCCCGTGCGTATTTGCTTAAAGAGTAGCGGACCAGGACTTTGTCTCTTAACAATGAAATAAATCAATGGATATAAAAGTGCCAATAAAAACATGGCAACGGTGGCTATAACTATATCAAACAGTCGTTTGACAAGCCTATTTATTGCGTCATCCAACGGACTCGCGTAAGCTGCATACAATTCCTGATTGTCGAGCACAACCGGATCAAGATGCAGGCTTTCATGATTGAGAGGCACATAATAGAACTTGAGAACACGCTTATCGCACATCCTGATGGTTTTGCTGATAATGTCTCTTTCCTGACGAGATACGCACAAATAGACCTCGTCACCGAGTTTCAGTCTGTCTGGTGTATTCAGATTCGCCATGAAGTCATCGATGCTGCCATCTCGCTGCAGTTCCTTCTGGTCACCATAGTAGCCTACAATCCGGTAGCCCAGCGTGGAGTCGCCCATCAACTTCTTGCTAAGGTCAACTATTTCATTAGCATTACCAACAAGTGTGGCACTACGCGTATTATATCCTGCCTGCCTGATTTTTTTGATGCCCCATCGTTCCAAGAACCTCACAATAATCAGGATGAACCATAATAAGATGCCTAAGGTTAACAGAGGCCAACCAACACGTGCTTCAAACTGAATCGTACGAAGCAGAAGATAGGAAAGCAGCGTCTCACTAAAAACCAATAGCGAGGTCCGCTTAATGATACTGTCCGCCCCAATCCGTCTAAGATGAACGATGGGAGAAAATTTATATTGGCTGATGGCCATCGCCAGATTGCAGAACAGGAAAAAGTCCCTTACCTTATCTTCATTCCATAGCTCAAAGCCAGAAAAAACATGTATTGATAATGCAAGCAGGATGTTCAGCACCACGAAATCTCCGATGATGACACCCCACTTAATCAGGTTGTTCGACTGATTGTTATTCCTCATCTCCTACAATACTTTTCTTTAACGATATGCCATATAAACTGTGGATTGCCAATGACGTAGCGTCTCCACATTCTTCTCGGCTCTTTCAACAGCCGGTATAGCCACTCCAAGGCGTGCTCCTGCCACCATAGCGGTGCACGCTGCGTCGTTCCTGCATAGAAATCGAACACAGCTCCGATGGTACCGACGTGACAATTTATGTTCAGCGCCTGCCAGTGCTCGTATGTCCATTTCTCCTGTTTCGGCGCCGTCATCCCAATCCACAGCAGATCAGGGTTGGCATCGTTGATA
>CAZLPO010000009.1:28829-31357 GCA_964561385.1 uncultured Prevotella sp.
CTGTTTCGGCGCCGTCATCCCAATCCACAGCAGATCAGGGTTGGCATCGTTGATAGCCTGTATCATTGCCTGGTTGTCCTCCTTCGAGAACTCCGGTTTATAGGGTGGCGAAAACGTGATTACCTCTATATTCGGATAGTCCACTGCCGCCCGTTCCTTGATTAGTGCCAGCACCTTCTCCGACGATCCCAAGAACATCACACGCCTTTTTTCGTTTTCGTTATGGTTATGGTTAACGTCATCGTTAACCCTCCTCATCTCGAAAAGGAAGAGGTCCCACCCTGCGATGCGCTCTTTCGGCTGCGACTTAGCTTTCAGCCATCTGCATGCTTTTACTATTGAGGCCCCGTCAGGTATCAAATATTTCATGCAAGGCTGCGAACCTTGAACCGTATGCAGTGCCTCAGCAAACACAGCATCTCGCTGTGCCACATTATATGAATGGGCGTTAATCGTGTTGATCAGCACTTTCCCTTCCGGAATGCTCTTTAGTGCTTCTCGCGACTCAACGATGCACAGTTCTTGAAGTCTCAACATTGTTCTTGACAGCCTTTTATTCTCCTTTTTTTTCTCTATCTGCAAAGATACGACTTTATTTTTGAATCAACAAATCTTTGACGCTTTTTCCAGTCACTTGTAGTCAAGTTTATGCACCATCACCCTTTTGGTGAGTTCCTTCACCCAGGCTTCATCCTTCAGCGTCAGTCCGTCATTGGTCAATTGATAGCCCTTCCCCTGCATCAGCCTCAGCGGTCCCAATCGGTTACGCCGTGGCATGGCTGCAATCTCTTCGGGATACAGCCGCGCTATGGCGTTGAAGAAGTCGTGGAACATATAGTAGTCCAGCGTTACGCTGTAGTCCTGCCAATACTTCGTCAGCACATCGCGCAACACCATCAACGGTCGGCACCCGGGCCTTGCCGTGATGAACCAGTTCGAAATACCCCAGAAACGGGAATCGCCCTTACGCAGCGCCTGGAACATGAACAGGTCGCAGTCCATAATCTCTTGCAGCCAGGAGTCTTTCTCCAGTAACCCTGCGTCCGTGCAGAACATCGTGGCATCCATCCACGTCCCGCCATGCTGAATCAGCACCTCTAACCGCAGCAGGTCAGCAAACAATGCCGGCGGCATCAGCCCCCGCTCATATTTCCGCACAATATGCTCTGGCAGCGTCACATAGTCTGTGTAGTTCTCGTAGGTCAGCTGTATGATCTCTCGGTCTGTGAGACAGTTCCTCATCGACGCCTGACACGCCTGCACCATCGCGGGCGCCTTGTCAAATCCCTGCAGCCAGCACGTCCACACCATCCTGCTTCCATCCTCCCTCATTCCTTTTACATCATCCCTCACCACTCTTCCATCTTCATACGCCTCCTTTCGCTCCACGATATAGTCAGCATACTGCGCCTGCAACCGCCTGTTCGCAGCCCTGCGTATGACGGCGTAAGCTTCATCCCTCGACGTCCTACCAAGAATCAGTTTCATGGCCTCCGTCATCACGCAGCGGGCCATACCCATCCTGGTGTATGCAGCCAGTAGCCGCACACCGCCGAACTGCTTGAATCGTGATATGACCTTACTCCATCTCATGCGTTGTTAGGGTTGCCTTAACAAATTGATTATTTACTGCAAAAATACATCATTCTTTTTGTACTGCCAAATCTTTCACCTATTATTTCTTAACGAACTGTCTTATTCGTGTATTCAATTATTCATATTCGTTTCCTTCAAATATAATCTGACTTAATTTGCTTCACTCCGCTCCGTGCAGACCACCATTCCGCTCCGTGCAGACTGCCATTCCGCTCCGAGCAGAGCAAGAACAGGCTAACACTCCCCCCTGATTCGCCAGAAGCCCTCTATACAAAGGGAATGCCGCATGCAAACACTCCACCCAACACTCCACCCAGCACTCCACCTAACACTCCACCCAAGACTCCACCCCATGACAAACCACAAGGAAAACGACGAAACTCGAGAGTAAAATTTCAAGTGTTAAAATTGAAATTATCGAACGGAAAACTTGCATACCGCAGATTTTTTTCGTACCTTTGCACTCGGCATGACGCTATGAGAAACACTTATAAGCCAATCTAAGCCTGACTTTTCTAAAATCTTTATTTATGAGTAAAGAACTTACCGTTCATGGTGAGGCTCTTGGAGCTTCGCGTGAAGGAACGCTCGCCGTTGAGTCGTTCCTCAAAGAGAACTACCGCTTCCGCTACAACGAACTGAGCGGAAAGGTAGAGTATGTAATCCTGCCAGCTGGCGACAAGCCCGACTGGCGCGTGTTAACCAACAAGGCGCTGAACAGCATCATCATCCGTGCCAAGCGCGAGGAGGTCTGCGAGAAGGGCAGTCCCAAGACTGACATCATTGAGCTGGTGCAGTCGGACGAGATTGAGACCTTCAACCCCATCCGCGACTACCTCAACCATCTGCCGCAATGGGACGGGCAGAACCACGTAGCCCAGCTCTTCAGCCGACAGCCATGCATAAGCTATGAGAAGCTGGACTTCCTGGCC
>CAZLPO010000010.1:0-31231 GCA_964561385.1 uncultured Prevotella sp.
CTGGTATCCGGCTAACCGCCGTCAGGATGAGGTCACACCGTGGATTGAGGCCTTCATCAATGCACGACGTTGGGTAGAATCCCATCAGGCCCAATAGTCCCATGAGCCCTATGAGCAATATCTATTGGGAATCATTCAAGACCTTCTTTAAGATTGGCATATTCACCCTTGGTGGTGGATATGCCATGATTCCTTTGATAGAGGAAGAGGTGGTGAACAAGAAACAGTGGGTATCAAAGGAAGAGATGCTCGACCTGATTGCCATTGCCCAGAGTTGTCCAGGTGTCTTTGCCATCAACATCGCTACCTTTATCGGCTATAAGCTGCAGAAGACGCGTGGCGCCATCTGTACCACCATCGGCACTGCCCTACCCTCGTTTCTCATCATCCTGGCCATAGCCATATTCTTCAGCCAGTTTAAGGACAATCCATACGTGGCTGCTATGTTTAAGGGCATTCGTCCGGCCGTGGTGGCGTTGATAGCTGTTCCTACGTTCAATTTAGGAAAACGTGCACAGCTTAACATGTGGACGATATGGATTCCCGTCGTCTCAGCCCTCCTTATCTGGGCTCTCGGCGTTTCACCTATTTATATTATACTGATAGCCGGCATTGCCGGATACATCTATGGCATGTACATCAAACCGACAGAATCATGATTTTCCTTAACCTCTTCTTCACGTTCTTCAAAATTGGGCTCTTCGGTTTTGGTGGAGGGTACGGCATGCTGTCGCTCATTCAGCACGAGACAGTGGAGAGTCACCATTGGCTCTCGACGGCTGAGTTCACCGACATTGTCGCCATCTCGCAGATGACACCTGGTCCCATCGGCATCAACAGTGCTACATACTGCGGATATACGGCTATTTACAATGCCGGTTATGGTCATCTGGTGGCGATTCTCGGCTCTGTCACAGCGACCTTCGCCTTGGTACTGCCATCTCTTATCCTGATGATTCTGATCAGTAAGATGTTCATGAAGTACATGAACACCCCAATGGTGCAATCGGTGTTCAAAGGCCTGCGCCCAGCCGTCGTCGGCCTCCTCGCCGCAGCCACACTACTGCTTTGCAATGCCGAGAACTTCTCTACGCCCACGGAGGGACCCTGGCAGTTTTTCATCAGTTGTGCGCTCTTTGCCGCTACTGCTTTCGGTACAGGCTACTTGAAGATCAACCCCATCCGGATGATCTGCTACGCAGCCTTTGCCGGTCTGCTACTGCTCTACTAAGGTTGGACAGAAAAAGGAAGTGGGACACATGGCATCCCACTTCCTTTTCTATTCAAACGGCTCCTACTTAGAAACCTATCTTTCCGTTCCAATTCAAGAACCAGTTACGCTGGTCCTCAATATCCTTCTTAATCTCACTGCGCATAGCACTACGGTTGGACTCACCACGGCGGGCATAGACGTAGTTGGCCATGGTCTGGCCGGGATTCTGCTGACGCAGGGCATAACGCATGAGATCATAGAAGCGTGTTCCCTCGAACGCCAGCTCGAGTGCCTCTTCGTTGAGTATGAGGCTGTCGACATAGTGCTGTTGGATAGGTCGCAGCTGCTCTTCGGTGAGCAGCGAGTCGGTGGGCAACTGGTAGAACTCGTTGAGCGGTGTCCAACCCGATCCACGTGTGTGCAGTCCCATCGTGTTAATGTTACCCACGGTTCGTCCTCCGGTGAAGTGGTTAACTGTGAAAAGACCATAGCGTGAACGCGGGAAGTCAAACTGTGTAACGAAAGTGGAGTCGTTGGCATCGACATAAGGCAGTACTTCCTCCTCCAGCACATCGTTATTCAATCCCTGCGAGAGAATCTGGAAAGCCATTCGCGGGTATCCTGCTCCATTGAGAGCCTCAGCAAGTCGCAGGTAGATCATCTGCTTACGGTAGATGTGCACGTTTCGCGTGGAGTGTTTCTCAATGTACTGCGTCTTGATGCGCTCGTTGGTCGCGAGGTCGCGTGCGTAGCCTTCGGAGTAGGTACGGTAGAAGCGCAGGTCACCGGTCAGATGATCAGGCAGTCCCTGAGGTGCATAGAGCACAGCCGTTCCACTCTCGTTGACACAGCAATGAACCTGTGACTCAGAGATATGGATCATTTGCGGTGAAGGCGTGAGTGAGACCTTATAGTCGTTGTCACGTGTTGAGTTGAAAATGTTGCGCAGCTGACTATAGTTGCCTTCGGCCGGGATAGAGTCGCCCGGTATCATGGTGATAAGCTCGGCCTGCTCGGAGTAGCGCTCAGAGGTGTATTCGGAGATATTACCCCACGAGTACAGCGTTTCCCAGTCGGATGTTCCCGGTGCCCACGTCAGGAGGTTGACACCTGCAGCGTAGAAGGAGTTGAGACCATTGCGCTCGTTAATGTACTTATAGTAGCGTAATGCCGCCTCGCGGTAAGCACTGACGGAGCCCGTCGTGCTGGCGAGCCATAGGTTCAGGTCACCAAGCACAATATTGATGGGGAACCAGAAGAAGCGTGAGTCGTTGCTTCGGATGTCGCCATAGGCTGGGTACTCACGTCCGTAGCGATCGGCAAGCGGCAGCAGGTCGTTGATGAAATACTGGCAAACGGCAGACAGGTCATAACGCGGATAGTCGGCCTCGGCCTCCTGCTTGGTGAGTATGGGCTGCGTGACGAAGGGCACAGAGCCGTAGTTGAGCACAAGCTGGAGGTAGGTCCAGGCGCGTATGGCCTTGACAGCGGCATACTCACGCATGAAGATGTATTCATTGCGGTTATTGCGAAGGGCCGTATCGGCATGCTCGACAAAATAGTTGCAGTTGTTGATGACTGCGTAGTAGTCGCGCGGCTGGTTATAGATGTTGTCATCGCCAATGTTAAACGAGGCGATGTCGCGCAGGTCAGCATTGGTGACATTAGTGACGTCTACGAGATCGGCTCTTGCCTCTCCGAGGAGGATGGTACGGTCAGCGATCACTTGGAGCTTGGAGAGTATGCCAGTGACGCTGTAGATGGTGTCAGTGGCTGAATTCAGGTGCTCGCGATCAGTGAAGATGACCTGCTCAGAGTCCTGCTCGAAGAAGTCAGCGCATGACGCAAGCATCATGCTAAATGATAAATGACAAATGATAAATGATAAACCTATCAGATGTCTACTGTTTATCTTGCTATTCATAATTATCAATTTTCAATATTCAATTATCAATTAGACCGGCCGCTTAGAGGTTAATCTTAACACCAGCTACGAAAGAGCGGCTCTGTGAGAGCTGGCCGATATCGATGCCTTGTCCGATGACATTAGAGGTCATCGTGAACTCAGGATCGGTTCCGAGGTAGCGTGTGAGCGTGAATACGTTGTTTGCCTGTACCCAGAACTGCAATCCCTGGATGTACTCAGAGTTGAGCGGCAGGTCGTAGCTAAGTGTAACGGTCTTAAGTCGCAGGTAGCTACCGTCCTCAATCCATCGGTCGCTGAAGCGCGAGTTACCCATGGGATCCTGGAATGCAATCTGCGGGATGTCGGTCTGCTGTCCTTCAACCTGCCAGCGGCGGTTGAGAGCCGTTGTCTGGTTCATGAAGCGAGAGCCAGCCTCGAGCTGTGAGCGCTGGTAGTTAAAGACATCGTTTCCAAGCGAGTAGTTGAAGCGTACGTCAAGCTTGAAGCGCTTATAGGCAAGTGTTGTGAAGATATTACCATAGATGTCGGGGTTGGGGTCGCCAATAACCGTACGGTCGGCCTCGGTAATCTGATGATCGCCATTAAGGTCGGCAAAATGCATATCACCTGCCTTGAAGTAGTTCTTGTCGATACCGTTATCGGCAAGAATATACAGGCCTGCCGCCTCGGCGTCGGCCGTGGTGGTGAAGACACCATATGTACGATAGCCGTAGAAGACGTTAGAAGCCTGTCCGACCTGCGTCCGTATGGTTGCGCCATAGACATTGGTATCGATGAAGCTCTGTCCGTCGGGCAGTTCCGTGATGCGGTTCTTATAATGACCGACGGAGAGTCCTGCCTGCCACTGGGTGTCCTTGGCAGTAACGAGCTTAACGGTGGCGGTGACGTCGAATCCTTCATTCTGGAGCTTTCCTCCGTTAGACCAGTTCTCGTTCAGTCCAGAGAGGAAGCCGAGCGACTGGCGTGTAAGGAGGTTGTTCGTGTAGGAGCGGAAATAGTTGAAGGTGAGTCCAAGACGGTTGTTGAGAAGGCTGGATTCCAGACCAACGTTGAAGCGACGTGTCGTCTCCCACTGAATCTTGGTGTTTCCAATGCCCTCGAACGTCAGTCCGCTGATGGAATGGAGGAACTGCGTAGCACTGAAGTAGCTTCGTGCAGCGTAGTAGTCAATGTCATCGTTACCGCTGACATCGAATCCTGCAATGAGTCGCAGATAGTCAATGCTCTTGTTGCCAGCCATCCACGGCTCGTTGGTGATCACCCATGCAGCCTGCACACCAGGGAACAGTCCCCATGCTGCATCGAATGCGCGGATGTTTCCTCCTTCCTTACCGAAGCGTGATGAGCCTTCGGCTGTCAGGTTGGCCTGCAGGAAATAGCGTCCCTTGTAGTCGTACTCAGCCTGCGCATACCATGCCAAAGAGTTCCATGAGTCGCTGATGCCGACATCATTGGTGTTCATAAGACTTGACTTCATGAATGGTGTCTTGTCATTACCGGTGTTATAACCGAGAAGCGAGGTCATGGAGTAGGTTTCCCAGTTGATACGCGCACCGCCAAAGAGATGGATATTGTGTGCATCGTAACGGTTCTGCCAGTCAATACGTGTATCGCTCATGACAGAGTTCTGCTTGGATGCGAGTGAGCGGACCTCATTGTCGCGGTATCCTCCGATGCTACTGACATAGTAGGACGGTGTACCATTGATAGGTATGTAGAACATCTCATTGGTGTTAACGAGGTTATAAGAGAAATGCTCGGAGACATTGAGATGCTCATTGAAATGGTACTTAGGCGTGATGGTGAGGTTCAGCATGGAGTTCTCGAAGCGGTTCTTGTTGTCTGCCTCTCCGTACTCGTTGATGGCAGCAGGGTTACCAAGTCGCCAGTTATAACCGGTGTAGTTGGCCAGTGCCTCCGAGAGGTAGGACTCGTTCTCGATGTCGTAGTGTGAGTCGCTGAGCATTCCGAGTCCATAGCTATAGGGGCTGAGGAATGGGCTCTTGACATAAGCCAAGAATCCGGGAGCAGTCGGTGTACCCTCATCATAGCTCTCGGGTGCTCCATCGTTACGGATGTCACGTGTGATGTTGGCAAACGATGCATCGAAACGCACGTCGAGACGCTGTGAGAGAGAGATGTCGGTATTGAACCGAATGTTCAGTCGGTCCATGTCGTTGCACTTCAGGGTACTCTGCTGATTGACATAGCCTACCGAGAGGTTATAGTTAGCAACAGCGTCACCACCCTCGATATTGATACCATAATTCTGCGTCATGGCTGTGTGATAGACATAGTCCTTCCAGTCGGTGTTCTGATGGTACTGCTTATAATAGTAGTAGTCAGGATCCTCGTTGAGGAACTTAAACGTCTGGATGGAAGTGTTGGTGGTCTTCAATAGCTCGGACGCATAGCTACGATACTGGTCAGCGTTCATCGTTGAGAGGAACTTCGGCTCGAGTGTAACACCGGCAGAGATATTCGCGGTGATACGCGTAGCCATTGACTTGTTACGTCGTGTCTGAACGAGGACCACACCATTGGCGCCCTTGGCGCCATAGAGAGCCGTACCGTTGCGCATGACGGTGACCTTCTCGATGTCGGCCGGGTTAATGGCGGAGAGAATGTCGTTATAGAATCCCTCATGCAGGAGTGTACGACCATACTGCTGGTCGTAGATGACACCATCGACGACGATGAGTGGCTGGGCGTTGACATGGAGGGAGTTGAGTCCCTGGATGAACATGACGCTACCCACGCCAGGGGTGCCATTACGTGTGATGGCATAGACCTGTCCACCAAGCTGCTTCTGGATTTCCTCCTTGATGTTGACGGCATTGGTATACTTGAAGTCGTTAGCCATACGGTCATCGCGTGCATCAGTCGTCTTACCGTATTCAGCGGTGAAGGTAGAGGGATAGAGAACGACTTCGCGCTGCTGTTCGTCCTGTCGGAGTCCCAACCTCACAGGATTGAAGTCGGGAGTAGAGACATAGATAGAAGTTGTGAAGAGGGGCACTTTGAGCTCATAGCTTCCATCATCCTCAGTGAGTACGCTATAGCCCTCTACACCATCAGCGCTGACGATGGCACCAGGGATGGGCTGTCCAGAGGAAGCGCTCTTGACGTATCCGCGTACAACACGTGTGGTGTACTGCTTCTGTTTTTTCTTAATCGTACGGACAACAGTCTCCACCTCGTCGTCGGTATCGTCATCCTGGGCTGAGACACATACAGGGAATGCCATCAGCAGGGTAAGTCCGAATAATATATATCTTTTCATATCGTTTCTGTTCTTGGAGATTGATACTAATTACATGATAGGCATTACAAACGTCTCGCCATCACCATGAGGTGTGATATAGAAGTTCTCTTCATCGACATGGGAGATTCCATGAGGAACGAGCAAGACATAAGCAATGCGCATGGTACGGGTGTAGGTGTTCTTACGCAGTTCGGTCGGTGAGACACGTGTCTCGACGGCAAGTGTCACCTGCGGCTTATCCTCGATAAGCCCATAGGACGAAGTGGGGAACTTGAAGTCCTCAGCCAAAAGGAGGTAGTCGACGACGTCAGGCGTTGTTGAAACGCTGGACTGCAGAACCGTGCTCTCTTCGCCACCTTTCTGGAGGTGATAAGTGAGCGTACAGCGGAGCTTCGTCGGCAACCGGTCGATTTCCGTGGCATTGCTATCGTTAGCCAGAGCGGGGGCAGAGACGAGGTAGATATCATAACCCATGTTGGAAAGGACGTTACGGATATTGAACGTAACGGTATGGTTGACCGTTGCCTTGGCGGGAACGAACTCCTCGAAGGCATTGCCCCAGATCTTTCCATAGAATGGATTATCGCTGGAGATGACACGCGGCGTAGGCGTCACCGTGGCCTCCATATCATGCGTGGTAGAGTTCTCCACCTTGCTGACCTCCTGAATACTTCCGCGACTGACAGCCTGAACGACGATGACCTGTCTGAAGGTGTTCAGGGGGTCAAAGTTCCATTTGTCGGCCTTCATCACGATACCATTGGAGCAGTCAACATTCTTGGTGTCGGCCAAGACGCCACCTGTCTGTAACGGTTTCTGGGTGCTGTTACCGGTTCCGTCTCCGAACTGATAGTAGTGGAGGCAGGGGGCGCCCCAGAAAGACTCACGATAGGTTCCCTCAGTGGCTAATGTCGAGAATGCAGAATCACGGAGCGCATTATCGGTGTTGAGTGTCCGACTGAAGATGGCGCCGTTCATGATGGCCACTCGCGGCTGTGTGTAAACCAGTGAATCGCGGTCCAGCACCTTATTATCGTAATTGAAGTAAGGTGTGTACTCGTCAATCAGCTTTGTCCACATGTCGTTGGTAGGAACGACCATCCAGTAAGTACTGTCCTCCTGATCAAGTCGTGCACTGAAGAACTGTCCGTAGAACAGTTCGTTCTCCTGCTGGAAAACGGAGTCGAGATAGACCGTCTTACCATCGACAAGTCCTCCGGGCACACTCTTTGATGCCAGAAACTCCTTACGATAGAAGTGACTGTTATAGAAGAAACTGGCAACGCTGTCGAGTTCTGCATCTTTACGCAGATACTCAAAAACATTCGGCTCATAGGCAATCGTTCCGTCGAGGACGAAGAGAATGCCATTCTCATAATGCACATTGCCAGAGACAATGGATGTGGCCCCCACCGCATTCGATGTGAGGACGACACGCTTACCGTTCATGAGCACGATGGAATCGGCGGAGTTCTCGGATACAGAGTAGTTGAACAGTGCAATGTGGTTCTTGACAAACTCCTTGATGACGGAGTTATCATCATCATTCACCTGTGTCTTCTCCTTATTATACTCCTGAATAAGCTGTGCTGCCTCATCGGAAGAGAATTGGCCATTGTCGGGTGCGAAGACCGTAAACACCTGGCTACTGCCCAGTGCCTTGTCATAGCCGCAGGCCTCGATGACACTGGCGAAATTGCTGAGGTTTGCATCCCTCTTGATTGCTTCCCACAGCGAGCCCTCTTGTACACCGGCGACGGCACCATCATAGTGCTCGTCCCAAGTATCAGAGCAGGCATTCAATAAAGGTATAAGGGCGAAGAGGTAAAGGGGAAGGACCGCTTTAGCCAAAGCCTTTATCCTAGTGTTTCTATATGTTTTCATAATCGATTTCTTTTCTTATTATTTCCATACTTACTTATCGTCCTCCATGTCGCCAGTACCGTCAACGCCATAGACACTCTTCGGAACCAGTTCAAGGTAGTCGAGCATGAACTCATTGTTATTACCCTGCTTACCATCGCTGGCCACGCGGAAACGTACATAGTGATCCTTTGTAGCGTCAATATATGACTGACACAGCACACGGCGATAGGTTCCGCTGCTACCGACGAAGTAAGACTTGTCAGAACGGCTGAAGCGGAATATAGAGCGCGGTCCGCGATAGGCTCCCAGGTTCTTGAGGATTTTCTGCTCCTCAGCTTTCTCCTCGTCCGACATCGCATCGTACTTGGCAGGTGTCTCGTCGACCACGAAACGGTCGCCGATGTAGAATTCGCTATCAAGACCCTTTGTCATGTCAAGAGGAATACCCTGGGGCACGCCATCGAAGTACACCTGCATGACACCTCGTGTGGGAATGGCACAGAAGCCAAGTCGCAGCTGCCAGTCACCACTATAAGGAACGGGAGGAATGCGGAACGTGAAGTCATAGTCACCGAAGAGGTTCCACTCATCGCCCTGCCATGAAGAGAAACTCATGTGAGGACGGCGGAGCACAACGTAACAGTTGCTAAAGGTCACACCATCGAGATAGCCAAGCGGGAAGTAATAGTTACGTCCGTTCTTAGGCACCGATGCATCGTCAGGACGGTCATTGGGGTCGTCCTGTGTCATGTCGCCCTCATAGCGGAGGTTGTTACAGATCACCTCGGGGAAGATGGTCGAGAAGTCCATGCGGATACGCATATTCTGGACTTTGTTCTGTACCTCTTCACTGAATGCCACTATATCATCGACATAGAAGTAATGTCCGTTGACGGCATCAAAGGTCGGGTCGACAGTGGCGTCGATGTGCTGACCCACGATAGAATAGTCCTTATCATAACGGCGGTTGATGTAACGCTCACGGAGCTTACTTGGTCCGACGTAGTTCTTCAGGGTGAGCTGCTCAACCTTGATCATGGTGTGGGGGAGCAACGTCATGTGCCAGTCAACAGGATTGATCATGGTCTCCTCAATACCCACAGCACCATTGACAATACCGATACTCACCTCCATCGGCGTGAGGTCAGAAGAGGCGGCCACGTACTTGTTAAGCACATGATACTGCATAAAGCGGTGAAGCGGGTTGACACTGTCTTTCAGGTTCTCGAAGCTATGACCAGGAGCACCCATGTCCTCAGGATACACTTTGTCGTAGATTTCACAAGCCTTGTCATAAAGTGCGCGGATATCACCTTTCTCAATACCGTACTTCTCTTTAAGCACAGAGTCGGGCACAATGAAGAGTGTGAATCCTGATTTCTTCGTGTCAGGCACCCATGCCACCTCACTCCAAACATGCGAGCGGTAGTAGTACTTCGAGTGGTCTTTGGGATTCCAGTCAGGGTCATCAGACTTCTGCATCTCATTATAGACGCCAGTAGCCTGAAGTGCCTTGTAATAGGTGCTGATATTAGGATTATCCTTAAGGATATCTGTGACAAGGCTGTTCGACTGCTGAAGCACCATGTCAACAGGTTGCATGATGCCGTTCTCAACAGAGTCGTCCTTCAATTCATAATAGATGTGAGCCGTTCCATAGATATAGATGACGGCATTGCTGTCATTGTCCATGCCTGCCGAGACAGAGACCGGACGGTTCATGAGGTTGTAGGTCGGCAGACGTCCAGAACCTGTACTCATATCAATCGTAGCATACATATTCGGAACGATATGCGTGCGGGCAATAGTATCGCAGTCAGCGTCTGTGAGCTGGCTGATGGACTGCAGTCCACGCTCCTGAAGGTATTCATCTACAGCCGCGTTGTTGGGGACAAAGCAGGTGTAGTGACCATAGGTAGAAAGAAGGTCGACCAGTCCGGCACGGGTGACAATCTCATTGAACTCACTATAATTAGGGTCATCCTTCAGATAATCGCTCATCATCTTTCCCGTAAAGGTATAGAAATTCTCCTTATCGGGTTCGTCGGAACAAGAAATGAGCGACGAAGCTGCCAGTACAAAGATCACCAGCAGTCCTATTATATTATAACTTATCTTTTTCATATTGCTGTTCTCTTTTAGCATGTCTTAATAGTTCTTCTCATAGCTTCCGTTCTCTCCACTACCAAACGCTGGGTTCTGAACGAGATTCTTATTCACTTTCAGTTCCTCATTGTTATAAGGCCAATAGATAGCATCCATCTTGGCTAACTTATTCTGGATCAGCGTACCACCAGTCGTTACCTTTGACAAGGCAGCAGCGGCCAGTGTCTCAGTGCTGTTTGTACGCTGTGAGATACGTACCAAATCGAACCAGCGTTTTCCTTCGAACATCAGTTCGCGCTGACGTTCTTGATAGACAAGCGTCTCCATCTGACTCTTCGTACCATAGTCATTGGCCTGCAACGTATCGACAAGACGCGTCTGACAGACACAACGCTTATTGACGGCATTAACCAGTGAGAAGGCCTCGCTGATAAGCGGTTTGTTGTACTCGTTTGTCTCCTGTGAAGAGCCGTCATACATCATCTGTGTGAGAGCCTCTGCCTTCATCAACATGATATCCGTCAGACGATAGATAATCCAGTTCGACGAGTTGACGCCATCAGCATAGCGCGAACCATAGGATACTTTGGGCTTCGACGTTCTCGAAGCATTCGTTGCATCGATGGTGATGGCGCGTGTCGTAAACTTATTGACCGCCTTCGTCTCCTGGTTACAGTTCTCATAGAGACGTGAGTCAACCGTATAGTTACGGTCCGCAAAGACTGTGCGCTGAGCCGTCTTATCAATATCATTCAGAATATAGTCAGAGGGAGCGACCAGTCCTACAGACGAAGTCTGGTTACCATAGAACGTGTTGACGGCGCCATTGGCCATCATGCTGTTTCCACGCGGGTCATCATTAAATATCAGCTGGAATATGATCTCCTGACTATAGAGTGTCGCGTCAGTATCATAGCCAAAGAGTGTCTCGTAGGCATTGCCGAAATAGCTGGCCGAGATATTCTCGGTGACAAGCGGATAACCGTTGAAGCGCTCGAAAGGATTGGAGCTGCCCGACGATGACGTCTGGTTCAGCTTGCGATTCTCCTCGGCAAGCTCTTTCTTTGACTTAACAACCAGGTCGGCATAGCGTATGCAGTTCTGATAGTCCTTCTTCCATAGGTACATCTCACAGAGCATGGCATAGATGGCATCCTGCGTGATACGGCCAGTCTGATAAAGGGGCTTCGTCGTCGGATAACGACGGACAGCAAGATCCTTCACAGCCTCAAGACTGACGACCAGTGAATCGAGCACATCATCAAACTTCGTAGCGGGCAGGTCCATTTTCTGGTCGTCATCCGTATAGGCCACTGTGGTGTAAGGCACATCACGGAAGGCACGAATGAGATAAAAATAGCACAACGAACGCAGGGCCGTCACCTCAGCGATATGCGCATTCAGCTCACTTTGCGTGTAAGCAGGATCCTTAGCAGCCACGTTGGGGGCATATTTCAGGACTGTGTTACAGCGGTTGATGACGCTATAGAATCCATCCCAAGTGGTGTAGGCGTTCTTGGCATCGATATTCTCCTTCAACACCTTCTCCAGATCAACGTCACGTGTGATGTTCTGTCCGATACCGACATTATCACTACGGAACTCGCCCCAGACCATCATACGCTTGACGACGGCCTCACTCTGCATGCCGGAGTAACAGCCTGCAATGATATTCTCAACGTCGGCTTTCTCCGTCCAGAACTTCTCAAGGATAATCTCATTCTGAGGCTCTATCTCAAGGAAGTCCGAACAACTAGTCAGCCCTAAGAGACCGGTGAGTCCCATCAGAGCCATCTTCATTATCTTATTAATTTTCTTTTCCATATTTAATCCTCCTTTAGAAGTCAACAGTGATACCCAAAGTAAACGAACGAGAACGCGGCGTCTGCATACCATCGATAGCGGGATCATAGCCGTTTTGAACGATATCCGGGTCAACACCCGTATACTTAGTCAGAACAAAGGGGTTGTTGGCGCTGGCATAGAAGCTCAAGCGATTCAGGCCAAGTCCCTTCAGGTGCTTCTTATCAATAGCATAGGAGAGCTGGGCATAACCCATACGGACGTATGAACCATCCTCCACAAAGCGATCGCTTACCAAAGTATTATAGTTGGAGTTGTTACCGAACATAGCACGCGGAATGGATGTGTCATCACCTTCCTTACGCCAGCGGTAGTTCACGGCCTGACTCTGGTTGTCATTACCGGTCATGGCCTCTGCACGCAGACGGGCCATATTCAGGATCTTATTTCCGAAACGATAGGTGAACTGGGTGTTCAGACGCCATGCACCATAATTGAACGTGAAGCCGAAACCACCAGTCAGCTTAGGCAGTGACGAGCCCAGGTAGACAATGTCGAGTGCATTGATCTGACCATCGTGGTTCACATCCTCGTAGATGGCATCACCGCCATTGAAACGGAAGTCCTTACCCGTGGCATCGTTAGCGTAGTTGTACATCATGCGGACGGGGTTACCCTGTCCATCGACCACCAGCTCTCCGTCAGCATTGAAAGCAACCGGAGCCGTCTTGCCCTCGGCAAGGAACTGGGCGCGTTCCTCGGGCGTCATATTGGTGAATGTCGAATAGTTATACTGGTAAACGCCCTTGTAGCGGAAACCATAAATGGCACCCAGCGGGTTGTGAAGCTGTACACGGCGTAACGTCTCAGCATTGTTATATCCGAACGTAGAGTTCAAGTTGTTGAGCAGGAACTCGTCCATCTCCAGAAGTTCGTTACGGTTGTTACCAAAGTTGGCATTCATGTCCATATAGAACTTACCAGCCTTTATCAGGCGGTTCGTGTTGATATGGAACTCCCAACCCATGTTTCTCATCTTACCGCTGTTACGGTAAGGAACTGTAGAATAACCGGTATTGGAAGGAATGCGGTAGTTAGACATCAGCATCTCAGTAACCGTTGAACGATAGCCCTCGATGGTCAGATTCAGACGATCGTTCATGAAGCCCAGGTCAACACCGAAGTTGTAGCTTGTGTTAATCTGCCACTTCAGGTTGGTCAAACGGATGTTAAGGGGCATCATGGCACTCATGTCGATGTAACGGTCTGTAGCACCATACTTGGAAGTATACAAATAATTCTGGTTCGGCTGGTTACCGACACGACCCCAGCTGGGACGAATGGCGAACATAGAGAGCCATTTCTTGCTGGGCTCCATCCAGGGCTCGTCACTGATAATCCATTTCAGTGATACTGAGGGGAAATAGCCCCAACGGTTGCTGGGTCCGAACTTTGTCGTTCCGTCTGCACGGACGGTGAAGTCGGCGATGTAACGTCCTTTGTAAGCATAGTGTGCAGAAAGAGTGTAGTACATGGAGCGCCACTCATTATACCAGGAGCTCAAGCCGGTGATCTGTCCGCCTCCCTGGGTTGTTGAGATGCCCGAGGGAGCACCCGACTTATCTTCCGACTGTCCGGTTGAGGAACCGCTGGTCAGTTCGAAGCGTCCTAACATCATGGCCGAGTGATCCTTGTTCTTGAATGCCGGTATCAGCGTCAGCGTCTGCTTGGTATTAAACGAAACGCTCTTCGATGAACTGTCGTAGGTCTTGTTAACACCCGTATTCCACGACTGGGTGCTCAATTCCTGCGGATAGTTCTTGTTGGTATAGTCATTGAAGATATTCATATAGACCGAGCCACGCCAGTTCAGCTGCCAGTGCTCTTCGTCCATGCCCAACAGCTGATACTGGATAATCAGTTCAGGCGACATGTCGTAGGTTGCCTGCTGGTTCTTGGCAAGATTGGCCACAGCCACTGGATTCGAGTACTTTTTCTGGTCGCCATTGAACTCGCTGGATCCGCTCTGCAACATCGTATAATAAGAAGAGGTGTTCTCGCCCGTCACAGGATCCTGTTCATAGATGGTCATGTTCGGCATCTTCTTAATAGCATTCGCCAGCAGGTCTTCATAGTTCCTGTTGTTCTTCGTATAGGTAAGTGCGAAGTTCGTACTGACACGGATACGCTCAGAAATATTGTAGTCAAGAGCCACACGCGTAGAGAAGCGCTGCAGCTTCTGCTTGATGATCGTACCTGTCTCATGGTCGAAACCGCCACCAATACGGAACGAGGCCTTCTCGCCACCACCGGCAATCGTCACATAGTGGTTCTGACGCAGACCCCACTGGGTGACGGCATCGCGCCAATCCGTATTGTTGTTATACTGCTCATATTCCGAGAATGACGGATCGTAGTTCAGTTCAGGAATATCAGAAGCGTTATCGCTCTGTTCCGGATTGAAGTAGCTCTCCTTCAACATCATCGTGTAGTCGTCACCATTCAGCAGGTTGTAACCCTTGGGTTGGAACGTGCCTGTGAGCTTCAGCGAGTAGGTCAGGTGCGGAGCACCGCGCGTACCACGCTTAGTGGTCAACTCGATAACACCGTTACCACCCTGCGAACCATAGATAGCCGTTGCAGCAGCATCCTTCAGTACTCGGATATCAGCAATATCCTCCGGGTTGATGTTCAGCAGCTCGGCGAACTTCTCGTTATTGGCCGAAGCCAAATCAAAGTTACTCTGGTCCACCTCTCTCACATTACCGTCAACGACAATCAACGGGTTAGCATCGGTCAACGTTGACAGTGATGAAGAACCACGCAGACGCATGGTAGATCCCGAACCCAGGTCACCGGAGTTTCCGATAATGTCAAGACCGGCGATACGACCCTGGAGAGCCTCATCGACAGAGGTGATGGCAAGTCCTTCAAACTCCTTCATGGACAGCGTCTGTGTTGCGTTTGACACCTCACGCTGTGGAATGGGAAGACCATTACCAGTCACACGCTTCTTCGACTTCACGGTCACTTCCTTCAGTGTGGTGGCCGATGCCAGACGAACCTTATAGGTACTGCGGTCGATAGGCAATGACTGAGTTTTCAGTCCCACATAGCTAAAACGGATTTTGTCTTTCTGGTTTTTCACCTTCATGGTAAAGTTACCATTCAGGTCGGTGATAGCCGAGTTGATGATACGACCGGTATTGTCGATTTCGCATACCGTAGCACCCATCAGCGGTCCCATATCGTCACTCACCGTTCCGTGTACTGACGACAATGTCTGCGCCTGCAAGGCTGTAGAAGCCAACAGCGCCATGACGAATATAATTGATTTAAGTATTCTCATACCTTAGTTCCTCCCTACATTTTTTAGTTTGTCTCTCCAAGGTGTCAGTTTCTCGTAGAGCAGCGGACCATCAATCTGATGAACCACAGCATCGGATGCCATGAAGATGGTGGCAGCGTTACCGGAACCAGAGAACCAATACTCACGGCAAATCAGGTTGTACAGACCGTCCTTCTTGACAACATGGCGTTCAGCCCCCTTGATAACAGGATCCTGTGCCAGCACATCCTTCATGGTCATCTGCCCATTGCTGTTGTCTACAACAATCGGGAAGAATCGACCCGTTTCAAGGTTACGCTTCATCGACTCAAAGGCAGTGACATAAACACCCTCATGCTCAGGTGCTGAGTTAATACCAATTGAGTGGTCCTGTACATGATAACGCAGGAAACCGACAATGATGTCCTTAATGATATCCTGGGCACTCTTGGCAAGGTCCTCGGATCCGCCCCAAGCCTCAGCAGTCTGTGCCTCATAGTCCTCCCATGTAGGCAGAAGACCATCGTCGATAAGCTTACGAATGCTCTCGTTGGTGGGCACATACACGGTATAGTTATAGTTGTCCAGCAATGTCAAGTTCTTGTTACCCAGACCACTCAGACCTGCCTTATATTTATTATTAAGCGTCGTCTCCAACAAGCCAGCCGCATCATGGTCGAGCAGTTCCAGGAACTCAGAGAACTCCTCACGGCCCTTCAGTGTCAGGTAAACACTGTTCTGGGCACCGAGAGGCATACCGCCACCATAGAGTACCGGTGTCTCTTCCTCGCCTTCTTTCTGAGACTCTGCATTCAACTGGTAGGACTTACCATTCGTCTTAGTGTAAATCTCATTATTATTGACAGGCAGCAGCATGTTGTTATGTTCTATCTGCCAGCCACCAACAAATGCCAGACGACCATCGGCAGTACGAGTTACGCGAACCATCGTACCTCCCTTTGACTTATAGTATTCATGGCCGTCTTCCACATTTCCGACGATGATCAACTGATCCATCAGTTTCGAGAGACGATCCTTGACAACCGCGAGGTCGACCTGAATCTGTGTGCGCGCTCCCTTGGTAATAACTCCGTTCTCGTCAATCGTACACTGGTAACGACGTGCCTGTACACGCTCGGAGATGGACTTCGTCGGGTCGTAGTAGAACTCCAGAATGGTAGGAGCCTCCATACCAGACAAGCGATCAATCTGTCCGTAGGTAGCAGGGTCAACATACCAAAGCATCGCATCGTTGGTCGGCAACAACAGACTGTAATAAGAGTCCATTGACAGCAGGTATGGCAAGAAATTCAACTGGTCGATAGCCCAGTAAATGACATTCATCGTAGAGGCATGAGCCAATGCGGGATAGGCCACCGACGAATACTCGGCCGGGGTGAACACCTTGTTCACCAGATAGACCACGCCGTTACAGCCCATGAAGCAGGAGTCAACATCTTCCACTCTGATACCCAGTTCCTCCTTCGCATCATTCAGCACCTGATTGAACTTCGACGGAATAGCGCCTGAGAACACTGGCAACATATTAACGTTCAACAGTTTCGTCAACGTAGCATCGGGGATGCTGTCCCACACCTTGTACTCCGTCTGAAGGTCTTTTCCTTCGTTGTTCCACCAGTACTCCAGTGCCTCATTAGTAGGAACAATCATAGCTCCTGCATCATAATGCAGGTCATAGTTCGACGTATTTGAGTACATGTAGTGGTTCCAGCCCGGATCGAAGCTCAGCAATGCCTTGACAGCCTCACCATTCGGATCACGCTCGTTGGAGTTTCCGTCTACTGAACGCTTGCTGAAATAACGCAGGGTATAGACAGAGTCCTCGTTGTTATACAGACGATTATACTCTTTCGTGCCAGCTGCATTATAATAAGGTGCAGAGAAACGGTCAATCAGTGAAGACCACATCGACATGTTCGCATGCTGACGGATTATCTCTGCCATGTTTGGCGATGACTCGATGACTCCACTCACCTTCTGGATATAACCGTTCTTACAGGTGATGTCTCTCTCTGTCACTTTCATACCGTTAACCCACGCCTCCTGGGTGTTGCTGGCCTGATGGTTTGTCAGGATATCCAAGTCCTGAACGGTAATCTTATTGCGCTGCATATAAGCTGGCAGGAAGTGAATCATCGGTGCAGACGTAGCATCCTTGAAGATGGGGATACTCTTTCCTGCATCCTTGAACTTCTTCCATGATGCCGTGTTCGGCATGCGCTCAGGCTTTACAATCTCCACTGAGTCGTAGATGGAGGTTGCTGTCTCACGACGCATACACATACCCTCCATAGGAGGATTTCCGCTGACGTTCGACAACAGCTCAATCAGATAAGCATTGTTAATCATTGAGTTGTTGAGCAACAGTTTCTTCTGAGACAATGACAATTGCTCATAATTCCTAACACCCCAGGAGTTGGTTTCGAACCACTTCTGGAATGCAGAGTCGTTGGCAGCAAACAAGGTTTTTGAACCGGTATGGCTCAACACCTCGTGTTGTCCCAGGTCGTCTACAAGCCGTAATACCGTCTTGTAGTTACCATCTTCCGAGAGGCGCTCATAGATAGAATTGCCCAGCCATGATGGCTGTCCCGTCAGAAGGATGCTGTCATCCTTACATGACTGCAGAGACCAGGCACTCATCAACAAGCCACAAGCAAGCAATGCTACTTGCCGTCCTCGTCTTACGATTTGCTTCTGTTTCATACTTTTTTGGGTTTTTATTATTGTTGTTACTTCATTATTTTTTTATCATTCGAAATATAAATGCCTTTCCGTACTTTGTTCACTCGTTGTCCGTTCAAATTATAATACCGGGAAGCAGGCAAGGCACGCTGCCCGACAGAGGCTATGCCCGTACTGCTCTTCCCAAGATATTTCAGCGTAAAATTATCAAAACAACACCAGTCGCTGTTCTCCTCTGTCTGTTTACGTATACCCAGTGTCAAACGACCATTGTCAATGGTCAGCCGCAATGTGTTATGATAGAGATTTTTTTGATTGAAGGCCTCATTGGCCTGAGCGACATTGTCGGGGAAAGAATAAGGATTGGCCGTATAGTCGTCTTCACTAAAGAGACTGACAACAGGAACATACGCCTCATTGGCATAGAAAAGGGCATGCAACTTCTCCGAACCATTCACGTGCTTATCATAAGCACTTGTTCCGCCATTCCGATAGAATGCCTGAACACCAACCTCATAGTTGCCGTCAGGGAGTCCGTCGATGGTCTGCCAGAAATCAAAATTCTTATTCCAGAACTCTGCCACCTCCCCATTAGCAGCCGTAAAACCAGTGTTGGCAGACCATCCCGTCGTACGCTGCGAGAAATCAGCATTTACGATGAGTGCCGTCAGGTCACCAGAGCCATTCTCGACTGCTTCGTCAATGATAATCTGACGCAGGTCGGTGGGACAAGCCTCCAGCAGTGCCAGTGCCTCTTTCATCGCCCTGACATTCTCCTCAAACGTTGTGCTGGTGGCCAACGCATCCTCGGCAGCAGCAATAGCCACCCGATGCTGTTCGGTTGCACGTTCTGCATGATATGCTTTTACCAACGGTAACAACGAGACGACCCTGTCCCAAGTGAGCAGGTAGTCATACTCTATCTGCTTCAGTTTCATGACACAGCCATGCTGAGCCCATACGTTACCGCTGACATCGTGTCCGAAAGCTTCAGCGTTCAACCCATGCTCATCCATGTAACGCGTGCGGTAATGATAACCGTTGGTATAGTTGATATAGGACAAGCGCCATTTCAGTTCGCCGATAGGACGCCATTGAGTCATGCCCTCAATGGCCTGGCCATTCTCACCGACATGGAAGCCCGGAGTCACAGTCCACACGGTCGTCCCCGTTGCTCCCTTCTCAGGTACTAAGGCCTTAGCCGTAGCGCGGTCAAAACCGTTGGTCGACTCACACTTGAAGAGCATCTGGTACTGCTCATCAACAGCATTCCACACAATATCAGCATCGATGATATCATAGCCCGGCGCAAAATAAATACGCGGTTCTGTCAGAATGTTCAGGTCCTCATCCAGCAACTGATAGAAAATATAGTGCTTGTCGGCTTTAACGCCTACACTGTAATAAAGCACATAGTGTCCTGTCGCAGCATCGTAGATGACCTGCGGTGCCCATGCGGCCGTCAGGTCGTCGGCCGTCATAGTCCTGCCCAGAGCCTTGCCTATAGCCACTAAATTGTCGACTGTCTCCAAATCGATTTTTACATTCTTGGTCCAGTGTACCAAGTCGGGAGACGTCATCAAATCCATAATATGATTGCTCTCCCATCCCAAGCGTGACGTCATGTCTGTACCCACCAGCATAAAGCCGTTACCACTCTTCAGTCGATAGACAAAAGCATCGCGCATACCGCCGGTAACCGTGTTGGCTTTGGTGTCGAACACCTCATGACTGTCCAGCAAATCGTTCCATGTATTTCCATCCTTGTCTTTAAGAGCATAACATGTATATTCCTGCGTCTCGTGCATGTGGGCATAGAGGTATGCTGTCATGTCCTGATCTTCTGCCACATAGTCTGGATAGTCAGACGCCTTTTTACCAGGGATCTCAGCAGCGACATCACTCACCGCAAAATGGTAGATGCTGAATGAGTAGGCCGGAAGATCAAGCGACAGTATGGACGGGTCCGGACCAGCGACAACCGTCACAGGCTCTGTAGGAAACACCTTCTCGGGGTCATCCATTGTATTCTCGTCAGTACCGTCGATAGAGGTCAGACACTGCATGGTTCCTGCCCCAACACTCATATTTCTGACATTGACATCCAGCTTGCAGGATTGTCCATTGGGGTTGACGATTTTCAGGATCAGTTCATCCTCATTCTGCCCCAGCTGCACACTCTGATAAAGGGCACGCTCAGCCGACTGGGAGAACTCATGTATCTTCTCACCGTTCATAAAGCAGGTAACGACCTGACCTTTCACCTCTATACGCAGGTCGTACCACTCACCGGTCCGAATGGAACCAGAAGCCTCAGCTACAGTGGTCTTGGAGCCGTTTCGACAAACTTCCACCGCATGCTTGGTGTTACTCCATCCACCGATGTTCCACCAAGAATAGTTCTGGGCATCCTGATAGTCGAAAACAATAAGGAAACCCTCATTGCCGCCATCTTTACGGGCACGTATCTCCATCGTATAGTCAGCACCGTTGAAGACAGTGCCGCAAACAGACAGGCAAGGCTGGCCATTGGCCGTCTGCTGCTTCACGCCATCGATGACGGTCCAGTCGCCGCTCACGTTCTGCCAGCCGGTATCTTTAGAGAAATCGTCATACACCAGTGTCTGCGTACCATTGGCAGAGCTTATCTTGAGATTATCATACGAGGCCTGCGTATCCCATGTCGCCACACCAACCCTGCGACTGGCTGCTGCACCGATTGTGTTGCCCGACTCCGTCCAAGTAAGGTTTTGATACCCCAGATGATGAGCCATCAATTTCTGGACGTGATAACTCGGTGTCACGAAATGCTTGCCAGAGTTGAAATGAATCATGTCGTAATCCCAACAAGGATCCTGCTCATGGGTGAAGATGGGCGCAAAGGAAGCCATGCGGCAGACATCACTATTCTTCTCCATACCCAACATGTAGATTGCCTCGCCAAGAGCTGCATTTAGATTCCCATATCGTCCCCAGTTACCGCTGTTAGCAGCATACTCACCATTATAAACGCCTATGTTACGGGGATAATGATCGTACTTGTTGTAATTGCTACGCATCCAGGCCGCTGTGCGGTAGTAGTGTTCATCGACTAGTTCCACAGGATAGTCATTACGCCAGCCTGGAGCATCCGTGCCCCACGCCTCAACATTACCAATCGTCACGATCTCCGGATATTTCGCCTTGATAGCCTGATAGAACTTATAGTAACGCTCTGGGTACTGATAACTCTGGTCACCAGTACCAGATATGTTGTAGTTATAATTTTCGTTGCCAATCTCTATAAACTTCAGGTTATAGGGTGCAATATGTCCGTTCTTGATACGCAAGGCCCCCCACTTCGTCGAACCGTCGCCATTGGCATATTCGATGGCGTCAAGTGTGTTCTGCACCAGCGTATCCAAGTCCTGCATGGGGATGTAATAGCCATGCCCCAGACCTACGTTAACCACGAACATCGGTGCAGCGCCCATGTCCTCAGCCAACTGAAGGTATTCATCAAAGCCAAGGCCATCGGTCGAGCGATAATGCCAACTCTGGTTCATGTGACCGGGACGTTGCTCAATGGGGCCAATGGTCTTCTTCCACTGGAAAGCATTGTCGAACGCCCCCTCGCCCTCTACATAACAACCGCCGGGGAAACGCAGGAATGCCGGCTTCGTGTCGCAAAGCAACTGAGCCAAGTCAGGACGCAGGCCGTTGACACGGTCTTTCCACGTAGGCGGAAACAGTGAAACCACATCAAGGTCCAGACGGCCATTATTGCCCGTGAGCAACAGTAGCTGTCCGCTGTCATCAGAATCAGTTGCCTTGATGGTAGCAGTCAGTTTGTTCCAATGATCCGTGAAGACCGTTCCCTGTAGCACAGCCTCGCCAATAACGGTCTTCCCATCACTCTTTACCAGCTGGGCAACGATATGTCCTGTGTAGCCATCATTGCTGCCCCTGGCCCACAACGAGAGGGTATAAGTAGAGCCTTCCACGAACTTCATACCCCAGTATCCCTCATTCTTCACGCCCAGCATACGCTCTTCAGAAGCACGAACGGTCGTCAGTCGCATCGCTTGCTGCTGAGCATCGTTCAGCAGGCTGCTTGTCACCACTTGGAAGGAAGCGCCGTTAATATCAAGCAGTGACCACCCGTCCGTTCCCTCTTCAAACGAACGATTCCGGACCAGTTCGGCGTAGAGCCCACCATCGCCGGCATGGTTAATCTCCTCAAAGAAGAGACCATACTGGTAGGGACTGATGACCGGGCCCCGTTTCGTAGCATCAACCGTCATGGAAACCTGTGCTTTCATGCAAGCAAAAAGTCCCACAGCAATCGTTGATACAATAGTCCGAAATCTCATAAATAATGAATAGAGTTGATAATTATATTAAAGAAGGAAACCGGAGACGAGGTTTTTCGCCTCGCTCCAGTCCCCTTTCCAGATTCGTCAGATGATTCTTTCAGTTCGCATAAGCTTATCTGATAATTACTTTCTGAATATTCACCGTGCCATCACTCAAGGTCTGCCTTCTGATGGCAATGCCCTTGATGGCACCATTGATACGTACACCATTCAGGTTGAAGTACTCAGTCCTCATAACCATGGCCTCAGCTGCAGTCGTACTGATGCCTGTCGGTGTTACATCCTTAGAGCTGTTCTTTCCGTAGTATGTCAGTCTCCAGTTGTCCCATGCGCACCAGTTCTGATCCTCCTGAATGGTCTTCTTCATACCGATGCGTGCCTTGCCGTCGGCACCCACCTTGAAGGTGACGGTGGTACCCTGGAACTTACCAGCCTCGAAGGCGATAGCCGCAGTACTCAGTCCGTTGATGATGCGGATACCTGTTGCGCTGGTGCTGTCAGCACTTGCAACGGGATCACCAATCCAAGCCCAGTGCCACTGGTCCTTGCTCAGGTCGTCACCGGCAATAAAGGTTTTCTTTCCATCCTTGTTCAAAACAGGCTCGCCATCCTTTTCCTCAACCTTAACGCTGATATGCTCCTCAGTTCCCTCGGACGAGAGACGTGGCATAGCGACATTCATCTCATCGTCTCCTACCTTCACATAGAGCAACATATTATTGTTCTCGTCGGGATTGGCTGCATAGGTATCGTAATCGTTCTTGGCACTGCCGAAGCGATAGAAGCCCTGTGCAGTAACACTATAGGTACCCTCGAGCAGTCCCTCCAGATCCTGATACTCATCGAAGTCCTTATTGAAGACCTCAATCAGACCATTGCCGAAGCCCGGGGTCACACCTTCAGTAATCGTCCAGCCATCGTTCTTGGCCTCAGCATAGTCGGCATTGTCAATCAGTGACGTACAGTCAACGGCATTATCGTCAGTAGCGTTTTCCATACCATCAGGCAGGCGCAGCTTCTTCATCATCTTATCAATCTCCTTCATCAGGTCATCTGCATCCTGATCTTTCAGCGTACCGCCATCAATACCTGCAGTAATGCGCTCGTTCAAGGCTATGGCCTCCTCAATCGTGGCATTTGAACAGGGAGCAGAGATGGCGTACGCAATCATGGCGTCATTGGCCGTTACCAGTGCGGCAAACTTCTCAATAGAAGTCTTGGCCTTGGCAATAGAAGCCGACAACTTCGTCAGGGCAAGGAACTGCGCCTCACCGTCAGTACCTTGGCTCGCTTCCTCGGCATCAGTCATGTCAGACTGAAGTACAGAAAGGACATCACAACCCATCGGTTTGCTCTGCAATTCTTTGGCGTTGGCAATGAACTCTTTCAGCACGGGATTGACCACTTCTGACGAGAAGCCTTCATAGACCAGTTTGAAATTGTCCCAGATAGCCCAGTCGGCATCACCTTCTTCACCCTTCACACCGATACGAAGCTCGTCACCGTCATTCAGGACCAAACCGAATGCCTTACTCTTATACATACCGGCACCAAATGCTTCGGCAGCCGATGTCATGTCGTTGGGGTAATATTTGTCATCCTGAGGATCGTTGCCTTGGGAATACTGATTCTCATTGGGCTCGTCATACACACACTTCAGAGCCGTCAGGTTACTATTCAGATAGACGTATGCATAAGGTTTCTGTTCTCCACGCAAGTAGAGGGTATAAGAAGACGGATTATGTTCTGGACGCATGTGACGGAAGAAGCCCTGAACCTCAATCGAATAGACGCCCTTCGGGGCCTTGCCTACCTTCTGATAGACATCGAAAGACTTCTGACCATACTTCTCAAAACAGCTGTTACCGCCACCGGTGCCGATGACTGGCTGACCCTCCCAGCCTTCAGCCTTCTCACAGTCAGCATTCTTCAGATAGATATTGGTCACATCCGTGCCCGGCTTTATATCAGCCTTGGCATTTGTCATCCACTCCTTCAGCTTATCAATTTCGGCCTGCAGCTCCTCGTTGGTCAGTTTGCGTTCGTTCAGAATGTCTTCAGCATCGAAGTCCACATAACCGCCTAAGTCTTCCTTATAGTTCGTGTCGGGCAACGAAGAGTCGCCAGCCACCTTCCTCGCTTCTTCAACCGTAGCCAGCCACTGTTTCCAAAGACGGGGATTCACGTACAGGTTGTTGTAAATCACATCAAACTCTGCCAGCTTAGCTATTACTTCGGCCTTTGTCGTTGCTTTAGGAGCAGCGGCCTTCGCTTCCTGGTAAGCCGTCATATAGGACTTGGTATAAATAACCGTGTCGGCATAGACGATATCCTCGTACGCATTCAACTCGGTGTCCAGCCATGCCTGATAAGCATCGCTACCTTTACCATAATAGGTCAGCGACCAGTTGTCATAGATGACCCAGTTACCGCCTATACTCGTTGAGTTCTTCATACCAATGGTGGCACTACCGCCTTTGGTCTCAAAGAAGCAGTTGTTGTGATAGCGGTCAGCCTTTACAAAGTAAGCCTCTGCAGCTTCCATGTTGTTCGGGATGTAAATCTTCGTACCGCTCTCAGTCGTCACTTCACTCTCACTACCGGTTCCCACCTTGGCGCCAGCACCCACATAAGGTGTCACGACAGACTTCTCATCGGTTCCATTATCATTGGTAACATACAGCTTCACATCCTTGATTTGTGCATCCTGGTTGACGTAAAGGTTGTAACCTCCCTCAGCAAAGCCGGGACGATAAAAGGCCTGAACACCAAGAGCATAGACACCCTCGTGGAGATCAGTCAAGTCCTGATGGACATTGAACACCTTCTGATAGAACTCTGCATTGGTAAAGGTCTGGAAACCAGGCTCATCACCTTGCCAGTCGGTGTTCTTGTTGTCAGCATAGCTGGGGTTCTTGATATGCAGGTCAGTCACTACAATAGGAGAGGTTCCGGTAGCCTTGTCATAGTTCTCCAGAGCGAGCTCTAACTTCCGCTTCTCAATAGCTTCGGTCAGTGTCTTGATGGCTTCATTGATGGCCTCAACAGTAGAGGTTTCATCCAGATAAACCTTCTCGTAGGCGGAAATGTCAATACCGCCAAGTGCCTTAGCCTCGTCCAGCAGTTTCTTCAAAGGCTCGGCAGCCAGATACTCTTCGATATGCAGGGAAGCATAAACATTGACGGCCACAGCCTTCCAGTCAACGCCAGCCTCGGCATTCTCAGTCGGATCGACAAAGTACAGACGGGTATCATCCGCTTTACCATTCCAGCCAAGATAGGTGCCAACAGGGCCAACCGTCGTATTGACGATACGGTAAGCATCACCTGCTTTTTCAAAACGCCAGAAGCGGTTTGCCTCCGTGTTGTTGTCCACCCAGATAGCGGCAGCATCAGAAGTCGAGAAAGTGGCACGCCATTCATTGAACTTCAAGACTGAGTCACGAAGTTCTACGCCTTCAGCAGTCTCGGTAAAGGTCACCTTGAATCCCGTCGAAGCAATACTTGCACGTGTCAGATAGTCATTAGCACCACAGAAAAACATCTGTGCCTTCACATTGTACAGATAGACAGTATCACCTATCTGTAAGTCCTTGAAAACAGTGACAGTGGGCTTGACGCGCACACCATCCTTGATTTCAGCATGAGTCACACTGCCGCTCACCAGCAGCAATGCACCCAAAACGAGTAGTTTTGTAATCTTCATAAATTGTTTTTTTAAGATAAAAGTAGTAAAATACGTATTTTGCCTTCAATATTTGATACGAGGCTTAGGATTTTGGCGCAAAGATACATAAAAAAAATGGAACTCATGCAAATAAATATAAAAAAATGCGTGTTAAGTGTAAAATTAACAATTAACGCCAAAAATATCCGCCATCAGGCATGAGAACTGATGGCGGATAACACATGAAATCAATAGGTCAAAATCAGACTCTGTCGCGGCTTCAACTGAAGGTCATTCGACAAGTCAAAATAGCGGCCGGTCAACACGTCCTTCACACGGGATGCCTGACCTATAACTTCCTGATATCGTTTCACTTGGAGCGTCGCGGGTTTACTGGTTCCATTGAGTATCGTCAACGCTGTACGCCCCTCATACTGACGAGCTATGACATAAACCCCTTCATAAGGAATGAACTGAATCTGCTTTCCATTGATAATCAGCGGGTTGTTCTGACGCCAGTGCAACAGTCGGCTCAGCCACTGGAACATGCTTTGTTCGGCCTGTGAACGTCCTTCGCGCGTAAAGCAGTTATGAGTATCGCCAGAGAAACCGCCGGGGAAGTCCTTACGGACATTACCGTCAGTGACAGCCTTCGTCCCGTTCATCAGCACTTCCGTACCATAGTAAAGCTGCGGCGTTCGATTGACCGTAAGCAGCAATGCTAGTGCCTGCTTCAACATGAGTGTGTCACGCCCCTCGCCCAGGAAGCGGTCAGTATCATGATTCTCGATGAAGGCCATGACCGATGAGGGATTGGGATATAGATAGTCATAGACAAACGAGTTATACAAGCGGTTCATGCCATTCCACCACGCATCCGTTTCCTCATTCTTGGCCTGACTGAGCTTGTCGAAAAACGAAAAGTCCATGACCGTCTTCAGATAACTGTCATGTTCCGACAGTTTCGAGCCTTTCTGCCAGGCAGCAGTATAAGCCGGCTCTGTTACCCATGTCTCACCAACCGTGTTGAAGTTCGGATACTCCTCATCCAGCTCTTTCATCCATTCAGCCATAGCATCGGCATAAGCATAAGGGTATGTGTCCATACGGATACCGTCAATACCTACCGTCTCTATCCACCATTTGGAGTTTTGAATCAGGTAGCGCATCAGATGAGGATTGTGCTGGTTCAGGTCTGGCATTGTAGGCACGAACCACCCTTCTGTAGTTTCCTGAAGATCTATCTCTGAAGCATAAGGATCGACCACGGGAGTCAGTTTATAGCTGGTCTGCAAGAAACTGGTACCCTCAGACTTGCTGGTGCCTCCTGACTCAGTCAGCCATTCCGGCAGATTCAGCCAGTCTTTGGTCGGCATGTCATGCGTCCAGGGATGTTCGAAGCCTGAGTGGTTGAATATCATATCCATAACTACCTTCAGTCCTTTCATGTGAGCCTCATCAACCAACTGGCGATAATCCTCGTTCGTACCGAAACGGGGGTCAACACGGTAGTAGTTCGTCGTGGCATAGCCATGATAGGTAGAGTAGCCATTCTCATCGTCAGGAGAGTCGTTCTCCAGAACGGGCGTCAGCCACAGTGCCGTCACACCCAGGTCACAGAAATAGTCCAGATGTTCACGGATGCCATTCAGATCACCACCATGACGCAGCGAAGGCTGTGAGCGGTCTTCGCGATACTGTCGCATTCCCTTTACCTGAGCCTGGTGTCCTTGTCCTTGTGCGAAACGGTCGGGCATCAGCATATAGAGCACATCAGCATTGGTAAAGCCTTTGCGGTCGGCACCGGCCATCTCACGTTTCTTCAGCAAGTATTTCACCTTCTTCTTGTCAAACGACAAGGTCATCTCACCGGGTTGAGCATCACGGAGATTCATGTAAACAAGCAGATAATTAGGTGAATCAAGACGCACCACGCTATCAATGAGCACACCGGGATAGTCTGTCGTCACACTGGCCACATCACGAATGCCCTTTCCATAAACCATCAACTGCACTTGCGGGTTCTTCATGCCCACGAACCAGTCTGTCGGCTCTATCCGGTCAATCTTCACTGTTGCTGCACTCATAGTCAATACATTTGTCATCAGAATGACAATCAGGAACAAAAGTCGTTGCATATCATTTTAGGTTGTTTTGATGGAGCAAAGATAGAAAAAAAGTGGCAAACAGCCATACATTGTCAACAATAATATGCACGTCGTGAGGGCAAACGATTGCAAAGCACAAAAAAAATCCCCGCCATTTGACTGGCAGGGATTCTCTTTATCGATAATCAGGATTAGTCTGCAACAAGTGTGAAACGCTTGAAGGCAGTAATCTTCAGTTCCTTGTCCTGCTTGGCAAGCCACTGGGCAACAGTGGCCTTGTCGCCGTCACCAAACTGGAACTCCTGGTCAACCAGGCAGCTCTCCTTCAGGAACTTCTGCACACGACCCTTGGCGATGTTCTCAATCATCTGCATCTTCAGCTGAGCCTCGCCCTCGGCCTTAGCCTCTTCCTTAATCTTGCGAGCCTCGTCAGCCTGCTCCTGTGTGAGCCAGCCCTTAGCCATGTTGCTCTCGATATGATCCTCAGAGTCAACGAGGTTGGGGTTCAGACCAGCCTTCTTAATCTTCATCTCGACGAACTTCTCAACCTGCTCGAGCTTAGTCTTCTCAACAGCAGTCTTGTACTCCTCATCAAGAATCTTCTGGTCAACGCTGGCAGCGTCGAGAGCTACGGGCTTCATGGCAGCCACCTGCATAGCCACAAGGTGCCCCTGCTCAGCAGCCGGCTTGTTGGTCTGAACCATTGTGCAGAGCGTGTGCTTACCCATGTGGTCATAAACCTCGATGTTATCGCCCTCGAGTGTCAGATAACCGTCAAGCTCCATCTTCTCGCCGGTGATACCTGAGCGCTGTGTGACAGCCTCCTGAGCTGTTGTACCATTGACCTGAAGAGCCTTAACAGCCTCAATGTCAGCAGCCTTGGCTGCGATGGCAGCGTCGAGGATGCTCTGCGTCAGAGCGATGAAGTCAGCACCGTTAGCCACGAAGTCAGTTTCGCACTTCAGGGCAATCATAGCGGCGAAGCCATCCACCTTCTTAACAAGTACACAACCATTGGATGTCTCACGATCGCTACGCTTGGCAGCAATAGCGAGGCCACGCTCACGAAGAAGCTCCTTAGCCTTGTCGAAGTCACCCTCAGCCTCAGTCAGAGCCTTCTTTACGTCAGCCAGACCAGCGCCAGTCATTGCGCGAAGCTTTTTGATATCGTCAATTGAAATTGCCATTGTTTCTTTTGTTTTTCGTTAATTACGTTATTTCGTTATCACGTTATTACGCCATTACTCTGCGGCGGGAGCCTCTTCAGCAGCGGGGGCAGCAGCCTCCTCAGCAACGGGAGCTTCCTCCTTGCGAGCCTTGCGGGCAGCGCGCTTGGGCTTTGCCTCTTCGGCCTCAGCCTCTACCTGTGCATCGGCAGCCTTCTCGTCAGCCTTCTCAGCCTTGCGCTCCTCGAGTCCCTCAGCAACGGCAGCGCAGCAGGCATTGAGGATAATCTCAACGCTGTCCTTAGCGTCATCGTTAGCGGGAATCACGAAGTCAATGTTCTTAGGATCGCTGTTGGTATCAACAATACCAAAGACGGGGATACCGAGACGGTTAGCCTCCTTCACAGCAATCTGCTCCTTCAGCACATCCACAACGAAGAGGGCAGAGGGCAGACGGGTCAGGTCGGCGATAGAACCGAGGTTCTTCTCCAGCTTGGCACGCTGACGGGTGACCTGCAGCAGCTCACGCTTCGACAGGTTACCGAACGTTCCGTCGTTCATCAGTTTGTCAATATTGGCCATTTTCTTCACTGCCTTGCGGATGGTGGGGAAGTTGGTGAGCATACCGCCCGGCCAACGCTCAATGACGTAAGGCATGTTGACGCTGACGGCCTTCTCGGCAATCACGTCCTTAGTCTGTTTCTTAGTACCGACGAAGAGAATCTTCTTGCCGCTCTTGGCAATCTGCTTGAGGGCATCAGCAGCCTCGTCAATCTTTGCTGCTGTCTTGTGGAGATCGATGATATGGATGCCGTTACGCTCCGTATAGATATAGGGAGCCATTGCGGGATTCCACTTACGCTTCAGGTGGCCAAAGTGGCAGCCGGCCTGGAGCAACTGGTCAAAATTTGTTCTTGCCATTGTTGTTTTGCTTTTTAATTGTTTACTTTCTTTTTAATCTTGTTAGATCAGCTGCTGGGTAATCATAGGTCTCATAGTCCTACAAGTCGCAGCAGTTTAGATACTAAACGTAGTCCAGTTGGATTAACGCTTACTGAACTGGAAGCGACGACGAGCCTTCGGCTGACCCGGCTTCTTACGCTCAACCTCACGGCTGTCACGTGTCAGGAAACCAGCGTCCTTCAGCTTCTTCTTATCCTCTTCGTTCACCTTGACGAGGGCACGGGCGATAGCCATGCGCAGAGCCTGGCTCTGGCCAGTGAAACCGCCACCGTCGAGGTTCACCTTGATGTCATACTTCTCAGCCACCTCAAGCAGGTTCAGCGGCTGCTTAACCACGTACTGCAGGATGGCAGAGGGGAAATACACTTCCAAATCCTTCTTGTTGATCGTGATCTTACCTGTACCTTCTGTCAGATAAACGCGAGCTACTGAGCTCTTGCGACGACCGATTGCGTTGATTACTTCCATCTTACTTATCTATTATTTATACTGGTTAATATCAATTGTCTTGGGCTTCTGTGCCTCATGCGGATGCTCGGTTCCCTCGTAGATAAAGAGGTTGTTCAGCAGGCTACGGCCGAGGGGGCCCTTGGGGAGCATACCCTTCACAGCGTGACGCAGCATCTTGTCAACACCACCGTTCTTCTTGCGCAGCTCGGCAGGTGTATTGAAGCGCTGACCACCGGGATAGCCCGTGTAGCGTGTGTAGACCTTGTCGGTCTCCTTCTTACCAGTGAATACCACCTTATCGGCATTGA
>CAZLPO010000011.1:0-30447 GCA_964561385.1 uncultured Prevotella sp.
AGGACCACCTGGGCGATATGGACTTCAAGACCACCGGTACGAAGGACGGTCTGACCGCTACCCAGATGGATATCAAGTGCGACGGTCTGTCGTTCGACATTCTGGAGAAGGCTCTCATGCAGGCCAAGGCCGGTCGTGAGCACATCCTGAACTGCATCACCGAGACCATGGCCGAGCCGCGTGCCGAGCTGAAGCCCCACGTGCCCCGCATCGAGGCCTTCGAGATTCCGAAGGAGTTCATCGGTGCCGTCATTGGCCCGGGCGGAAAGATCATCCAGCAGATGCAGGAGGACACCGGTGCTACCATCACCATCGACGAGGAAGACGGCGTCGGCAAGGTACAGGTCAGTGCTCCTAATAAGGCCAGTATCGACGCTGCCATTGCCAAGATCCGTGCCATTGTTGCCATCCCCGAGGTGGGTGAGGTCTACGATGGTGTTGTCCGCTCGATCATGCCTTACGGCTGCTTCGTCGAGATTATGCCTGGCAAGGACGGTCTGCTCCACATCTCCGAGATTGACTGGAAGCGCCTCGAGACCGTCGAGGAGGCTGGCATCAAGGAGGGCGACCACATCCAGGTGAAGCTCCTCGAGATTGACCCGAAGACCGGTAAGTACAAGCTCTCACACCGCGTGCTCATTGAGAAGCCCGAGGGTTATGTCGAGCGTCCTGCCCGTGGTGAGCGCCGTGAGCGTCCTGAGCGTGGCGAGCGTCGCCCCCGTCCCGAGCGCGGTGAGCGTCGCGACCGTGGTGATCGCGGTCCTCGTCCTGAGCGTCGTCCCCGTCCTGAGAATGGCGAATTGGCCGAGAAGCTCACAGAAAAGCTGGGTGAGGAGTTCCGTGCTCCCTCAGAGAAGCATGAGCCGAAGGACTTCAGCGATGCACTTGATCACATGGACTTCTAAAGAAAGCCAAACATAAAAGAATCCCCTGACGAGCTCGTCAGGGGATTTCTTGTATGCGTTCATCTGAAGATGATTATTGCTTCAGGAGGTTCAGCTTCTGCTGCGGTGCCAGGGCGTTGCTCACCTTCTCCGTGTACTGGCCGACCTTGGCAGTGGCCGTGCAGCGGATGTCACGGCTCGAGGCACCGATGCGGAAGGTGTACTGTCCGCTCACAGTGAGCCACTGAGACTCCTGCTCATCGAACGAGGCCAGCATACGGACGGGAATCTGCATGGTCAGCGTCTGCTGCTCTCCGGGCTGCAGCTCGCGAGTCTTGGCGAAGGCCTTCAGCTCCTGCGAGGGCATCTCCAGTTTTCCTTTCGGTGCGGTGACATAGACCTGTGCCACCTCCTTGCCGCTGACCTTACCGGTGTTCTTGATGGTGACGGAGACGGTGACTTGGTCGCCGTTCACTTTGACAACGGGCTTGCTGAAGCCAAAGGTGGTGTAGCTGAGACCGTAGCCGAAGGGGTAGGCCACCTCTTTATTAAAGGTGTCAAAATAGCGGTAGCCCACGTAGATATCCTCTTCGTGGTTGGTATAGGTGTGGCCGGGGATAGCGCGTTTGCCGGCGGCCATCTCCTTGAAGCTGTAGAAGTCGATGTTACCGGGGAAGTTCTTCGTGGAGTGATGATCGGTGGCAGCGACGGGCCATGTCATGGTGAGCTTGCCGGAAGGATTCACCTTGCCAGTGATGAGGTCGGCCAGGGAGTTGCCGCCCTCCATGCCCGGCTGCCAAGCGCAGAGGATGGCATCGGGATAGCTGCTCCAGGATGCCGTCTCGATGACGGAACCGGAGTTGATGATGACGATGACGGGCTTGCCGGCAGCGTGGAAGGCATTGCAGACATCGGTGATGAGGGCGCGCTCCTCGGGAATGAGGTTGAACTCGGTGTCGATGTCACGGTCAACACCCTCGCCGGCCTGACGGCCGATGGTAATGATAGCGGCGTCAGCCTTGGTGGCTTCGTTGTTGATGGCGATAGGCGAGAGCCCAATCTCTGGATACTTCTGCTGCCCGAACTCCTCGCGCTGGTACCACTTGGCAGGATGGCGCTCAGCCTGGAACTTCACCTTTGCATATTCGATATACTTGCGGTAAATCTCGGTGAGCGTGGGCGTTGAGCTGATACCCGCATTTTTCAGTCCCTCAAGCATATCGACGACATAGGGAGGATGGACGCAGCCGGAGCCTGTGCCGCCACTGAGGAATTCATAGGAATTCTCACCGAAGAGGGAGACCGTCTTGATGTCGTTATTCCAAGGTAGGGTGCCGTTGTTCTTCAGCAGCACGATGCCCTCGCAGGCACTCTGACGGGTGATGGCGGCATGGGCCTTGAAGTCAGGGGCATTGCTGGCAGGATACTTCTGGAAGCTCGGCGTCTTGACAATATACTCGAGCATACGACGCACGTTACGGTCAATGTCCTTGATGTCGAGACGCCCGCTCTTCACCCCTTCGATAATCTCCTTGACCTGTGCCGGCTGTCCCGGTTCCATCAGGTCATTGCCTGCCTGTACCTCACGGATGGTGGGCAGTCCTTCGCGGATGCCAATCCAGTCGGTCATGACGATACCCTTGAAGCCCCAGTCGTCACGCAGTATCTTGGTCAGCAGATCGTGGTTACCCATCGAAAACTCACCATTGATCTTGTTATACGAGGCCATGATGGTCCACGGGTCGCTCTCTCGTACGGCAATCTCGAAACCGCGCAGGTAGAGCTCGCGGGCAGCACGCTGACTGACGCGCTCGTCCACACTGGTGCGGTCGGTCTCCTGGGAGTTGACGGCGAAATGCTTGGCTGAGACACCGACTCCCTGACTCTGCACACCTTGAATATAGGCAGCGGCAATCTTTCCCGTGACGAGCGGATCCTCTGAGTAATACTCGAAGTTACGGCCGCACAGCGGATTGCGGTGCAGGTTCATGCCCGGTCCGAGGATCACATCACAGCGGTACTCCTTGGTCTCGTTGCCAATGGCTTCGCCAACATGCTTCACGAGTTCGGTGTTCCATGTTGAGGCCAGACAACTGCCGATGGGGAAGGCCGTGGCATAATAGGTCTTGTCCGTTCCCTTACGCTTGGGGTCGATGCGTACGCCGGCAGGACCGTCGGTGAGGACGGTGGCGGGGATTCCCAGACGCGGGATGGCGGGCGATGTGCCGGCAGCACCGGCCACGAGGTCAGCCTCGCCGCCGACGACAGCTTGGTCGCCAAAGAAGGTGTTGGCTCCGCCAACGAGCAGTTTCGCTTTCTCGTCAAGTGTCATAGCCGCAATCACCTCGTCGATGTTTGTGGCCGAGAGTTTCGGTTGCGCGTTCATTGTCATCATGCAGGTTGTGGCCACCAGGGCCGTCATTAAAATCTTCTTCATAGTGGTTTGATGTTATTGGTTTGGTAGTCGTGTCAACGATAGACGTCTTCCTTCTTCAGTTCGATGACCTTGCCGAAGCGGGCGAGGGCACGCATGTCGGTGAGTTTCTTGTCGCCGATGATGATCCACACGCGGTTGGGGTTGCCGGCGATGTGTTGCTGATGGAACTTGGTGATGGCATCGGCAGTGATGGCTGGCAACTCGCGGGCGATGCCGGCCTTTGGGTCGCTGGTGTTGCCCAACAGGCGCTGGTTAGCCACGTAGAATCCTATCGAGCGGAAGGTGGGATAGCTGTTCTGGATGTCGTTGAGTACGTTCTGACGGGCGGCATCCAGGTTGTTCTCCTTCATCGGCATCTCGCGTAGCAACGAGTCTATGGTGCAGAGCGCTTCCATCGTCTTGTCGGCCTGGGTGCCTGTGGCAGTGATGTAGGCCTGAACGGCCTCTGGATGCTGCGCCAGACTGGTCGTAAAGGCACGACCGCCAGTGCTGTAGGCTAAAGAGCGGAACTCGCGTACGTTCTGGAAGAGAATGGACGACATACTACCACCGAAATACTCTTCGAAAAGTGATAGCTTGGCACGCTCGTCGACCGTCGGCAGCGGACTGATGGCATCGTAGCTGACCACATAGTTCTGGCGCGATTTGGGTACGTTGTAGAAATAGACGGTAGGCTCCGTGTACTGCATCATGGGGCGGAAGACGTCGGCAGGCTTGCGGGTGCACTGCTGCAAGGGGAGTGTCTGTCGCGATGTCATCGCAACAGCCTCGACAGGCTTGCTTCCACAATAGAACAGCTCGCAGTCGTACTGCTGAAGCTCGCGGAAGAGGCTAAGCAGATCGTCGCTCTTCAGTTCTTTGATTTCCTTCTTGCTGAGTTGCGTCAGATACATGGACTTGTTGCCATACATGATGAAATCTCTCATGGGAGTAAGCACGTCGTCCTTCTGTTTGCCAAAGCCCTTGCGGTTCACCTTGTCGGCATCCTTGGCTTCCGAGAGGGCTTCATCGTCGCCCTTGGCCGAGCGCAGGAAGTGGGCCAGCAACTTGAGGGCAGCCTCAAACTGGTTGTCAGGACCGGTTAGGCTGAATCCAAACGTTTGGTTTCCCGCGTCTACTTCCATCGTGGTACTGATGTGCTGCCAGGCCTTTTCCAGTTGCTGTTTCTTCAGCGAGTCAGTGCCGATGGCCGAGAGGTAGGGTGCCAGCACGTTGAGTGCAGGCGTGTGCAACTTACCGTCCTTAAAGCGCAGGTTGAAGGTGAAGATGTCGTTAATGGTGTTCTCCTTATAATATAAGGTGGCATGATCGCTCAGTTGCTTGGTGGTGATGTCGTTTTCGAAATCAACGGTACGAATGGCGGCATCCTTCACGGGAATCTGCTCCAGCTGCTGGGCAAAGGCCGACTTGGCATCCATGTTCTTCGGTGAGATGGGCTTGTAGCCGGGCTGTTTCAGCGTCTCCTTTTCCGAAGTGCCGTATTTCTTTTCCAGCGTGATGTGGTTGGCACCGTAGTATTTTTTGGCGGCTGCCACCACATCGGCCTTGGTGATGCGCTTGATGGCCTCCTTCTTGTCGATCATGTCCTGCCAGGTCTTGCCCTTCGAGAAGAGATCGACCAGCAGTTCCGAACGGCTGCTGATGGTTTCCATACTCTTATCGGCTTCCATGAGCAATTCACGTTTCAGGGGTTCCAATTGCTCTTCGCTGAATTTGCCGTCCATCACCGCTTGTATCTGTTCCATCACACGACCTTCGGCCGTCTTCATCTTGCCGAAAAGCTTGGGAATGATGAGCACAGCCGAACCAGCGGCATCGTCGAAACCTACCGATGTGGCCAGAGCCATCATCACCTTGTGTTCGTTTATAAGTGAGTCGAGCAAGCCTGCCTTGCCGTTTGAAAGCAATCCGTTGGCCAGTTCGAGTGCGTCGGCATCAGGCTCGAAGTCGGTAGGAGACTTGAAAATCATAGCCTCAATGCCAATAAGGGGAATGGGGAACTTGACTTCTGTACGTTCGTTCGCAGCGATTTCCGGCATCGGACTATGGCCGCGCTGTGGTGCAGGACCCGTCTGTACCCTGCCGAATGTCTGCTCTAAAAGGGCCGTCAGTGTGCTGTCGGGCTTGATGTCGCCACAGAGAATCAAACCCATATTCGAGGCGACATAGTACTTCTTGAAGAATGCCGCCATATCTGACAGGCGTGGGTTCTTCAGACTCTCGGTAGAGCCGATGATGGGGTAGGCGTAGGGCTGGGTCTTGAACACAGCACCCATGATTTTCTCCATGGCGTCGCCCGACCCATCGGCCGAACGGTTCTTCTCTTCGTACACATTCTCCAGCTCGCCTTGGAAACCGCGATAAACGGGATTCATTAAACGTTCAGAGTTCAGCCAGCACCACTGCTCAATGAACTGCGGCAGGAACGAGTTGTGATAGAACGTCATATCGTAGCCTGTGCCGGCATTCAGATCACTGCCGCCGTATTTTGAGATGAGGCGGTTGAACTCGTTGGGGATGATATAGTCGGCTGCCTTCAGACTCAGCTCGTTGATATGCTTCTGGATGCGCGTGCGCTCAGACTCATCCTTGGTCTGCGAGAGCAGGTCGTACTGTGCCGAAATACTGTCGAGCCAGGGCTTTTCGGCTGCATAGTCAGTGGTGCCTATGCGGTCGGTGCCCTTGAACATGATATGCTCGAAATAGTGGGCGATACCAGTGTTCGGACAGTCCTTGGCACCGGCCCTGACGACGACGGCACCAAAGACCTTCGGCTGCGAGTGGTCTTCGTTCAGCCACACGGTCATGCCGTTGCTGAGTGTCAGTTCCTTGACTTCCAACTGTGCTGCTGCTGTCAATGCGGCAAGCAGGGCGATAAAAGAGAAAGCGAAGCGTTTCATTATTTTATTTGTTATGTTGAAGTTACAAAGATAGCACATTTATGAAATACAAGGACATAAAGGAACGAAGTTTTAACCATTATTGACGGTTTTCTTCCTGTCTTTGTGTCTTTGTGTTACATAATTTTCGTACCTTTGCACGCGAAAAGAAGGATTTTAATAATATCATAGTACAATGGCAAAGAAAGCTCTTTTGATGATTCTCGACGGATGGGGAATCGGTAAGCATGGTAAGGGTGACGTCATCTTCAACACGCCGACACCTTACCTCGATCTGTTAACAGCAACCAGTGCTCACTCTCAGCTCCAGGCTTCTGGCGAGGACGTTGGTCTGCCTGACGGTCAGATGGGTAACTCAGAGGTGGGTCACCTGAATATCGGTGCCGGACGCATCGTCTATCAGGACCTTGTGAAGATTAACCGCGCCTGCAAGGACGGCTCTATCATGGAGAACCCGCAGGTGAAGGCTGCCTATACCTATGCTAAAGAACAGGGCAAGAAGCTGCACCTCATGGGACTCTGCTCCGACGGCGGCGTCCACTCCAGCCTCGACCATCTGTTCAAGCTCATCGAGGTGGGCAAGGCCTACGGACTGAAGAACCAGACGTTCGTACACTGCTTCATGGACGGTCGCGACACCGACCCGAAGAGCGGCAAGGGCTTCATTGAGCAGGTGACGAAGGTGTGCGCCGACAACGATGCCGCCATCGCCAGCATCGTGGGCCGCTTCTACGCCATGGACCGCGACAAGCGCTGGGAGCGCGTGAAGGAAGGCTACGACCTGATCGTCAACGGCGTGGGCAAGCAGGCCACCGATATGGTGCAGGCCATGCAGGAGTCGTACGACGAGGGCGTGACCGACGAGTTCATCAAGCCTATCCACAATGCCAGCGTCAACGGTTGTATCGAGGAGGGTGACGTCGTCATCTTCATCAACTTCCGTAACGACCGTGCCAAGGAGATGACCATCGCGCTGACGCAGGAGGATATGCCGGAGCAGGGCATGAAGACTATCCCCGGCCTGCAGTACTACTGCATGACGCCCTACGATGCCAACTTCAAGGGTGTCCACATCCTCTTCCCCAAGGAGAATGTCGAGGATACCTTGGGCGAGTACCTCAGCAAGCAGGGCAAGAAGCAGCTGCACACCGCTGAGACGGAGAAGTATGCCCATGTCACCTTCTTCTTCAACGGCGGTCGCGAGGCTCCCTACGAGGGTGAGGATCGCATCCTCGTGCCCTCGCCGAAGGTGGCTACCTATGACTTGAAGCCTGAGATGAGTGCCTACGAGGTGAAGGATAAGCTCGTCGGTGCCATCAACACCCAGGAGTACGACTTCATCGTGGTGAACTTCGCCAATGGTGATATGGTGGGCCACACGGGTGTCTATAACGCCATCGCCAAGGCTGTGTGGGCCGTTGACAACTGCGTGCGTGAGGTCATCGAGGCTGCCAAGGCCAACGACTACGAGGCTATCATCATTGCCGACCACGGTAATGCCGACAATGCCATCAACGCCGACGGTACACCGAATACCGCCCACTCGCTGAACCCCGTGCCGTTCATCTACGTCACGAACAACAACTCCGCTACTGTCAAGGACGGTCGTCTGGCCGACGTGGCTCCCTCCATCCTCCACATCATGGGACTGGAGCAGCCCAGCGAGATGACGGGTGAGAACCTGATTAACGATGGACGTTAAGATAGAACAAAGCTGGAAACAACATCTGAGTGGTGAGTTCGGGAAACCTTATTTTCTCGAACTCACCACTGCTGTTAAACAGGAGTATATGCATACGACCTGTTACCCTCCGGGACGGCTGATCTTCAACGCCTTTAACCTCTGTCCGTTCGACAAGGTGAAAGTGGTCATCATCGGACAGGATCCGTACCATGAGCCGGGACAGGCACACGGTCTGAGTTTTTCGGTGCAGGATGGTGTGCCCTTCCCTCCGTCATTGCAGAATATCTTCAAGGAGATAGAGTCCGATTTGGGTACGCCCATACCCGCTTCAGGCAATCTGACGCGGTGGGCCGAACAAGGCGTGCTGCTGCTGAACGCGTCGCTCACCGTTCGTGCCCACCAGGCTAACAGCCACTCGATGCTGGGCTGGCGACAGTTTACCGATGCTGCCATCCAGGCTTTGGCCACGCATCGCGACCATATTGTCTATATGCTCTGGGGCGGCTATGCCCGTGGTAAGGCCTACATGATTCCGAAGGACCGCAATCTCGTCTTGGAGTCGGTCCATCCCTCCCCGCTCTCGGCCAATCGTGGCGGTTGGTTCGGTCAGCACCAGTTCTCGCGGTGCAACGCCTATCTCGAACAAAACGGTCTGTCCCCCATTGTTTGGTAGTTTCAATCTTTTAACAGTTCTCGCCTCACGTCTCACGCCTCACGCAAATGAAAAACCTTCCTCCTATTATTGAAGTCGGCGGTGTCCTGCTCTCCTCAGAGATTCTCACGGAGATGTTCTGCTGTGACTTGTCGAAGTGCAAGGGCGTCTGCTGCATCGAAGGCGATGCAGGTGCACCCGTAACACTCGATGAAATCAGCGAAATTGAGGCTGCACTCGATGCCTGCTGGGACCGTCTGTCGCCACAGGCACAGAGCGTCATTGACCGTCAAGACGTGGCCTATACCGACCAGGAGGGCGACCTCGTAACCAGCATCGTCGGCGGCCGGGACTGTGTCTTCACCTGTTATGGCGACATTGAAGACTGGGAGACGCATGAGCCCATCAAGGACTGCTGCCTCTGTGCCTTGGAGAAGGTGTGCAAGCCCATCAGCTGCGCCCTCTATCCCATTCGCGAAAAGCGGTTCCGAGATGGCACGGTGGCATTGAACTACCACCGATGGAAGGTCTGCGCCGATGCTGTCAAAAAAGGACAGGCCTTAGGCCTGCCCGTCTATAGGTTCCTCAAAGAACCGCTCATCCGCCGTTTCGGCGAGGCGTGGTACCGTGAGCTCTGCGACGTCGCCGAATACCTCAAGTCTCACGCCTGACGTTTTCCTTACCTCTTACGATATTCTGAGGGACTCATCCCCATGTGTTCTTTGAAATACTTGCCAAGAAACGATTGATTGGGGAAGTTCATCTCTTCCGTAATGTCCTTGATGCTCTTCGATGTGTTCTTCAGCATGATGCGCAGATTCATCAGCACAAAGTTGTCTATCCATTCGTTGGGCGTACGGCCGCTCGACTGTTTGACGCATTCGGAGAGATACTTTGCCGTGATGCCTATCTGTTCGGCATACCAGCTGACGCGGCGCGTCGTCTTGCTGTTGGCCTCCACCAGTTTGATGAACTGCGTAAAGATGTCATCGGAACGCAACTGCCGGGGCACGTTGTACTGCACGCGGTAAATGATATCGCTCAGGTCGTAAAACATGGCCAACAGCAGGGTGCGGATCAGGTCCTTGCGGAAGTGGTTGTCCGTTTCGCTGATTTTGTGCTTGATGACGTCGAAATAAACCTTGAATGTCTGTATCTGCTTGGGCTCCAGTCTCATGACGGGATGGCTGCGCGAGAAGAGAAATAGCGAACTGACGCCTTTCACGCTCTGGATAATCTCATGGAAGAAGTTCACACTCATGATCATGCACAGCCCCTCCATGTCGGGCGAATGATGATACTCGTCAACGACATGACGGTCGCTGACCACAAGGATGTCGTCGGCATGGACCTCCTGCTCTTGAGTGTCCAGCTTATAGACGAGACTGCCCTTCGTGCAGAGTCCGATGAGAATGAAGTTCATCTTCCTGGGCTCGGTCGGTATGGGCACCTCGTTAATATGTTCTGTCAGAAGGAGGTCGTCGTCAAGAGAGATCGACTGACTCCACGATTTTGCCTTGTTCAGGTCGGTTTCTTTGATTTCGTTGTTCACGTTTCGATAAGTATTAGTGATTAGATTGCAAATATACATCTTTCTTTTCGTTTCAATGCAATAATATGTGTTATTTTTCGTTTAATTATAAAAATCTTAATCAGATATGAAGAAACTTTTACTTTTTGCGGTCATGCTGCTCGCCTCAGCACATGGTTTTGCACAGTATGAGGCAGGAACAATGACTTGGATTCCCAAGTTAGGTGTAAATCTCTCAAAGATGGGCGACGGTGATGTCTTCTACAAGGGCGACGGCGTCGGTGACCAGCTGATGAAGCCGAAGTTCACCATCGGTGTCGTGGCAGGCATCGAAGGCGAGTACCACATGAGCAGCCTGCTCGGCCTGTCAGCAGGCGTCCTCTATTCGATGCAGGGCACCGCCTACGATGATGTCGATATGCAGAAAGACTATAGCGTGGCGCTCCACTGCGTGAACGTACCTGTACTGCTGAACTTCCATATCGTGGGCGGACTGGCCCTGAAGGCTGGCATCCAGGCAAGTTACGCATTCTATAAGAAGGAGTCGTTCAAGGAGAACCTTGGCGGATGGAAGGAGTTCTCTACCAGTGGTTCGGGCTATGGCAACTTCGACCTCAGCGTGCCCGTTGGCATCTCCTACGATTTCGACAAGATCAGGGTTGACCTCCGCTACAATTACGGACTGCTCGATTTGGCCAAGCGCGACTACATGGACCCCATTCATAGCCGTGTCTTCCAGCTCTCCGTCGGCTACTGCTTAGGCAAGTAAGCCGCCTCGCGTCTATCAACACTATTTCCGTCGCGTCAGCGTTGGAACTATTGTCTCACGAAATAACCAAGCCTATGCAATCCATGAAGTCATTAAACGACATGATTGTCTTCCTCCAGGAGCGTGGGGATCGCAAGCGTGTCGCTGTCGTCTGCGCCAATGACGCCAGCACCCGTTACGCCGTTGAAAAGGGACAGGAGATGGGGTTCATCGAACCCGTCTATGTCGATGGCGACGACAAGGATGAGTGTGCCCGTCGTGCCGTTGCCATGTGTAAGAATGGCGAGGCCGACATCCTGATGAAGGGTCTCATCAACACCGACGTCATTCTCCGTGCTATATTAGACAAGGAGAAGGGTATCCTGCGGCCCGGCCACGTGCTGACGCACATCGCCATGGCTGAGATTCCCAAGTACGAGAAACTACTTTTCTTCACTGATGCCGCCGTCATACCTGTGCCCACCAAGGAGCAGCGCCGACAGCAGATAGGCTACATGAACTATGTCTGTCATGCGCTGGGCATCGAGGAACCGCGTATCTCGCTCATCCACTGTGCCGAGAAGGTCAGCGAGAAGACCTTCCCCTACACCAAGGACTATCTTGAGATTATTGCCGAGGCACAGACAGGCAAGTTCGGCCGCTGCATCATCGACGGACCGCTCGATCTGAAGACCTCGCTCGACTCCGTAAGCCTTCGCGAGAAGGGCATCCGCTCGGCCATCGACGGTCAGGCCGATGCACTTATCTTCCCTGACATCGTGGCTGGCAACGTCTTCTATAAGACCATCACGCTCTTCGGTTATGCCAAGACGGCTGGTGTCCTGCAAGGCACCCAGTGCTGCTGTGTGCTCCCTTCGCGTGCCGACAGCCCCGAATCGAAGTATTACTCACTCGCCCTCGCCGCCATATAACTCATAAGTCCCATAGGTCCTATAAGACCCATAAGTCCCATAAAGCCCTCATGAGAATCCTCGCGATCAACCCAGGCTCCACCTCCACGAAGATTGCAGTCTTCGATGACGAAACGCCTATCCTCGTACGCAATATCGTCCACAGCCCCGAGGAGCTTGCACCCTTCGATGATGTCATCGAGCAGCAGGACTTCCGTCGTCAGCTGGTGCTTGACGAGCTGAAGAAGGCCGACATCCCCGTCGCCTTCGATGCCGTCATCGGGCGCGGCGGACTTGTCAAGCCCTTGGAGGGTGGCGTCTACGAGATCAACGACCTCATGATTCGCGATACCCACAGCGGCATCGCCCTGCATAACCACGCCTGTAACCTCGGCTGTCTGATAGCCCACGAAATAGCCGAAGAGATTCCCCATTGCCGCTCGTTCATTGCCGATCCTGGCGTCGTCGACGAGCTGAACGACTATGCGCGCATCTCGGGCTCACCGCTGATGAACCGCATCTGCATATGGCACGCGCTCAACCAGCGTGCCATCGCTCGTCGCTATGCGGCTGAGATCGGCAAGGAGTACGAGGACCTTAATCTCATTATCTGTCACATGGGCGGAGGCATCTCCATTGCCGCTCATGAGAAAGGGCGTGCCGTCGATGCCAACAACGCCCTCGATGGCGAGGGACCATTCTCGCCCGAGCGCGCCGGCTCTCTGCCCGCCTCCGACCTCATACGCCTCTGTTTCAGCGGTAAGTACAGTGAGAAGCAATTGCTGAAGCGTATTGCCGGCAAGGCAGGGCTCAACGCCCATCTGGGAACCAACAATGTCAAGGAGATTATTCAGCGCATCGAAGACTATGGCGACGAGCATGCCCGCCTCATCCTCGATGCCATGATCTATCATGTTGCGAAAAACATCGCCTCAGAGTCCGCCGTTCTATGCGGACAGATCGATGCCATCTTGCTCACCGGCGGTCTTGCCCGCTCAGAGTACGTCGTCAGCCGTCTGCGTCAGCGCGTCGGCTTCCTCGCCCCCATTCGCTGCTTCCCTGGCGAGGACGAGATGGAGGCCCTTGCCCTCAACGCCCTCGACGTGCTACGTGGCAAGCGTCAGGCTAAGGAGTACAAATAACTTTAGTGTGAAATACCTTGCTCGCATGCGCGAGCAAGGATCGCGCGAAGCTGTGCCATCAGCTTCACGCCAGCCGTCTCAACAGTTCGATGAGCACGCGCCAGATGTCCTCGATGGTGGAGAGTTCAACGCGCTCGCTGGTGGAGTGCGGCTCCACAATGCGAGGCCCTATGCTGGCCATCTGGATGCCGGGATAGTGCTGCACGAAGAATCCGGCCTCGAGCACGAAGTGCATGGCCACCATGCGGGGACGCCAACCCAGCACGTCGAGGAAGGTGTCGGAAGTGAGCTGTAGAAATGGTGACTGCTGGTCCTCCTGCCAGGCGGGAGCCGACATCACGGTCTCGCTACTGCCGCCATTGGCGGCGAAGACATCGGCAATCTTGCGGCTCAGTGCCGCCATGTCGCTGTCGATGAAGCTGCGTGTGTGGGTGCTGACGAAGATACAGTCCTCTTCAGTCTGAATACGTCCGATGTTGTTCGAGGTCTCCACCGTCCCTGGCATCGTCTCGCTCATCTTCACTACACCCTGTGGGATTTGCTCCAGACAGGTCATCAGGGCGTCGAAGGCCTCGCGGCAGATGACCGTCTGCTGTGGTTCGCACGGGCTGATAATACAACGCATACCGGGGTCGCTCTGCCCATATTCCTCATGCAGCCACTGGTTCATCGCCTCCTCATAATGGCTCATGTCGGCGGCCGGTAGACAGATGACAATCTCTACTGATGAGGCAATCGAGGCGTTGGCTTCGCCGATGTTGATGGAGGCCACGTCGAAGGTACATTCCTTGCGGAGAGCATCCAGCAGTTTCCATGCGGCCTTGACGGCGCTGCAGCGATGCTTATTGATGTCGACGCCAGAATGGCCGCCCAGTCCGCCCTCGAAGCGGATGCGTTGCCCAGTGCGCTCCCCGTTAATCGGGGAAGCAGCATCCGCCGGAGGTGCTATACGTTTATATGGTATGCGGTGGAACTGCAGGCAGGCACCAGCGGCTCCAGTCGTGATGGTGTCGTAGTCCTCGGAGTCAAGGTTGATGACTTTGCGGCCCACGAGAAAGTCCTTGCTCAGTTGCGAGGCGCCCGACATGCCGTCCTCCTCGTTGGTGGTGGTCATCACCTCCAGCGGACCGTGCACGATGTCGTTGCTCTCCAGCACGGCCAGTGCCATCGAGAGCCCGATACCGTTGTCGGCACCCAACGAAGTGCCGCGGGCTCGCATCCAACCGTTCTCCACAAAGGCCTCGATGGGTGAGTTCAGCGGGTCGCTCATGCCCACGCACACCATGTCCATGTGGTTCAGCAGTACGATAGGCTCAGCACCCTCGTGGCCTGGCGTGGCGGGCTTGCTGATGACGACACAGTTCTTGGCATCGCGCTTATACGGCAGTTGCAGTCGCTCTGCAAACTGGCAAAGATAGTCGGCCACGCGCTCTTCGTGGTGCGACGGACGGGGAATCCCGTTCAGTTCCTTGAAAATTTGGAATACACGTTCTGTTGTTGGTATCATAGCTTACTTAAACTACAACATTCCCTTTTCATTATACTAAACGAAAAGTAAGTATGGAGGGGACTGGATGTTCCCACCGTGGGAACATCCAGTCCCCTCGGAGCAGAGTGGCACTCCGCTCGGAGCAGAGCTGGATAGCCCCATGCGGATTCTTTATTCAGATGCTAAGTGGTGACGGAAATTATGCGTCGATGTTGGCGTAGGTGGCGTTCTTCTCGATGAACTCGCGGCGCGGCTCCACGTCGTCGCCCATCAGCATGGAGAAGATCTCGTCGGCCTCGGCGGCATTCTCGATGGTCACCTGCTTCAGTAGGCGGTTCTCGGGATTCATGGTGGTCTCCCACAGCTGCTCGGGGTTCATCTCACCCAGACCTTTGTAGCGCTGCGTATGCAGGGCGGTGGCGTTCTCGTCGCCAGCCACATACTTGTCGATGAAAGCCTGACGCTGCTGCTCGGTGTAGCAGTACTCAGAGAACTTCTTGTACGTGCACTTGTAGAGCGGCGGTGTAGCGATATAGAGATGACCGCCCTGGATGACCTGCGGCATGAAGCGGTAGAAGAGTGTCATGATGAGGGTGTCGATGTGGGAGCCATCGACGTCGGCATCGGTCATGATGATGATCTTGTCGTAGCGCAGCTTGTCGATGTTGGCATCCTTGGAGTCCTCGCCGTCAACGCCGAAGCGCACACCGATGGACTGGATGATGTTCATCACCGATTCCGACTCGAAGACACGGTGCCACTGCACCTTCTCCACGTTCAGAATTTTTCCGCGTAGGGGCAGGATGGCCTGGAAGTGGCGGTCGCGGCCTGACTTGGCAGAGCCACCGGCCGAGTCACCCTCGACGAGGAATATCTCACACTCCTTCGGGTCCTTGTTGGAGCAGTCAGCCAGCTTGCCGGGCAGACCGCCACCCGTCATCGGGTTCTTGCGCTGCACGCTCTCACGGGCCTTGCGGGCGGCGATACGGGCTGTGGCAGCCAGGATGACTTTCTCGCAGATGGTGTGAGCCTCCTTCGGGTGCTCCTCCAGGTAGTTGGTCATGGCTTCGCCGACAGCTTTCTGTACGGCACCATTCACCTCCGAGTTGCCCAGCTTCGTCTTCGTCTGACCCTCGAACTGCGGCTCTGCCACCTTCACGCTGATGATGGCCGTCAGACCCTCGCGGAAGTCATCCTGTGCCACCTCGATCTTGGCCTTCTCAATCTGCTTGCGCAGCTGGTCGTCCTCGTCGGCATACTTCTTCAGCGTGCGGGCCAGGGCAATGCGGAAGCCGGTCAGGTGGGTACCGCCCTCGATGGTGTTGATGTTGTTGACGTAAGAGTGAATGTTTTCAGAGTAGTCGCTGTTATAGAGCAAGGCTACCTCGATGGGCACGCCGTCCTTCTCGGTCTTCAGGCACACAGGCTCGCCGATGATGGACGTGCGGTGACGGTCCACGTAGCGCACGAACTCCTTCAGGCCCTCTTTGGCGTGGAATATCTCGGGCTGGCGGAGGTTGCCCTCCTCGTCGGGGCGCAGGTCGGTGAGCGTGATGGTGATGCCGGCGTTCAGATAGGCCAGCTCGCGCATACGCTTGGCAATGATGTCGTACTTGTATTCGGTGGTGGTGAAGATGGAGCCGTCGGGCCAGAACTGCTGGCGCGTACCCGTCTTGTCGGTGTCGCCGACAATCTTCACGTCGTATAGCGGCTTACCCTTCTCGTACTCCTGCTGGTAGATGTGGCCGTTACGGAACACCTGCGACAGCATGTGGGTAGAGAGCGCGTTCACACACGATACACCCACACCGTGCAGACCGCCGCTGACCTTGTAGGAGCCCTTGTCGAACTTACCACCGGCATGCAGCACGGTCATCACAACCTCAAGGGCCGACTTGTGCATCTTCTCGTGCTCATCGACGGGAATGCCACGGCCGTTGTCCTGAACGGTGATGGAGTTGTCCTCATTGATGACTACTTCTATATGGGTGCAGTAACCGGCCATCGCCTCGTCGATGGAGTTGTCGACAGTCTCGTTGACCAGATGGTGCAAACCTTTCTCACTGATGTCGCCAATATACATGGCGGGGCGCTTGCGTACGGCCTCCAAGCCCTCAAGCACCTGAATGTTACTCGCGGAATAGTTTTCCTGCTCTTGTGCTAAATTTTCTGCCATTTTCCTTGTTTTGCAATTTCTGTGCAAAATTACGAAAAAAAAGCCGGATAAACGAAGTTTATCTGCTAAAAAACTACAAAAAATAAGGCCGCAATCCATTGGGTTGCGGCCTTATGCTGTGCTGTGCGATTTACAGCTTGTTGATCTGCTTGCAGAGGCTCGACTTCAGGTTTGCGGCCTTGTTCTTGTGGATGATGTTGGTCTTTGCCAACTTGTCCAGCATCTTCTGCACCTTCGGGTACAGAGCGACAGCCTCGTCCTTGTTGGTCATGGCACGCAGCTTGCGGACGGCGTTGCGCATGGTCTTAGCGTAATACTTGTTGTGCAGAGCTCTCTTCTTCTCCTGGCGAATTCTCTTCACCGATGACTTGTGGTTTGCCATTTTAACTTTTAACTTTTAATTTTTTCAATAATGCCAAAGCCTGTGGGTCTTGCGCCTTGCAGCTGCCCGGGCTGACTCTACTGAGCCCTCCGCCACCTTATCCCGTTTGCGGTAGCACTTGGCTGTGCAGATGACAGATTTGGCGATTGTAGTCCCTAGGAGAGTCGAACTCCTCTTTAGAGAATGAAAATCTCTCGTCCTAACCGATAGACGAAGGGACCGAAAAAGCGGGTGCAAAGGTACTACAATAAATTGAGAATCGAGAGATGAGCGTTGGGAATTGTGATAACTTTTATGATTTATTAACCATTTGACGGCAAAAAACTCTTAACTCATAACTCTAAACTCTTAACTTTGTTGTATCTTTGCAGGCGTATGTTGACGAATAGTCAGGCCATCGTGCTGCATGCCTTCAAGTATGGCGAGTCGAAGCTGATTGTCGATCTCTTCACCCGCCAGAGCGGTCGTCTCTCGTTCATCGTGGGACTGCCGAAGACCCAGAAGGGGCGGCTGAAGAAGCAGTTCTTCCAGTCGCTCTCGCTCCTGGAGGCCGAGTACGACGAGCGGCCGAAGGTGCAGCTGCAGAAACTGAAGGACGTCCGCCTGTCGTTGCCTTTCGTGAGCATCCCCTATGACGCGTCGAAGCTGAGCATATCGCTCTTCCTTGCCGAGTTCCTGTACCACGCCCTGAAGGGTGAGCAGCAGAACCAGCCGCTGTTTGACTATGTGTGGTACAGCATAGCGTGGCTCGACGGGCGCACGGACTCAGTGGCTAACTTCCACCTGGTGTTCCTGATGCATATGAGCCGCTTCTTGGGTTTCTTCCCGAATCTGGAGAACTTCCGGGAGGGGTGTTACTTCGACCTGCGTGCGGCTGCCTTCTGTGCTGAGGTGCCTGTCCATCGCGACTTCCTGCTGCCTGAAGAAGCCTCGCGTGTGGAGATGCTCATGCGGATGGACTATCCGACGATGCACCTGTTCCGTATGTCCCGACAAAACCGTCGCCGACTGTTGGAGGTGGCACTGCTCTACTATCGTCTGCATCTGCCCGACTTCCCGGAGTTGAAGTCGCTGGCCGTACTGGAAGAAGTATTCAATGAATAAAGGTATATAAAGATGAACATGAACGATTATGTGGCAGATGCCGTGCATCTGCTGAAACGTCTGATAGAGACACCGTCGGTGAGTCGTGACGAAGCCCGTGCTGCCGATGTGCTGGCCGAGCACCTGAACCTGTGGGGACTGCCGTTCGGCCGCGAGGGAAATAACCTGTGGGTGGGCTGTCCCGACTGGGACAACCAGCGGCCTACCGTCATGTTGAATGCACATATAGACACAGTGAAGCCCGTCAGCACCTGGACACGCGACCCCTTCTGTGCTACGGAGGACGGTGACCGCCTGTACGGTTTGGGGGCAAACGACTGTGGCGGTGGACTGGTCAGTCTGCTGCAGGTCTATCGCATCATGCTTCATCGCCCGCGTACCTTTAATCTGCTTTGGGTGGCCTCGTGTGAGGAAGAGGTGTCGGGCATCAACGGCTTCAGCCGTGTGCTCTCCAAGCTGCCTCCTGTTGATGTCGCCATCGTCGGCGAGCCTACGGGCATGCAGCCGGCTATTGCCGAGAAGGGCCTGATGGTGATCGACGGTTATGCCCACGGTGTCAGCGGTCATGCGGCCCGCAACGAGGGCGTCAACGCCATCTACGAGGCCCTTGACGACCTGGTGTGGCTGCGCGACTACCGCTTCCGCAAGGAGAGTCCACTGCTTGGTCCCACGAAGATGTCGGTGACGGTGGTGGAGGCCGGCACGCAGCACAACGTCATCCCTGACTCACTGCACTTCGTTATCGACGTGCGCACGAACGAGTATTATCAGAACAGGTATGTCTTTGAATTTCTGAACCGACACATGAAGAAGTGTGAGCTGAAAGCCCGTTCGTATAGGCTGCAGTCATCGAGTATCCCTGAGGACCACCCGATGATAGTCCGTCTGAAGGCGATGGGAAAGATACCCTTCGGCTCGCCCACGCTGAGTGACCAGGCACTCATGCCGTTCCCGTCGTTCAAGTTGGGACCGGGCGAGTCGAGCCGCAGCCATTCGGCTGATGAATATATCTGTGTGAGTGAGATTGCCGATGCCATCGAGACTTATGTCGCCCTGCTATCGGCGTGACCGGCGTTTACCGGCCTATCCAGGACTCCGGGTTCAGCTTCGCGATGTTCTTGCGCAGCTGGAACTGTAGGATGTTTTCCGTACCGATGGTACCCAGCACCTGACGGGCAGACACCTTCTGGCCCTTGCGGACGCTGACGGACGAGAGGTTGCAGTAAACGGAGATATAGCTGCCGTGGCGCACCATCACGCCCATGGTGCCGCCAATGCCGAAGACAGCACTGACCTCGCCATCGAAGATGCTGCGGGCGCTGGCTCCCGGCTGTCCCTTGATGTTGATGCCCTTGTTGTCGAGCGTCACACCCTTCAAGCCTTCTACGTTATACTGGCCGAAGTGGCTGACGATGCGGTAGGGACCGGTGATGGGCACGGGCAAACGACCCTTGTTGCTCTCGAAACCGCCACTGATGCGTTGGTCCTCTGACGAGACAAAGTAGGCCTCTTCCTTCGACTCTTTCTTGGCTTCGGCCAACTCCTTCTCGCGGGCCTTGGCCTCAGCGGCCGCTACGCGCTCGGCCTCGCGGCGTGCATTCTCGGCTTCACGTGCTTCACGTTCGGCGGCGGCTTTCTCCTCCTGACTCTTGCGGGCAGCGGCACGGGCTTCAGCCTTCGCCTTCTCCTCGCGTGCCTTGGCTTCGGCAATGCGTCTCTCTGCCTCGCGCTTGGCAGCCTCGGCAGCAGCTTTCTTGCGCGCCAGCTCAGCAGCCCGTTTCTTGGCAGCCTCCTCAGCGGCTTTCTTGCGTGCCTCGGCCTCGGCACGGGCCTTGGCGCGTGCCACCTCCTCGGCTATCAGCTTGTCAATCTGTGCGTTCAGGGCAATGTCTTTCTTGCGTTGCTCGCTGATAATACCCTCAATGGTCTTCTGCTGTTTCTGCAAGGTACTGACCACCTGCTTCTGTTCCTCCTGCTTGCCTTCCAGCGTCTTCTGTTCCTGGACGCCGCGGAACAGCAGGTCGTTTTTCTGCTTCTTGGTGTTGCTGAGTTCCTGTTGTGCCTCGGCCATCTGCTGCTGCAGGTTCTTTACAGCCTCGCCCTGCACACGCTGATAAGAGGCATATTCGCGCATGAAGCGCATACGGCGGTACATCTGTGTGAAGTTCTTGGCACTGAAGATAAACATGAGACGGCTTTGGATACTGCGGTTTCGGTGCATGTAGCGCAGCGATTTCTTGTATTTCAGTTTGCGGTCGTCAAGGTCTTTGCCAAGGGCTTTCACCTGTGTGTCCAGCATCCCGATGTTACCGTCGAGCGTGGAGATGTCACGACGGATGGTGTCAATCGTCTTTTGCTTGTCGGCAATCTCGTTGTTCAGGATCATGAGGTTCTCTAAGCGCTTCTTGACGTCGCGCTTGTTGTTCTGCAGGCGCCGTTCTTGCTCCTTGATATGTTGCTGTATCTTCTGCCGCTGGCTCTGCAAGCCCTTCACGGTAGGGGCCGGCTGGGCTTTCTTGGTGGTCTGACTCTTGCCGCCTTTCTTGGTGCTCTGGGTCTTGGTGGTACTCTTCTTGGTGCTCTGAGTTTTCTTGGTGCTCTGGCTACTTTTCGTGGTACGCGCCTTCTGCTGCACAGTCTTGCGGGTCTGTGCAGGAACGGTGGTGAGTGCGAACAGGCAGAGGCAGAGAGCCAGGAGCCAGCGGGATAATGGCCTCATAGGTTACAGGGACATGAAGCGACGGAGGATATCGTCGACGGTAACCTCACGATACTTGTTCGAGACCTCTGTGCGTGTCTCCCATTCTGTCTCATGGCCGATGTAGTTCAGGGTGATGCCCAGCTTGACCTCTTTCTTGACGGTGGTCAGCGCGATGGCCATCTTGTTGGGGAACAGCTTGCCGTTGCTCTCCAAAGTGGCAAACGACTGGTAGTCCCAGTTCAGTTGGGTGTTGCCGTTAAAGCGGTCCTTATACAGGATGTTGGCCATCTTGATGATGCCGTCCTTCTCGTTGGCCAGCCAACTGTAGTTCAGCTTGCCATCCTCCAAGCTGATGACGACGTCGTCGCCACCATCGCTGACGGTATATTTCTTCAAGTCCTCTTCAGAGAGTAAGGAAGTGCGCTTGGGCATGAACAGCTCGTCCCAGAAGAGCGCTTGCAGCGTGTAGAAGTTGATGCCGCTGTTACGGAGGAAGTCAATCTGGTTGTAGGGCGCCTTCAGGTACTGCTTGTTGATGCGGTCCATGATGAGCACGTAGTCCTTGGTGAACTCCAGTCGTGCTGCCTCCACGAACCCGAATGCCATGAGCTGCAGGCGGATGACGTCATCGCGCTTCATGCGGAGGTTACCCGTCAGACTGATATTCTGTGAACCGTACTCGACGGAGAACTTGACTTTCGAGGTGATGAACTTAGCCTTCTGAACATTGCTGTTCACTTTCTGGATGAACTCGTTCTCCTGTGTGGGCGTCACCGTCTGCGGCTGGTTATCCACCACCGCCTTCTTCTTCGATCCGCATGAGCAGAGGAAGAGCGGCATTGCCACTGCAGCAACCTTGATGATACTTGTTAGTCTCATTGTTTGATGTATTTTTTCGTTTTTATCTTTTTTGCTAAAGTCTTGTCGTTGCTACGTGTCTGCTGGGCCTGTTTCCAGTAGTCAATGGCCTTGTCAGCATCCTTGTTCATGATATAGATGTCGCCGGCATGCTCTAGGATGACGGAGTTGTCCTGAGACTCCTCCCTATTCTGCAGCGCCTGGTCAATGTAAATCTTGGCCTCGGCATAGCGTTTCTGCATGAACAGAATCCAGGCGTAGGTGTCTAAATAGGTGGCGTTCTTCGGCTCTGCCTTCACGGTTTTGTAACTCATCTGTTCCGCCTTCTCCAGTTGCTCGCCGCGCTCGCTGAGGAAGTAGGCGTAGTTGTTCATGCACATGATGTTGTCATCCTTCCACTGCAGGCACGAGTCGTAGGCCTCGAAGGCTTGGCGGGTCAGCCCCTTCTGGTGCAGCAGGTCGCCCATCACGGCATAGAAGTCGCTGACAATGTCTGGGCTGCTGTCTTCGTTGATGACGCCAATGCCGTTCTGGAACGTGCTCAGGGCGCTTGCTGTATCCTTCTTCCTGTAATAGGCCATGCCTTGATAGTAGTAGAAGGCCATCTCGTCGGGGTTGTACTGGCGGGCGTCCTGACAGAGGGTGATGATGGCGTCGTTGTCGTCTTTCTCCCAGGCGTAGGCCACTAGCTGCAGACGGGCAGCCGCATTGTCGGGCTCGACAGCCAGCACCTGCTTCAGCACTCTGGCAATGCTGTCGTGTGGCATCTCCTTGAGGTTCATATAGGCCGCACACAGCGTGGCCAGGTCACCATTCTGCTGGGGCTTGGCCAGCAGGTCGCTAAAGAGGTTCAGTATCTTCGTACTGTCGCCGCCCATCTCCTCGTTATGGGCTATTTCCTGCCGCAGCAGGTATATCTTTTGTTCGGTCTCGACGGTCGGATTCTGGAGCAGTTGCTTAAGTGTCGTCTCGGCGGCCGTGCTGTCGCCGGTCTCACGGTAGTAGCTCAGCATGGAGATATGTGCGCGGGTGTTGTCGGGCTCCTCGCTGAGTATTCTTCCGTAGATGTCGAGTGCCTTCTCGGTCTCGTTGTTCATCATCAGCATGTCACCGTACATGCCCAGGTAGTTCAGGTCGTTGGGGTAGCGCTCGGCTAGCCCCTTCATCTCGGCAATGGCAGCCTCCTTGTCACCCATCCGCGAGTAGATCTCGCTCTTGGCGTATGCCAACCGTTCGCTCTTGCCGTTGATGGTCTCCAGGCGGTTCAGGATGCCGATGGCCTGGGTGTAGTCCTGCTGTTGCTGATAGAGGTGGAACAGCAGTTCCAGCACGTCTTCACGGTCCTTGTGCTGGTCGTAAAGCCGTTCGCCCACCTTCGTGGCCTCGGCATAGTCCTTCTTGTTGATGTAGGCCTGCATCAGCGTCTCCATATAAGTGACGTTGTCGGGACTGAGTTCTGTCGCCCGCGTCACCATCTCCATGGCTTTCTCGCTGTCCTTCATGGCGGTGTAGTACTGCGCCAGGAAGAAGTAGGCCTCCGAGGCCTGTGGGTTGATCTCCACGCAGTGTCGCAGCAGGTCGAAGGCCGCATCGTTGTTGCCTTTCTGCCGCTGTACCATCGCTTCGAGGAAGAAGTCGTCGTAGGTCCTTGATGCGTACGTGTCAACGCACACCATCAGCAATACTATCATCAACAGTCTAACCATAACCCTCAACCTTCAACTCTCAACTCTTAACTCTATCTCGTTCCCGTATGTCCGTAGCCGCCTTCACCGCGCTCGGTCTCGTCAAGTACCTCGACCTCAATCAGCTCGCCCTGCTCGTGGCGGGCGATGACCATCTGGGCAATGCGCTCACCGTCATTAACGGTAAACGGCTCCTGTGACAAGTTGATGAGCACCACGCCTATCTCGCCGCGGTAGTCGGCATCGATGGTGCCGGGGGTGTTCAGCACGGTAACACCCTTCTTCAGGGCCAGACCGCTGCGCGGACGTACCTGTGCCTCGTAGCCGGCGGGCAGAGCGATGTGCAGTCCCGTGGGGATAAGACGCCGTTCCAAGGGTTGCAGCGTGACGGGCTCGTCCAGGTTGGCGCGCAGGTCCATGCCGGCACTCTGTGGCGTGGCATATTGGGGTAGGGGCTGGTGTCCCTTGTTGACTACATTTACTTTCATAGCGTACATTATTTATTGGGGTGCAAAATTACAGATTTATCTTTAATCTGCCAAATTTGTAGTCGCCAAAGAAACGATTATGCCGGTTTTTTAAGATTTTTTCTTTCTGTCTTTGCTTCTTTACGATTCTTTTTGCTAATTTTGCAACTGATTATGATGAACTGGCAACAACTGATATCGAACAAACGGCTCGGACAGGAGCAGCGACACCCTGAGCGTCACGACGACCGGACGGAGTTCAAACGTGACTACGATCGTCTCATCTTCTCGGCGCCTTTCCGACGCCTGCAGAACAAGACACAGGTGTTCCCTCTGCCGGGCAGCATCTTTGTGCATAACCGCCTGACCCACTCGCTGGAGGTGGCCAGTGTGGGTATGTCGTTGGGTAGCGACGTGGCCCGTGAGCTGATGGCAATCCATCCCGAGCTGAAAGATACCCTTTTCTCCGAGATCGGGCAGATTGTGGCCACCGCCTGTCTGGCCCATGATCTGGGCAATCCTCCCTTTGGTCATAGTGGTGAGAAGGCCATCCAGACGTTCTTCTCCGAGGGACCTGGCAACGGCATTCGTCAGATGGTGAGTTCTGAGTTCTGGGACGACATCACCCATTTCGAGGGAAACGCTAATGCCTTCCGATTGCTGACGCACCAGTTTGAAGGGCGTCGCCAGGGTGGTTTTGTGATGACCTACTCCACGCTTGCCAGTATTGTAAAATATCCGTATTCATCGTCGGCCGCCTCGAAGAAGGGTAAGTTCGGATTCTTCTGTTCCGAGCGCCCGCTCTATCAGAAAATTGCCGATGAATTGGGGATTTTTTGTATATCAAAGACCGGTGAACCCCTGCGTTGTGTCCGTCACCCTTTGGTTTATCTCGTCGAGGCCGCCGATGATATCTGCTATGAGATTATGGACTTGGAAGACGCCCATAAACTCAAGATCTTGAGCTTTGAGGAGATCGCGGCACTTTTGCTCGATTTCTTCGATGAAACCGAGAAAAATCATATCTTGCAGCGTATTAGCGACGAAGGTCTGACCGATGACAATGAGAAGGTGGTGTATATGCGTGCCCGTGTCATCGGGAAGTTAGAGAACGAGTGCGTCCGCACGTTCGTTGCCCATGAGCAGGAGATTCTTTCCGGCACCTTTGTGGGCTCGCTCATTGACAACATCTCTGACCGGCAGGCCCGTGCCTATCGTCAGTGTGCGGAGCTGTCAGCCCAGCGCATCTACCGCAGTCGTGTCGTGCTCGATGTAGAGCTGTCGGGTTATAAGATTATGGAGACGCTGATGTGCCAGATGACCGAGGCCATCATGCACCCTGACCGCTACTATTCACAGCAGCTCATTGGACGTGTGTCCAGCCAGTATGCCATTGAGAGTCCTGACCTCGAGACGCGTATCATGGCTGTCATCGACTATATCTCAGGTATGACCGATGTCTATGCCCTCGATGTCTACCAAAAGATCAATGGTATCTCGCTGCCAATTGTGTAAATTATGGCGAAACAAACTAAAACAAATGAATATGAGAAAACAACTACTGACTATGCTTGTCATCGTGGCAGGCTGCTTGAGCGTCCTAACCATGCACGCGCAAGACTATTACGTGGGCGGCGACATCTCGCTGCTGCAGCGTTACAATGACTACAACGTACCTTATTACGACCAGCAGGGCAAGTCGATTAATGACGTGCTGGCGTACATGAAGAGCGACGCCGTGGGATGGAACGCCCAGCGCGTCCGCCTATTCGTTAATCCCACGCCCAGTATCGACGATAACGATCCTGCCATTTGTCAAGATCTTGACTATGTCATCCGTTTGGGCAAGCGTATTAAAGACGCCGGTTTTGCCTTTATGCTTGACTTCCACTACAGCGACTCGTGGGCCGACCCTTCCAAGCAATGGACGCCTGTTGCCTGGCAGTCGCTCAACGACGCCCAGTTACAGACTCAGATTTACGACTATACAAAAACCTGTCTTCAGAAACTCGTTGAGGCCGGTGCCACACCAAACTTCATCCAGACGGGCAATGAGATTTCGTATGGTATGCTGTGGGGTGCCAAGGGCTCGCAGGACAACCGTTGCTACACCTCGTCGAGCGCTAATTGGTCCCGTTTCATCGCACTTTTGAACCAGGCAACCAAGGCTTGTCGTGAGGTGTGCCCGAAGGCGAAGATCATCATCCACACCGAACGTACCGGTGAACCCGAAACCACCAAGGCCATCTATCAGAAGCTGGCAGGCGTCGACTACGATGTAATAGGCTTGAGCTACTACCCCTTCTGGCATAAGTCGCTGACGGTTCTCGCCACGACGCTCACGCAGCTGGCCACCGCCTTCCCTGATAAGAAGGTGCAGATAGTCGAGACTGCCTACTACTACCAATGGAAGCCCACGACGGGTGTTATATGGAACTCCTTCAGCGTGTGGCCCGACACTGAGGCCGGTCAGGCTGCGTATGCACGCGACCTGGTAGCTGAGCTGAAGAAGCACGACAATGTCAATGGCCTGTACTGGTGGTTTGCTGAAGAGAATGGCAACGGCAACTGGCCGGACAATATTGTTATCAGGGAATGGGTTAACCGTGGCTTGTGGAACAACAGCAGCCACCGTGCGCTGCCCGCCCTTTACGAGTTGAAGGAGTTCGTGAACCGCCCGGGCTCAGATATCGGTGGTATCACCTACCGTGTTCCCGACGGCCGGTGGTACACGCTCAGTGGGATGCTCCTTGACACGCCGCCCCAGCGTCCCGGACTTTATATCCATGACGGACAGAAAGTGATCAAATAACCATCGTCAAATAGAAAAAGGAGTAGCCGCGGCTACTCCTTTTATCGTGTTCCTATAGTCCTTAGACTTAAAGGTTCGGGTTGATCTTGCTCCATTCTGAGATGGGAGGAACGATGTTCAGCGTCACCAGCTCGTCGCGCATCTTGCACAGGTGCTCGTAGCTCTGGTCCAGCTTGGCGTTCTCCTCGGGTGTGCCCTGAGGCACCTCGAACTTGGCACCCTCGGCCGTCATCGTGGTCTGCATGGCCATCATGATGTGGTCGTACTTCTCGGTCTTCACATACGTGCCGACGGGGAAGCGGAAGGCCTCACCGCCCATGGCGGCGCGAATCATCTCGACGCTGAGGTAAGAGGGGCTCTGGAACGACGAACGGCCGCGAAGCTCGATGATCTTGGCACCACCCTTGGTGACGTCGACCTTCATCTGCTCCCACTCCTCGGCGGGGAACTCAGCAGTGCCGATGATGTCAGTCAGCTTGCGACCCTTGATCTCCACGTGGCTGCCGAAAACAGCCATCTGCTCACCATGACCACCATAGGTAGCGCAACCGGTGATCTCGTTCTGCATGACACCGAACTTCTTGGCGAGAGCACTCTGCAGACGGGTGGTGTCCAGGCCGGCCAGCGTGGTCACCTGTCCGGGTTTCAGACCCGAGTACAGCAGGGTCACCAGACCGGTGAGGTCGGCGGGATTGAAGATGATGACGACGTGTTTCACGTCAGGGCAGTACTTCTTGATGTTCTGGCCCAGCTCCTCGGCAATCTTACAGTTGCCTGCCAGCAGGTCCTCACGGGTCATACCGGCCTTACGGGGAGCACCGCCGCTGGAGATGATGTATTTGGCGCCGCGGAAAGCTTCCTCGGCGTTCGTGGTAGCCACGATGTTCACGTTGTCAAAACCGCTCTGACGCATCTCCTCAGCCACACCTTCGGGTGAGAAGACATCATAGAGACAGAGCTCGGTTGTCAGGCCCATCATCAGGGCGCACTGTGCCATGTTTGAACCAATCATGCCGGCTGCGCCGACGATGACCAGTTTGTCGTTTGTCAATGTTGCCATAATCGTTTGTTGTTTTATTTTGATTTCGTGCCGCAAAGGTAGTGAAAAAGATTGATATCCGATGCCTTATCCTGCGAAAGATAAGTTAGAAAAAATTAAAAAGCGAGGCTGTCCCCCCGAATTTCTTGTCATTCTTGTTTCTTTGCAAAGTCGGTGTGACAATTTGCGACTCACGTCTCCCGTTTGGCGCAGTTGAGGGTTTTAACTCACCAATTTTCCCCTTTTTGTGTTGATTTTTAGACAAAGATGTGGATAATTCAGAAAAAAGATATACCTTTGCACCGTCAAAGGAAGTACGCGCGCAAATATTATTGAAAATCAATAAGCATTAGGAGCAAAAAAGAATACAGGAAACCCACCATGACCGTGGAAGACATGCTGACTGAGACCATTATCTGTGGAAGCAACGAAGTCAACAGTGTCAATGGCGGTGATACAGGCATCCCTAAGCGCCCTTCTGTGCGGATTCGTACAGCAGGGCGTTGCTGCATATTAAGGGGCCAGGGTTTAATCGATCTGGTAATGGCGAAATAGTAATGATGAAATAACTATCTGATAAAGAGGATATCTGATGTCTATGCATACAACTGTCGTGAGAGAGCGTTTGGAGGCGCTGCGCGAGGTGATGCGCCGCGAACGGCTTGGCGCATTCATCTTCCCGAGCACCGATCCGCACCAGAGTGAGTATGTGGCCGACCACTGGAAAGGCCGCGAGTGGATCAGCGGTTTCGACGGCTCGGCCGGTACCGTCGTGGTGACACTCAGCGGTGCTGCCCTGTGGACGGATTCCCGCTACTTCCTGGCAGCCGAAGAGCAGCTGCGTGGTACGGGTATCGAACTGATGAAAGAGAAGATGCCTGGCACACCCACCATTGCGGAGTGGTGCGAATCTCGTGGGTACGCTGGTACGGTGGAACGGTGGTGCGAAGTCGGTATTGATGGCAGTTGCTCATCAATCTCCGTAGTGCGGTCGCTCATTGGTGAGTTGCGCAGCCATGGTGGTCTGACGCTGCGCACGAACTTCGATCCTCTGGCACTTATCTGGAAGGACCGTCCGTCCTTGCCGACCGCTCCTGTTGAGGTTCAGCCCCTTCAGTATGCAGGTGAACCGGCTCGCGAAAAGATTGCGCGTATCCGGCGAGCCCTGCGCGAGCAGCATGCCGACGGTATGCTGATGGCAGCGCTCGATGACATTGCCTGGACACTAAACCTGCGAGGCACCGATGTCCACTGCAACCCCGTGTTCGTGTCCTACCTGCTGGTATCGACCACCAGCGTCACACTATATATAAATAGGTGTAAGCTCACGCCTGCCGTTGAGACTTATCTGAAAGACGAAGGTGTAGGGGTGGATTCCTACGAGAATGTTGTCCAAGGACTGCGCGACTACTTCGAATATAACATCCTGCTGGATCCCGACGAGGTGAACTACGCGTTATACCAGGTCGTCACCAATACCAGTCATCCGTCATCACACACTCGAATAGTTGAGGCTGCGTCGCCCGTCAAGTCGATGAAATCGGTAAAAAACGCTACTGAGATAGCGGGTTTTAAGTTGGCGATGCTGCGCGACGGCATCGCCATGGTGAGGTTTCTGCGGTGGTTAGAAGGACGCCAGGGGGAGACAGAACGCTCTGTTGACGAGAAGCTGACAGCACTCCGTGCCGAGCAGCCGCTGTTCCGTGGCCTGTCGTTCGATACCATTGCCGCCTACGGTGAGCACGGCGCCATTGTCCATTACGAGGCGACGCCCGACACCGATGCCGTGCTGAAACCCGAAGGCCTGCTGTTGCTTGACAGTGGCGCCCAGTATCAGGACGGTACGACGGACATCACCCGTACCATCGCCTTGGGACCGTTGACCGACGAGCAGCGCCTGGCCTATACGCTGGTGCTGAAGGGACACCTGCGACTGCAGAACCTGACGTTCCCCGATGGTGCCTGTGGTACACAGCTCGATGCCGTGGCGCGCATGGATATGTGGCGCTATGGTATGAACTTCCTTCACGGGACGGGCCACGGTGTGGGCTCCTACCTGAACGTACACGAGGGACCTCACCAGATACGCATGGAGTATCGCGGTGCACCGTTGCATGCCGGTATGACCGTGACTGACGAACCGGGACTGTACGTAGCCGGACAGTTTGGCGTGCGCATAGAGAACACACTATTGGTGGTAGAGGCGCAGGAGACAGCCTTCGGCCGTTTCCTGAAGTTTGAACCCCTGACGCTCTGTCCTATTGACACACGCCCCATCGACCTTTCGTTGATGACCGACGAGGAGTTGACGTGGCTGAACGACTACCACCGCATGGTCTATGAACGGTTGTCGCTCCTACTTGACGCCGATGAACGTGAGTGGCTTGCCAAAGCAACGGAAGAGATAAGAAGATGAGTGACGCAAACATTGTTAAGGCCTATGTGCGTTACCTGCGGCTGCAGCGGAACTTCTCGGGCAACACCATCGAGGCCTACCAGCGTGACCTGGAGAAACTGCTGGCTTTCCTGCGACTTGAGGACAAGGATGTGCTGACGGTGCAGTTGGAGAATCTGCAGACATTTGCTGCGGGACTGCACGACATCGGCATCGGACCGCGGTCGCAGTGCCGCATTCTCAGTGGTGTGCGCTCGTTTTTCCGTTTCCTACAGACCGACGGCTATCGCGACGACGACCCTACGGAGTTGTTGGAATCGCCACAGATAGGCGAGCACCTGCCCGAGGTTTTGTCGGTAGCTGAGGTCGACCGCCTGGAGGACTCGATAGACCTCTCGAAATGGGAGGGGCACCGCAACCGCGCCATCATCGAGGTGCTCTTCTCCTGCG
>CAZLPO010000012.1:0-29505 GCA_964561385.1 uncultured Prevotella sp.
AAGCCATGAGCCAGATTGGTGTATTGCCTTGCTACAAACGCTATTGCACCATCGACGTGAAAGAGGATGAGGAATTCTGTGCGATGCTTGTCGACGATTTAGGAGAAGAGCTGGTATTCTACACAGCAGAAGAACTCGCCAAGGTTGAGGTGCCCAATCCCAGCAAGACCGTTGAGAAACACGTGGGCACACCCAGCGTCTGCGAGGCTGCTGCCATCCTTGGGGCAAACAACGGTAAACTGATTGTTCCTAAAGTGAAAGGCAAGAACTGGACGGCTGCGCTCGCCATCGACTACAAATATCTGCGAGAGCAGAAAGGACATATCGAGATCGTTGGCGCCGGTCCTGGCGATCCAGATTTGGTGAGTGTACGTGGTAGGAAGATGCTCGAAAGGGCCGACTTAATATTATATGCCGGCTCATTGGTGCCAAAGGCCTTGACAGAATGTCATAAGCCTGGGGCCGTAGTCCGAAGTTCTGCAGATATGACCCTTGAGGAACAATGCGAACTGATGAAGCATTTTTATGACGAGGGGAAGTTCATCGTGCGTTTGCATACAGGTGATCCCTGTATCTTTGGGGCTATCCAAGAGCAGATGGCCTTCTTTGATCAGAATAGGATGGACTATCATATCACCCCTGGTATCTCGTCATTCCTTGCCGCCGCTGCCGAACTGCGTTCACAGTTCACCATCCCTGAAAAGACGCAGACCATTATCCTGACCCGTGGCGAGGGACGCACACCGATGCCCGAGAAAGAGCAGCTGCACCTGCTGGCCCGCAGCCAGTCGACGATGTGCATCTTCCTCTCGGCCGCCATTGTTGATGACGTGCAGAAGGAGCTGCTGACGGAGTACCCTGAGGACACGCCCGTGGCTGCCTGCTACCATCTGACGTGGCCCGACCAGAAGATCTATCGCGGCGTGCTGAAAGACCTGGCAAAGATCGTACACGACAACAATCTCACACTCACAACAATGATTGTAGTCGGCGAAGCGATCGACAACCGTCAGGGACAGTCGGAGCTCTACAACAAGTACTTCACGCACCTGTTTAGAATAGGCGAGGCATGATTCTGGTATTCGGAGGAACGACGGAGGGCCGCAAGGCCGCAGAAGTGCTCGAGGAGGCTGGCAACACCTACTTCTATAGCACGAAGACCGGTGAGCAGGACATCACGCTGCACCACGGACAGCGCATTGACGGCGCGATGGACGAGGAGGCGATGAAGGCATTTGTCCGAAAGCACGACATCAGACTGATCGTCGATGCTGCCCATCCGTTTGCGAGCCGACTTCACCAGACGATTGCCGAAGTGGGGCTTCCCGTCATTCGCTACGAACGCATCTATCCGCCACGCGATTCCGATATCACGTGGATTGACGACTATTCGCAGGTTCCTACTGATATTCAAACGCTGCTTGCTACAACTGGTGTGCAGAGCATCAGCAAGCTAAAGTGGCTGGAGAAGCAGGGAGTCAAGGTTATCTATAGAATCTTAAGGCGCGAGAGTAGCATCCGGTTGGCGCACGAACAAGGAGCGACGGACGAACAGCTCTGCTATTACGAAAACGACACCATGCCCGAAGCCGATGCCATTCTACTGAAGGAGAGCGGCCTCAGCGGCGGCTTCGTAGAGAAAGTGGCCGAGGCTCGCACCAAGGGCATGCGCATCATCGCCCTCAAGCGACCGGAAATTACACAAAAAGAACCGTCCCTTTTGTGTACTATCAATGGTCCGTATGGCTTGCGAAGGGCTGTGGAGAGGTTGTTGCCGGAGTTCTTCCCCCTGCACAGCGGACTGACCACGGGCACATGTGCGACCGCAGCAGCTGTTGCTGCGACAAGGCGCTTGCTTTATGGTGAGACGCCTGATGAGGTGCCTGTTTTATTGCCCAATGGCGAAACGATTACTGTTCCCGTCGCTTATGGCGACGGGTATGCCTACTGCATCAAGGAGGCCGGCGACGACCCCGATGTCACCAACGGCATAGAAATCCGCGCTACCGTGAAGCCTGCCAACGGCTTCGAAATACTCGGCGGCGAGGGCGTTGGCCGCTTTACCCTGCCCGGCTTCGACTATCCGCCAGGCGAGGCCGCCATTAATAAAGGGCCACGCGAGATGATGCGAACGAACATTAAGGAAAACGTTCGCATCATGATTAGCGTGGATGGGGGCGAAGTCATCGCTAAGCGCACCTTCAATCCTCGATTAGGCATCGAGGGTGGCATCTCGATTATCGGTGTCAGCGGCATCGTAAAGCCCTTCTCAGAGGAAGCGTTTATCGACAGCATCCGCAAGTGTATGGAAGTGGCAAAAGCCAGCGGTTCGGAACGCGTTGTCATCAACAGCGGCGGCAAGAGCGAGCGCTTTGTCAAAGCCCTCTATCCTACCCTGCCCCAGCAGGCCTTCGTGGAGTATGGAAACTATGTCGGTGAGACATTGAAAATAGCCAACGAATTAGACATAAAGAACGTGACGCTGGGTGTGATGCTGGGTAAGGCAGTCAAGTTAGCAGCGGGCAATCTCGACACCCACAGTCGCAAAACCACGATGGACAAGGCATTTATTCAGCAGATGTTGCAAGAGGCCGACATCAGTATCGATATCAGCGATATGACTCTGGCGCGCGAGCTATGGGAGAGGATACCCCAAGACAAGCAAACAGAATTCGCTTGCACAGTGATTCGCCACTGTGAGAGCTACTGCAAGCCGCTGCTGCCGAACGGTGAGCTGACTATTCTGCTGATTGACGACGACGGAACAATACGGCAGCGATAACGGGAGCGCCCACAAGAGCCGTCACGCTGTTGACGGGCAGCGCACCCTCGAAACCAGGCATCCGGGCAATAAGGTTGCACAGCAAGGCCAGCGCGGCACCACAGAGCACAGTACCAGGAAGCAGCACACGGTGGTCGCTGGTGCGGAAGAGGGCGCGAGCCAGATGAGGAACGGCCAGACCAATGAACATGATGGGACCACAGTAGGCCGTGACAATGGCCACGAGCACACCACTGCTAATGATAACCAGCCGACGGGCGCGACGTATGTTCAGACCGAGGTTAGCTGCATAGCGGTCGCCCAGCATCAGCAGGTTCATGGGTTTTACTAGTAGGAAGGCCAGCGGCAGCAGAATGCACATGATTACGATGAACAGCACCATCTCGTCGCCCGACACACGGCTGAATGAGCCCAGTCCCCAGACGACAAACGTCTTGACGTCCTCTTCGGGCGACAGGAACTTCAGCACGCCGATAATGGCGTTGGCCAGATAGCCTATCATCACACCTATTATTAATAAGGTGACGTTGCCCCGCACCTTCTGCGATATCCAGAGAATCAGCGTCAGCACAGCCAACGCACCCACGATGGCCGCCACACTCATGGCCGCCTCGCCCAGGTAGCCTAATCGTGAGAGTGCCACACCGCCAAGACGACCTGACAGCAACACCACAAAGGCGACGCCGAGGGCCGAGCCGTTGCTGATACCCAGCACCGAGGGACCAGCCAGCGGATTGCGGAAGACGGTCTGCATCTGCAGTCCGCTGACGGCGAGTCCGGCACCAGCGACAATGGCCGTCAGCGCCTGGGGCAGTCGCGACTGCAGGACGATATTCGTTGGGATTTCCGCCGCGTCTCCTCCAACAAGGATAGTCAGAATCTCTGAGACAGGAATCCTGACTGTGCCGAGGAAGAGGTTGACCACCAGCAGCACGGCGATGGAGACGAGAAGGGTGATGAACTTCGGGGCTTTCATTTCAACAGTCGGTAGTACTTCGGTTGGTAATCGGGTTCAACGAGTGCGGGATGGAAGATGGCCACGAAGTCCTTCAGCAGCACGTCGGGCTCTACGGGCGATATCTCGTAATAGGCCTGCTGCTTCATGTTGCAGTAGATGACCTTCTTCTCCTTATAGGCCTTGAACAGCTCGTTGCGAGGTTCGCTGGCCTTGAGGGCCTCATACGAGAACTCACCGGCATAGCTGTTCAGGATGCGCCAGTAGTCAGCTTTGGCAGCGAGCGAATAGAGCTTCTCGAACTCCAGGTTCTCGCCGCTGGTCTCATCATCGTCAATGACGTAACGGGCACCGGCATCACGAAAAATCTGAGCCAAATAGTTCTTGCCGCCTACGGCGTGCCACGTGCCGTAGTGCATCTCACCGCTGAAGACAGAGGGAGCCCCATCCCCAGCCCCTCCAGAGTCATTAGCGACTTTCTCTTTCAATTCGTTATAACGATGTTCGATGCCTGCAAAGACCTCGTTGGCTTCACGCTCCTTGCCGATGAACATACCGACGAACTTCACCCACTCCGCCTGTCCTAAGGGATCAAGCTCTTTGTAGCCCAGATGGGGCACGAGCGTGATGCCCGTCTCCTTGATGGCATCATAGCCGCCACGCTTCGAGGGCGAGATGAAGATGACATCGGGATTGGCAGCGAGGACAAGCTCGGTATCGAACTCGCCCTCCATACCGATCTTGATGACACGGCCGTCCTTCACCCGCTGCAGGATGTCCTCGTTGAAGAGGTTCTTCGTGCCCGTGATGCCACGCACCACGTCGTGGGCATCCAGAACGGTGAAGTTCGACAACTGCAAGGCCGTCATGCAGATGGTGCTGCGGATGGGGACCAGCACCTTAGTGTACCCGTCTGGCACCACCGTCGCCTCTTGGCGCACCAGCGCGAAATGGTCTTTTCGGCCAACGTCCACCAGTCGGACGTCGGCCGAGTCGCGTACGGTGAAGCCCGTCGCATACTTGACGGTCATCGCAACGATGGAATCCTCGGACGCCAGGCCCGCAGCTTTCTGCGACTGTGTGTGCTTTCCGTCACAAGCCACGAGCAGGGCCGCAGCGACGAATATACTGGCTATCTTCTTCATATTGTCTGATATAAATGGGTATAACTGGCTAAAACATTCTTGTACGTGAACACGGGCGTGGGCACGGGATTGCCTTTGGCGTCATAGACTTGTACGCTGCTTTTAGGCACTTCGCCCAAGAACTGCGTGTAGTGGAACTCATGACCGCGGTACTCACAACCATCGTGCACGAAGCGACGATAGCCCAGAGAGAGCTTGCGGTCGGCCTTTCGCGCCGTGATGCGATAAGGCAGGACATCGCACATGGGGTAGTCGCCGTCGTCGGTCACGATGCTGCGGCAGAGATACATCATGCCACCGCACTCAGCCACCACACGCCCACCCTTTTCAGCATAGTCCTTGATGGCCTTGCGGCAGGCTTCGTTCCTGACCAACGCCTCCAAGTGCTTCTCAGGATAGCCGCCCGGCAGATAGAGCAGGTCGATATCAGAGAAGTCGGGAACGTCGGTCTCTGGGTTAAAAAAGCGGACAAATCCGAACCCGTCCAAATTCTCCTGATAGACGAACGAAAAGCTCTCCGAACTGCGCGCCGTGAGGACTCGCAGTCCGCTCGGAGCGGACTGCCGGTTTGCCCGGAGCGGACTGCCGGTTTGCCCGGAGCGGACTGAAAGTTCGATAAAACGGCTGATTTCGATGTTTTTTTCGATAAATACCGTGAGTTGCCCATCGAGCGTAGTGCTTTGACTTTTACTTGACAATTCGGAGAAGTCGAGCCCCAAGTAGCGTGAACCCTGTTCGAGCTCAGCCGACTTGGGCAGACAGCCGAAGCAGGCAACATTCAGGTCATCGCACACCTGTCGGAGCATCTGTGCGTGACGGTCGGACCCCACCTTATTATATATAACGCCCGCGAGGCGGATGTCCTTCCTGAAGTTGATGAAGCCTGAGAGCAGGGCCGCCATTGAGTAGGCTGCCGACCGCGCATCGACCACCAGAACGACAGGCAGATCCAGCACACGGGCAATCTCGTAGCAGGAGCCGCGCTCGCGGTCGTAGCCGTCGAACAGTCCCATCATGCCCTCTACCACACAGACATCGGCATCGGCACCATAGCGAGCGAACAACTCACGCACATGTTCAGGCGTAGCCATAAAGGTGTCGAGGTTAATGCTGGGGCGCCCGCATACCGCCTCATGGAACTTGGTGTCGATGTAGTCGGGACCGCACTTGAAGGGCTGCACCTTGTAGCCCCTCTTCACAAGCAACGCCATCAGCCCACGGGCAATGGTCGTCTTGCCCGAGCCGCTCATGGGTGCTGCTATGAGAAATGCGGTCTTCATCGTTACTTCAATCTTATCTTTAGTCCTACCACTAACATACGACCAGGCGAATAGAGCGCATATTTTCGTGTTGACGAGTCGATGCGGCGGTCAACGCGGTCGAAGAGATTCTCCACGCCGATGCTGGGTTCCAGAAGCGCCCATCGGGCCGCATCGAATGCGTGCGTGGTGTTCAGGTTCCACACGCCGAAGCCAGGCGCATTCTCATAGCTGCCTGTATAATAGGTCTTCGACTGCAGGCGGCCGTTTAGGTTGACGGTCAGTCCGTATCTGCCCCACACGTGGTGGTAGTTGGCCGCAATCGTGGCAGCGTGACGGATGCTACGCTCCAGAACAGTCCACGCCTCACCGGACTTCGTGCGGGCATAGGTATAGGCATAGTTGACAGAGAGGTTAAAGCCCGCGAACAGGTTTACCGAGGCATTAGCCTGCACGCCCTTCACGTCGCCCTCGTCGCTGTTCTGATAGAGGGCGTAGGAGACCATCTTGTCGGCCTGGTCCTGCGTCATCTCAGGAAACTCGTTCATCAGAATCTGGCGACTCGCGTCGTCAATGGGGACGTTCTCCTTGACAATCATATCGTTGATGCGGTTGATGTAACCTGTCACGCTGACGGCAATCACGTCGCTGCGATATTCGGCATTGAGTGCGAAATAATGGCTCTTCTCCGGCTTCAGCTGCTGGTTGCCAAAACTGATTTGCGCCTTTCCGCGATTCACGGAGAAATAATGGTAGTAGAGTTCGTCGAGGCCTGGGGCACGGAATCCCGCTGAATAAGTGGTACGGAAACGGAAGTTACCTGGTGCATACATCAACGTGACCTTGGGCGTCAGGTGCTGGTCAAACGTCTCATGGTGTGTCAGCCGCAGGCCAAGGGTAGCGGTAAAGGCCCTCAAGAACGTCATCTCGTGCTGACCATAGGCCGCCAGCGAATAGACGTGCTGGTCGATGTTGCCGCTGGTGGCTCTCAGGTAGTCCTTACGCCAGTCGGCGCCGAAGATGGTCGTGCTGTTCTTCGTCAGACCAAGAATGGCTTTCGCCTGTCCTTCCATCATACGCTGTTTCTTCGACTGGATGTAGGTTCCGATGGGCAAACCGTCGGACGCAACATCGTACTCCTTGCCGTAGCGGAAGCGGTCTGTCACAAAGTCGGCCTGCAGCGAGTTCTTCTGTGTGAACTTATAGATGCCGCCCACGTTCCAGCGTAGTCCTTTGTAGCGCATCTCGTAGTCGGTGCCGCCAGTAATGTCGGGATTGGTCTCTGGGCGGTCGGTGATCTTGTACGAATAGTCCAAGCCCGCATTCAGCGCCAGATGCCGATTGGGGGCATAGGTGAACTTCTGGCCCAGCAGGTTGGTGCGATAACCCGTAAACAGCGGCGCTATCGAGGGTTGCGTCTCTGTGTCCGAGCCCTTCACGTATTCCAGCTCGTTGTTGCGATAGCTGTCGGCGCGGTCATGGGTAAAGGACGTGTACGAGCCAAAACCATTCTTGTAGATGTCAAGGTTGGCACTCTCCGTCAGCACCCCATGCCCGCTGACACGGGTCGTATTAGTGACTCCGACGGGGAAACCGTCGGACACCGAAGGCTGGTCGGTGATGATGTTGATGACGCCGGCGATGGCGTCGCTGCCATATAGCGACGAGGCTGCGCCGTCGAGCACTTCGATGCGCTTTACGCGGGCCATGTTGATGCGGTTCAAGTCAACGTTGTTCGAGATGTCGCCCGACAGCTTCTGCCCGTTAATCAGAATGAGGATATACTTGTTGCCCAGTCCGTTCAGTCGCAGTTGCGACCCCATGCTGTTGGGGGCCAACGACACCTGCGGCATCAGACGGGTTAGGGCACCGTCAAAGGTCGTGATGCCTTGTTCCCGGATCTCCTGACTACTGATGACGCTGACCGGCGTTGTCGTACTCTTCAGTCGCTGGTGATGACCCGAACCCGTCACGACCACAGGGTTGAGGTTATAGGAGCGGGCCACGCTGTCGCGGCGCTCCATCTTGTGTATCTGTGCAGAAGCCATACTGCACGAAAGAAACACAGTAATTAAGGTTAAACTCGCCTTGTTCATATCATTTTCAGTTGCAAAGTTACATGTTTTTTAATAAAAATGCTACTTTTACTTGTATATTTTAATTATTGTCTGTATCTTTGCCCCCAAGAATGGCAATCTGGCGGTTGAAGCCGCCACGATGTAAGGGAATCCGGTGAGAGTCCGGAACTGTACCTGCAGCTGTAATCCTCCTTAGAGAGGTCTGCTTGTATAACGCCACTGGCGCTTCGCTAACGAATAGTGAAGAACGAATAGTGAAAAGCGTCGGGAAGGTAAAGCAGACTGGGGAAAGTCAGAAGACCTGCCATCAATAATAAATAGGTACGCCCGTACAGGGATATGCGGTGCGAAAAAGAGCAATGATGAGGAAGTTATTAGCTATTGGCCTTTGGCTATTGGCTGTTGGTGTGTCGGCACAGACAGACATCTGGCGTGCGGACAGTCTTCAGGAAGTGGTGGTGACGGGTACCGGCACACGCCACCTGCTGAAGGATGTGCCTGTACAGACGGAGGTCATCACCAGTAAGATGCTGAGCCAGTATGGCGGCAAGAGCCTGGAGGACATCCTTGCTGGACTGACCGCCTCGTTCGCCTTCAACGAGGGCGACATGGGCTCGCAGATGCAGCTGAACGGCCTCGGCAACAGCTACGTCCTGATACTGATTGACGGCAAACGCATTCATGGCGACGTGGGCGGCGAGAACGACCTCTCGCTCATCGATCCCCACAACATCGAGAAGATAGAAATTGTGAAGGGAGCGCAGAGCGCGCTCTACGGCAGCGACGCGATGGCGGGCGTTATCAATATCATCACCAAGAAGCACAATGAGAAGGGCGTTTATGCTGACAACATCACCCGCTATGGGACACATAACGACCTGCGCCAGCACAACACCCTGGCCCTTAATATAGGTAAGGTAGGGAGCCAGACCAACTTCCAGCTGCAGCGCAACGACGGTTGGCAGAACACCGCCGAGGAGTGGGCCGAGGGTATGGTGCTGACCGATAGCAGGAACAAGACCGTGAACAAGTTCCGCAACTGGCAGCTGGCTGAGCGGCTCACCTATCGGCCGACAGCCGATGCCGAGCTCTACGCTGAAGGCTCCTACTACAAGAAGAATATCATGAGACCTACCAACGGCCGCCATCCGAGCTGCGATGTCTATACCTACGACCTGCGCTACAACAATGCCTCGGCAGCGATTGGTGGAAAGTGGTATTTAAGAGGAGAGAGGAGAGTGGAGAGAGGAGAGAGAAATGTCATCACGTTTGACGTGGACTGGAACAAGCACGCCTACTACTACGACTACACGGCCAAGCACTACGACTACGTGTTCCTGCAGGGCGAGGAGTATGGCGACCAGAATGGAGAGTGGTTCTCCGTTGCCATGCTGCCCGGCCAGAGCAAGCTGCAGAGCGATCAGCAACGCGTAATGGGACAGCTGAAAGGCATCTTCTACCTGCCATACGGGAACACGCTGAATGCCGGCGCCGAATACCGCTACGACTACTTGAAGGCACCCGACCGCACAGCGACGGGAACGGCCGACGACTGGACCGCAGCCCTGTATGCACAGGATGAGTGGAGCCTTACGAGCAGCAATGGTATTGCTACAAACATAACGGCAGGACTCCGACTCGTGGACAATGGCAACTTCGGTTTCCGCCTGACCCCCAAGGTCAGCACGATGTTCTCCTTGGGCGACTTCCGCCTGCGACTGGGCTGGAGTCAGGGGTTCAAGACGCCTACCGTCAAGGAGCTGCACTACCGCTATCTGCACCTGATGGGCAGCAGCACGTTCTTTAACATGGGCAACCTCAATCTGAATCCCCAGACCAGCAACTACGGCTCAGTCAGCATGGAGTACCGCGGACGCAAGCTGACGGCAGCGGTCACGGGCTATGTGAACAAGCTGGATCACATGATTGCGCTGGTGAACGTACCCGTAGGAGAGATTCCTCCCGGCGTCACCACCGCTTATCTGGGCGACGGCAGCAGTAACGTACAGGCACGTATGTATAAGAACATGGACGATGCACGAACATCGGGTCTCGATGTCACGCTGTCCTATCAGGTAATGAACGACCTGACGGTGAACGCGGCATACAGCTATCTGGACACCGAGGCCAACCTCTACGACGCGACCAAGGACCGCATGACGATGGTCGTCATCGACGGAACGGCTCACCACAAATGGAGTGCCTCGGCGATGTACAGCCACCCGCTGAGTGCTACTTACAGGCTGGGAGTCAGTCTCTCGACCCGCGGCAGCAGCAAGCGCTTCTACCAGAACAACGGCAACGGCAAGGCTTTCCAGATTTGGCGACTGAACACCACGCACGACTTTCAAGTGAAAGGTAAAAAGCGGATTGTGAATAACTGCAGGCTGGAGTGCGGCATCGACAACATCTTTAATTATGTGGACCGCACCATGCGCCCTTACCATTTGGGCAACAACACATCGGGGACAACGGTGTATGGCACCTTCAGCATCAAACTCAATTACGGAAAGAGAATAAAGAACACTATTTTATCCACTAAACAAAAATCAAACGATGAAGAAGATTAAGTCTTTTTTCCTGGCTACAATCGCATTCGCATTGGTAGCTCCACTGTTCACCGCCTGTGGCGATGACGACGACAATGAAACGATTGAGAACATCGTCTCTGAGTACACCGTTAACGACAAGATGGTTGCCGACCAGAAGGCAAAGTCAAAGAAGGACGTTGCCGTCCTGCTCGTGGCCTTCGGCTCTACCTGGAACAACGCCTTCCTGGCTTTTGACAAGACCAAGACTGCCTACGAGGCTGCATTCCCCCAGGCCGATGTCTACGTCTGCTTCTCCAGCGACATCTGCATCAACCGTGCCAGCGCCGGCGAGAACACCGACGACAATGGCAACATCGTGAAGCGCGACTACTACGAGCCCCGCTATCTGCTGCACGCCATCGGCGCCGCCAAGTACAGCAAGATCTACGTACAATCGCTGCAGGTCATCCCCGGTGAAGAGTTTGCCGCTGTGGTTGCCTCAGTCAAGAAGTTCATGAACAACGGCTACATTGCCAGCGCTCACCTGGACGATGCCTATCTGGCCAAGCTGGAAGAGAACAAGGCCATCTTCCTGGGCATGCCTCTGCTGAACGACCCCGAGGCTGACATTCCCGAGGTTGCCAAGCAGCTGAATGCGCTCTACGCTACGGAAGCCCAGCAGGGTACGGTTGCCTTCATGGGACACGGTAACCCCGACACCTATGACACCTTCAAGGCTAACGTACGCTATACCCAGCTGGAGGAAGAGCTGCAGAAGCTCAACCCCAACTACTTCGTAGGAACCGTTGACATGCCCGACAATTACAAGCAAGATGTGAAGGCCCGTATGCAGGAGAAGGGCATCAGCAGCGGCAAGATCTATCTGCACGCCCTGATGTCCATCGCCGGTGATCATGCCCACAACGACATGGCTGGTGAAGGCGACGAGTACTGGGATGCTGAGGATGAGGAGTCTGAAGACAACAGCTGGTTCGAATACTTCGGCCACAAGGGCTACGAGTCCATCGTGCCTGTCGTCGGCAAGCACCCGCAGGGCCTGCTGGAACTCAGTGGTGTCCTGAATGTCTGGATTAAGCACACCAAGGAAGCTGAGTTCCTGGAGGATGCCTATCACAGCATGTATCCTGAGGAATAACCAATCATACGTGTATTATTATATAAGTTCATGAAGGGGATCTGTCGTGAGACAGGTCCCCCTTTATTTCGTGAGACGTGAGGCGTAAGACGAAATTACATCAGCGGCGAGAGCATACGTACGAGCGACTCCCACAAGCGAACAAAGAAACGGGGATGGATGCGGTCGGGCAACAGACTGAGGTCCACAGCCTGAGCCTCATCGTCAAGGAACAGCTGTCGGAACCGCATGGCGACATCACGACCATAGATGAAAACGTTAGCTTCGAAATTGTTCTCGAACGAACGGAAATCGACATTGGTAGAGCCGCAAGTTACGATGCTGTCATCAGCAACCATCAACTTTGAATGCAAGAAACCGGCCTTATAGAGCTTGATAGTGATACCAGCCTGCTGGGCCTCGCGCAGATAAGAGCGGCCCGCCCATTCCACAAACCACGAGTCATTACGCATAGGCACCAGGATGCGCACGTCAACGCCTGCGGCGGCAGCCATCTTAAGGGCAAAAAGCACAGGTTCCGTCGGCAGGAAGTAAGGCGTCTCAATATAAAGGTAGCGTCTGGCTTCGGAAATGACTCGCACAAAGCCCTGCATAATCTCAGGCTGCGGTGAGTCCGGGCCACTGGTGACAGCCTGGAGGAGAGGGGAGAGAGACCCTTGGCTGATGCCGAGGGAGTAGTGGCAGTCTGAGACATGAGACGTGAGAGGATAGAACCTGCGGTCGCTAAGCAATGTGCGGTCGACAAAAAACCAGTCGATGAGAAAGGTCCGCTGCAAAGCATACACAGCCGTTCCCGTCACCCTGATCATAGTATCACGCCACATCTGGTTCTTCGTGCCCTTGACATACCTTTGGGCAATGTTTATTCCACCGATGAAGCCCACACAGCCATCGACAACCACCAGCTTACGGTGATTTCGGTAGTTGACCTTACTTGTGAACGACGGGAAACGTACAGGCAGGAACGGCACCACCTCAACACCGCCTTCACGCATACGTTCAAAGAAGCGACGGGGCACATTCCAGCATCCCACGTCGTCATAGATGACACGGACCTCGACCCCCTGCCGTGCTTTTGCTATCAAGGCATCGGCTACAAGGTTTCCCAAAGCGTCCTCCTCGAAGATATACATATCGACATGGACATGGTCATGAGCCGACGCAATGGCCGTAAGCAACGCTGGGAAGAACTCATAGCCATTAGTGTAGGTCATCACCTCGTCGGCACGGAAAGGCAGGGAGAAGTGTTGATTGATAAACAGGTCAACGAAGGGCTTATAGTCATCTGGAACCTCCAAGTTAGGCTGTTCGACGAAGCGCAGCATCGAGCGCCGCGACAGTTCGTCAAGCTGACGTTGACTAACAAGCCGCTCCTTACGGGTGTTGACGCCAAAAAACAAGTAAAGGACAATGCCAACCACAGGTACGAACCATATCACTAACGCCCAGGCCATCGTCTTGGCTGGCTGACGGTTGTCGAGGACAACATGTATGACCGTCAACACCACGATGACATAATAGACGCCAACGAGAATGAGATATAGTTCGTGCATATTACTTGAAACCGGCGAGTTTGTGGGTTTGCAGCGACAGACGCCAATGCGGATGGGCCTTGATATAATCTACACAGCGCTCCACAATGGCTTGGTTACGTTTAGGATCACCTGTATCGCAGGGCTGAAGGTAGAGGAGAGGCTTTAAAGAGAGGAGAGAGGAGAGAGGAGAGAGGTATGTTTCAGGATCTGTATTCTCATCGAATACGATTTTCAGTTCATCAGGTAGTCTCTCTTCTCTCTCCTCTCTCCTCTCTCCTCTTATGGTTTTCGGCGACACCGTCAACCAGTCAAGGTTCTGGGGAGCAGGACGTGTACCGTTGCTCTCCATAGCCACCTCAAAACCCTGCTGATGCAACAGGTCGACAAAGGCCTCGTCCACCTGCAGCGTCGGCTCACCGCCGGTCAGAACTATAAGAAGTGAAGAGTGAAGAGTGAAGAGTGAAGAATTACCGGAGGAGGACAGCTCTTTTATCTCGGTGATAATCTCCTCGTCCGTCATCTCCCGGTAGGAGTCGAACTCCGTGTCGCAGAACGGGCAACGCAGGTTACAGCCCGCAAAACGGACAAACACCGCCGCCCGGCCCGTGTTGCGGCCCTCCCCCTGTAGCGAGTAGAATATGTCGTTAATCCTTTTCATACGTGGCAATGTTACCTTCGCTCTCCTGCACCGTAGCCTTATAGCAGTGAGGAACACGTTCAACCACCCAACGGGCCAAGTTCTCTGCCGTAGGGTTGAAGTCTAGCACCTCGTTCAGGATACGATGATCGAGCGGCTCCTTGACGAGCCGTTTTATTTCACTGAAGTCAATGACCATTCCGTTACGGTCGAGTTCCATCGAACGACAGTAGACCATAATCATCCAGTTATGACCATGCACTCTTGTGCACTTACTCTCGTAGTCCAGCTCCAAACAATGACAAGCCGAAATCTCTATTTTCTTCTGTACGTAATACACCTTTTATTGATCTTCTATTATTTGACAATGTTACAGTTTTCTATGCAACGACATTATTGCCCAGCTTCTTCGCTAGCAGGTCGCGAAGCTGCTGAACTTCGCGGAACTCCGTCATCAGCTTCATCAACTCATCGCGGTCCTTGGTCTGGCGCATGGCGGCCTGCAATTCTTTCATCCGCTGGTCAACGATGCTCTTGCGCAGGTCCATGACTAAATGGACAACACGCTGACAAAGTGCCCCCTCGCGTTCAGGAACAGCATAGCGTCCTGCAAGTTGGTGGCGGTCAACAGCCAGCTGCGTGGCCAACTGACTGATTTTGATGTCTGGATGATTGGTAAAGTAAGTCTCCGCACGGAAGCCCGACTCTTGACTATGCTGAACCGCCTCTTCCAATATCTGTGCATAAAGCGGATTACCGAACCGTATGCCGTCTTGGCTTAGGTCATAGTCGATATACTGTGCCACGTTGAAACTGATGACATCGCCGTCTTCCGTCTCGACATTATTATAAATGATCTCGTCACCATGACGGATAATCTCACGGATAAGATATGTCTCGACCGTTCTGCTCTCTGTCCTTCCTGTAGGGATTAGAGATTGGGAGCCTTGCAGAGTGCTGTCGCCAACAGGGACATCTACAGATGTTCCTACTTGCGAGGAAGATGGGGTGGGCTGTTCCTTCTCCTTCCGAATGAAGTCGTTCATGGAGTTGAGCAACGTCTGTTCCTTCAGCCCGAGACGCGAAGCCAACTCACTGAGATAAGTCGAACGCAAAATAGCATCGGGGACTACCGATATGCTCTTGACAATACCGCTGATAGCCTCAGATCGTTTCACAGGGTCACTGATGCCATCAATGGTAACGCTTGTCTTAAAGGACATAAAATCCTGCTGGTGCTCATCAATATAGCGCTTCAGTTCCTCTGTCGAATGCTTACGGGCAAAGGAGTCTGGATCATCACCGTCGGGAAGCAACAGTACTCTGACATTCATACCCTCAGCCAACAGCATGTCGGTACCTCGCATGGCCGCATGAACGCCAGCCTCATCACCATCGTAGAGCAGGGTGATATTGCTCGTGAAACGACGCAACAGTTTAATCTGGTAACTGGAAAGGGCCGTGCCCGAGTTGGCCACCACATTCTCGATGCCAGCCTGGTGCATGGCGATGACATCGGTATAGCCCTCGACCATGAAGACGCGGTCTTCCTTGACGATGGTCTTCTTGGCCTGGAAGATGCCATACAGCTCGCGCTCTTTATGATAGATTTCGGAGTCGGGCGAGTTGACATACTTCTGTGCCACACCCTTCGTCCGCGAGTCGAGCACACGTCCGCCGAAGGCCACTACTTTCCCGCTGACGTTCAACCAAGGGAAGATGGCACGACCGCTATACCGGTCGTATGTACCCCGTTCATTCTCAATGCACAGTCCTGTCTTCACCAAGAACTCAGCCTTGTAGCCTGCCTTCTGAGCTGCCATAGCCAGTGCATCACGCTTTTGTGGTGCATAGCCCAACTGGAACTTCTCGATGATGTCATCACGGATACCGCGACTGCGGAAGTACTGTTTGCCTATGGCAATGCCATCAGGGTCGTTCTTCAGGATGTTATGAAACCAGTCGCGCGCCCACTCGTTGACAATGAACATCGACTCACGCTCGCTCTGTGCCGCACGCTCCTCGTCAGTAAGTTCCTTCTCTACAATCTCGATGTTGTACTTACGGGCCAGCCAGCGCAGCGCCTCGGGATAGGTTATCTGCTCGTGCTCCATGAGGAAGCCGGCGGGCGTACCACCCTTGCCGCATACAAAGCAATGGCAGATATTCTTGGCTGGCGACACCATGAACGACGGATTACGGTCATCGTGAAACGGACACAATCCTTTGTAGTTCACGCCACTCTTACGAAGTGTCACAAACTCGCCCACGACATCCACAATCTGCGCCGCATCAATAATCTTGTCTACTGTCGCCCGGTCAATCATTGGCACAAAGGTAAGCAGAATCTGTGACATAACAAAACTTTTACCCCTATTTTGCTTTTTTTACCTTTTCCCTTTCTGCATTTTTCCATTTTTTACTATCTTTGCACACAACAACCAAAACACCTCATTATGAATAAGACTATGACCACCATCGCTGCAGCAGCCTGCCTTGCTATGGCCACCGGCTGCGCCAACAACTCACAACTCACAACTCACGACGCTCAACTCTCTACTCCCGGCAACCCCTACATGCCGCTATGGGAGCATATTCCAGATGGCGAGCCATACGTCTTCGAAGATCCAGACCAGCCCGGCAAATACCGCGTCTACGTCTATGGTTCACACGATGATCTCGTTACGGCTTACTGCGGACGTGACCAAGTCGTGTGGTCGGCAGCCGTTGACAGTCTGAACAACTGGCGCTACGATGGTGTCATCCTCGTGGTCGACAAGAACCGTGATGGTGAACCGTTTGACTCAGCAGGGACAGCCGATGTGCTCTATGCACCCGACGTAACCATGACCACTGACTCGACAGGCAAGAAGACCTACTGGCTCTTCCCCAACGACCAGACAGGCTACCGCAACGGTCTGATAGCCAAAAGTGACCGACCAGACGGTCCCTTTGAGGTGTGCAACTGGAGCAAGGACAATCCCAATCAAGTGGATGGTGTCCTGCAGTTCGATCCTGCTGTCTTCGTTGATGACGACGGCCGCGTCTACGGCTACTGGGGCTTCGAACGCAGTTACGCCGCAGAGTTTGACCCTACGACGATGGCAACCGTGAAGCCAGGAACAAAGATTATCGAGGACATGATATCGGGTCGCAACCAACCCGGACGATTCAAGTTCTTCGAGGCATCGAGCATTCGTAAGATCAAGGATAAGTACGTCTTTATCTACAGCCGTTTTACCGAAGACGGCGAATTCGGCCTGCCCACCAGCAACTACACGCTGGCCTACGCCTACAGCGATGCACCTCTAGGGCCTTGGACCTACGGCGGTACCATCATCGACGGACGCGGGCGCGAGAAGGATGAGCAGGGTAACGTTATCGCCTCCGCCACCCCCGATGGCAACACGCATGGCAGCATCTGCGAGATTAACGGCCAGTGGTATGTCTTCTACCACCGTCAGACGGGCACTGACGAATACTCCCGTCAGGCTATGGTAGCCCCCATTGACGTAAAGGTCGAAGAAGGCAAGGGCGGCAAGGTAGAGATCTCTGAAGGTGAGTACAACAGCGAGGGCTTTGCCTTGAATGGTCTCGATCCCCTCGAACGCCACTCTGCTGGCATCGCCTGCTGGTACACGGGGCCCAAGCCCGCTACCCATGAGTGGCCCAACAACACGTTCTATGGTTCCTACGTTGCTGCAGGTCGCGATAAAGCCGTCAACTCCAACGATGTGGTAAACAATACCGACGGTAGTATTGTTGGCTATAAGTACTTTAACTTCAATAAGAACGCAAAATTGTTCATCAACCTCACGCCCGAAGGCATTGACGGTACCATTGACGTCATGGCCGACAGGCCCTGGACATCGCAGGGAGGACAACAGTTTGGCACTATTGAGTTGAAGGCCAGTATGCCACAGCAAGCCACAGAGCTCACCATTGCCCTACCCGACCTCACCAAAATAGAGGGAAAGCATGCCATCTTCTTCGTCTTCAAGTCAGAGACTAAAGAGAAGTCGCTCTGCACGCTCCACGACTTCGTGTTCGAATGATTATTTCTTCAGGTACTTCGCCAGTTCACTATTGTTCTGGCGAAGGCCTTTTGCAAAACTCTGGGCATTCATCTGTGCGCCAAGCTTCGAGGTATGGGTATGATCCTTCTTAAAGTACTTGGCGCCAGCCTTTTCTTTGATCTTTGCGACCTCAGCTTTGGCTTTCTCTTTGTCAGCTGACAGTTTCTTGACTGCAAACTTCTTATCGAGGAAGTCGGCACTGATATTGTGCAGGTCGATGAACTCGACACCCGTCTCCGATACCACCTCACGATACCACTTACCATACGAGCCGTCGCGGCGTTCCACCTGGCCACCTGGCCACTCGTTGCGTGGTGTCAGCGAGACGAGTATGGGGGTAGCCCCTTTCTCGCGACAGTCGTCAATCATCTTCTTCAGATACCAGCCGAAGCTATAGACCACCTCATAAGTACCGTTGTCCAAACGGTACACGTGCAGCGTATCCTTTGTGCCGGGAATCACGCCACGCGCCTTCGCGTCGGTGATAGGACAGATGTCGTTATGGCCGAACTGAATGGTGACAAAGTCACCCGGTTTTAGGGCGTTATAGACGGCATCCCACAGGCCTTCACGGATGAACGAGCGTGTCGAACGGCCAGCACGGCCCGCATTCACCAACTGTATCTTGCTCTCGTCAAAGACGGTAGCTGCTTGCGAAGCCCAGCCCCACATGCCGTCGTCGTCCTTGTCGGCGTTCTTCACCGTCGAGTCGCCCGTAAACCAGAGCACGGGCTTTCCGCTGAGGCGATTCACATTCCAAATGGTCTTTTGGGGAATCGGCATGAATTTCATGAGCGCCTTCAATCGCGGGTCGTGACTCTGCACAATACCCAGATAGGCGCTATGGGCGTTCATCTCAGCACCAAACTTTGACGTGTGAATCTTGTCGCCTAAGAAGTGGTAGTCCACCTTCCAGCGACTGAACGAGTCGAGCTTCTTGCCACTAATCTCGTTTAGGTCGACAAAGGGCACGCCCTCGGTGGCTGCAACATAGGCAGCCCACTCGGTCTGGGACTTGCGCACTATCTTGCCCGTCTTCTCGTCGTAGGCATTGCGGGGCGTCAGCGACATGAGCACGGGGTTGGCACCCTTGGCACGAATCTCACGGATATATTTGCGCAGGTAGCGCCCGTAGCTGTAGACGGTGTCCTGCTTCTGCGTACGTTGGTTAAAGCCTATGTAGCAGGTATCCATATCGACGCCAGGAATGACGGCACGGGCGCGTTTCTGGTCAAAGAACTCACCATTGTCGTTATGGCCAATGGAAACGATGACCCAGTCGCCTGGTTTCAAAGCCTGACGGATGGCCGGCCACAGGTCGGTATAGAATGTGCGGGTGGACATGCCCCCCAGGGCCTGGTTCTCGACGGTAATCAGGTCGGCATTAAAGTACTTGGGAAAGTAGTAGCCCCAGCCCCACTGACCGTTGGAACCGTCTCCTCGTGTTCCATTACGCATGGTCGAGTTTCCCACGAGGAAGAGTACAGGGTTCGAACCCTTGCGTGTGCTGCCCGGTGCGGGGCGCGACATTAACGCCTTAGCAATAGAGTCTGGAGTGTTGTCCACCACCTTGTTCACGTCCTCTATAGGGTCGGGCAGGTTGTCGAAGTTCTGAGCCTGGACCGTAAAGAGTGAAAAGTGAATAGCAAGAAATGATGTGAGTAGTAGTTTTGTTTTCATTATAGTCTGTTATTTAATAGCGTGTGCAAAATTAAGAAAAAAAATCCATCATCTGCCCTAAAATATGATTTATTTTCCCTATATTTGCACACGATATGAAAAAGATACTACTATCCTTAACCTGTTTACTTGCCTTGACAACAACGGCCAGCGAGATCCTCAGCAATAGCGAGGTACAACAAGTGCTGGCCGACATCCGCAAGAAATATGCACAGGTGAAGGAGCGCCAGGAGGCGAAGAAGAAAGCCGAACTACCGGCTGACGAGACCGTCGTCACCAGCAACTACATGGCAGCAGGTGCAGGACCCGTCAAGGACGTGACACGCTACTATTACGACGGCGACTTCGACGAAGACCTGGGCATGCAGTGCTATACCCCCTACTTCATCGTGCGCAAACACAATGTCGGCGCCACGGAGTTCTATCAGGAACTGCTCTACGACGACAAGGGCTCGCTCATCTTCTACTTCGAGAAGCAGGGCGCCAACGAGACGCGATACTACTGGAGTGCCGACGGACTGGTGAAGGACGACATCAAGGGCGAGCAGCTCATGGACGAGGTCTTCGCCTACCGACTCTCAAGCGAACTGATAAGTGCCTTCAACTTCCTGATGAACCGCGAGTTCTGAGAAGACAGTCAGAGTATATAACCAATCAACCAACATTATGCTAAAGCTATTATTTCAACTCTGAGCTGACCAGAAACGCAGGAACTCATATATGAGGCAACACTTTTGCCGAATAAAAAATTCTGCCGAATAAAGTCATTCTCGACTAAATTCGGCAGAATTTACACACTAACCTGATTTTGGTCTTTTTAGTCGTCCCAGTCCCCGTCGTCCCAGTCCTCGTTGTCCCAGCTGCTGTAACGGCTGCGGCCGGTGCCGCTGCCGCTGCCGCCATTGGTGAAGCCGGTGTTGCCGGTGAGGTTTTGGACGCTACCACTATCAGCAAGCAGGAACTGCAGCTCCTCGAAGGTCATTACCTCCATGGCTGGCTTCTGATAATATTTCTTATTCATAGCTGAATTATATTTTGTTCTATCACTTATTCAAGTTTCGCATTTGCTCAACTTCTTTGTAGTTAAGAAGTTAAGTAGTTATCGCTTCGCTCGAGCTCGCTCACGCTCGATAAAGCATGAGCGAGCTCTGCTTTGTTCTCACTTAATCACGACCTTTCGTCCGCCCTGAATGAACAGTCCCTTCTTGGTCGGCTTCTTGTCGAGCTTGCGGCCATCTAATGAGTACCACACCATGTTCTCGTCGTTCGAACAGTTCGTGGCTGTAACACCCGTAGCATCGTCGCCGAAGTGGATGTTGAAGACAAGCTCGCGGGCATCAGCCGCGTCGCCCAAGTCCATCTCGAAGTAGGCTCTGAAGGCGTTGAACTGTACGAAGCTGTTCTTCGGATAGAAGAGCATGTTGTTGGCACCAAGATAATACCTGGTGTGCTGATTGTCGTAGAGGTGTGCAGGGTTGAAGGTTCCTATGAAGGATACGTTACCGTCATCGCTCTGTCTTCCAGTGTATGAGTCTACAGCTGCACTAAATTGGACGTTTTCAAAGACAGGCTCAACGATGTCGCTGCACTCCGTAGCGTTCGTGCCGTCGTATGCCACGTAGTCGGCAGGCTTGGCCCACTTGATGAGATAGGGCTTTCCTGATTCTACAACGTCTACGGGATCTCCCCAGTTGTCATTATCGGGATTTTGGTCGACTTCATCGAACCACAGATTCAGCTCACCAGTCGTCTGGTTGAACGTTGTTTGCGTTTGGTCCATCTCCATGAGTGTGCATCCTGCCAGCGGGCTTGCGGCCAGCTGTGTCTTGTTCAGGCTGAAGGGCAGGCAGATGGTGTTCCAGTCGCCGTCCTTATAGAGCACGCGGTCCTTCAAAGTGACAGAGGGAACAGTCTTGTTGTAGTAGAGACTCAGCACCTCATTGTTCGTCTGGTCGTCGTACAGGATCTGTGCAGGCAGATTGTTACTGTCAATGATGTTGAATGAAACCATCTTGGTACCACACCACATACCATCGCCTTCTAACTTAACCTCATACTGATGGCCAGCTTCCAGCCAAGCACCTTCACCATAGTCTCCATAGAGATTAATTGCCTGGCTGTCTGAAAGTTTGAAGTCTGTATTACATTTCAATACTTCGCCATGCGGTGAAACGACCTTTATAGCTTTTTCTAATGCATCTGCATAGTAGCCATATTCTTCTGAAGGAATGTCAAGGCAAGTGAAGGTACACTGGGTGAGATCCTGGTCGGTGATGGTGTACTCCTTCGTCGTACTGCCAATGTAGTTGCCCTTACCACTGACGGTGACATAGGCAGTGCCCACCTCATCGGCTTTCGTGTATGTGACGGTGTAGTCCTTGTCCTCACCTTCTTCGAGACGGACATAGTTCCAATTAGGATAAACAAATTTACCACACTCTACACCGATAGTCGGCTTCACAGTTTCCACGCCTTGGTAGAAGATGTTGGGAATATCTACTGTTATGTCATCACCATCTAACAAGCCAACAGTTAATTCGTTGACATTTAAAGTAGCAAAGTCTAACGGAGCAATGGAGAAGAATGTCTTCTGGCTGCCGATGTACTGCGTATTGGCCTTAGCCGACACGGTGACAGTAGCTGAACCGGCATTCACGTTGTCTGTATAGGTGACTTCGTAGTCGGTATCCTTGGTGAGCGTCTTGCCGTCGTAGGTCACGGTGACTGTCGGCTCAAAACCTTGGGTGTTTGTCGGATCGAAGGTGTACTCCGTCTCACTCAGTGTAATCTCGGCATCGGCCAAGTCTAAGCCTTTGGTGGCGATAATCTTGGCAGGACCGTTGAAGGTCAGCGTATAGCTGCCATCATTGTTTTTCTCAAGTTCGCCATTTTCAGCATAGTAGATGGGATTCGCAATTTCCGTGCTGGTGAGGTTCATCGTGGCGGTAGAGCCGTTCTTGTGGTACACGGTGCCGAAGAGATCGTATGTGTTAGAGTAGGTCACGTTGCCGCCTACAACTACCACGCCATCGCCAACGGTGAAGTTGAGCAGACCCACGGCACCGTCGTTAGTCAAGATGTCGCCAAAGCTTGTGCCAACGATGTCGTCCTTACCGTCAACATGATAGTAGTTGTTCGACAGCGTCACATTACCATAACCATATCCGACGAGGGCATACTGGAGCCTGGACTCTGCAGGTACAGTACCCTGTACCACACAGTTTGAAATAGTAACAGGAGCCAGCGCCTGACCCATGAGCAGTGCAGCAGGCCTATCTGCCGTTGTGACATTAGTCGTGACATTCTGCAGCTTAACATTTGCGATGGTAGACTGTTTGATGCTGCCAAAGAGACCTGTTTCATAGGATCCCTCGCTGATGGTGAGGTTCTTGATAGTATGACCATCGCCGTCGAAGGTACCCTGGAATCGGATAGCATTATCATTATCACTACGGTCAGAAATGGGGCGGAAGCTGACACCGTCCATGTCGATGTCGTTCATCAGTTTGTAGTGAGCCAGCATATACTCATAACGTGCGCCTGCTACCCAGTTCGATTCCTCTGACAGTCTGTACAGCTGACGGGCGTTGCTGATCTGGAAGGGGTTTTCTGCTGAACCGTCACCTTTCCAGAAGTGTACTATGAAGTTCTTCGTGACCTGACCGCTGTAGTTGCCCACAAACTGGATGGTGAGTTCGCAGGGATCATCAGTAGCCAGGGTCGGCGTGTTGTTGCCGGTGCACTTGGCGAGCACGTAGTCCACATCCTTCACCAGCGTCTGATTGATGGCTTCACAGGTGATGACGGGCTCGGGCATAACCTTGACTTCCTGCCATTCGTCCATAACAATCGTGTAGTCGGTACGCGGTGTGATGGTGAAGGTCTTCACCACCTCTCCGGTATAGCTGCCCATACCCTTTACCACGACCTTGGCGGTACCGGCATTGGTGTTGTCCTCGTAGGTAACGGTGTAGTCGGTGCCCGCAGTCAAATTAGTTTCGCCGTTGTTGACAGTCACGGCGGGCAGTTTGGCTGTGCCATCGTACTCATAGCTGTCCGGTCCTGCAAGGGTGATCCATTCATTCTTGATGAACGGTGTGAAGGCCACGTTGATGTCAACATCGTTGGTGGTGACGGTCAGCGTGTTATCGCCAGTGTTGCCCTCGGCGGCATTGCCCAGGCTGCCGATGCTCAGGTAGAAGGTCGGCGTTTCATCCTCATGTCCCTTCTTGTTCAGGCTGACGGTGACGGGCGTATTGGCCTTGTAGTATCTTACACCTGAAACAGTGCTGCCAGTATATTCCATGGCAGCAGTAATAAAGTCGCAGCTCATGTCGCTGGGGGCGGCATTGGATACTTTGTAGACGCGCACGGCACCGTCATCTGAGGTGTAACCGATGCCGCTGTTGCCGGCCAGGCCGTTCAGGGCAGTATTCGTAGAATAGAAATAGTTGTACTTCAGATGACCCTCGTTCCACAGGGCAATGGCACCCGTCTCAGAGGTGGTACCGATCACTCGGAGGTTCATCACCGTAGCATCGGTGGTGACTCTGCCGAAGATGGCATTTTTGGCGTTCAAGATGACCTTCTTGTCACCGTCGAAGGTTCCGGCAAACGGGTGCTCAATGGTACCGATGGTTGCTGCAGGATTATCGATGGCACCAGTCAGCTTGAAGTAGAGACCCTTCATGTCCTTGCCGCTGTTAACCTCCTGAGCCAGACGGTTGAAGATTTGGGTGTTGTTAATCCTGTAGGGATCGCTTGAGGTTCCAGAGCCCTCATAACTGTAGAAGAAGGTCTTCGACAGCGAGCCGCCGACGTTCGCCACATTATTGGCTGTGATGGTAAGGGTAATCTCGTCGCCCGGCTGCCATTCGTTTTGTGGCTTCGAGAAGCTCTTTTCATAGACAGCACCCACGCCTGTTGTGCCAATGTAGCCATTATCGATGGCTTTACCATTTCTGCGTAGTACGAAATCAGGGCTGTAACGGCCGTGGACATCGGGGATGTCATCGATGGTATAGCCGGCATCAGCCATCTCGAGTGGATTGATGGTGAATGTACCACCGCTGATGGTGCCGTTGTAAATATCCATACCCTCGAAGAGAATTTCGTATGTGCCACTGTTGACGGGGGCAACAGCCGTTATCTTGTTGGTTGTGGTGTTCCTGTAGGCCACGGTAAAGTCGTGATTTTCCTGCATATAGTAGTCACCATCCCTCAGCGTAAACACGGGCATGAAGGGGTCGCCGTATGTCAAATCCTCAGGCACCTTACATAATTTCACGAAGCTGGCATCCATGGGCTTCTGCACGGTCAGCTCATAGCTGGCGTAGCCTGCGGTATATTTGTCCTTAGCGGGTTGTGAAGCCGAGATAACCACGGTGCCGTAGCCGCCGCCATGGGTCAGCGTATGCGTAATTCTTCCAATGTGTTCATCCACGAGTCCATGACTGGCTACTCTAACCACCCGCTCATCGCTCGACTTGAAGGTGACCTTGGCGTTAACAGGATCTGTAAGGCGAATCAGCTCCGGGCCAGTACCCAATTCGGATGCCAACACACTGATATGTGCCACATTGTCTGCGAAATGGAAGTGCGGATCCTGGCCGCGGATGACCAGATGCGTCTTGGCGACATTGGGAGCAGCGGCATAACCCCAACCTGGCTTCATCGAAGCCCAGATATTGGTCTCACCCTCCTTGATGGGGTGTACTTGTGCATGACCCCAGTCTTCTCTATCATATAGATAATGGTAGTTCACCCCGTCGCTACTAACCTCTACAAATGGTCCGGAAGGACCGAGACTACCATGAATTTCCTCCCCTACATAATTCTCATACGTTCCATCGAAATACGACATATCGTCGGCCGTATATGTGATGTTGGCTTTGAAATCACTGTTGTACCAGCCGGTGAAAAGGGGATAGTCGCTCGGATAGTTCTTCAGGCGCAGCAGCGAGTATTGTGCGGTTTCCACCTCGTAGGTCTCCTGCTCGAACTCTGCATAGTTCTCCTTCAGGAAGCGTACCTCTATTTCCGGGAACAGGAAATCTTCGCCCACCGTTAAGGTCACCTCAGAGGAAGGACCGTTGTAGTTGCTGAATGTCACGAGAACCTGACGGCCGCCATAGTAGCCTACATTTTTATAGTATTTCCCGTGGTTGTTGGCACTCAGGAAGTCGATAGAGCCAGGCATATTTCCACCACCGCTCATGTCACGGAAGATGATGCTGCCCACGCGGTAACCCTGATCGGCCTTCACCGTAATGGTAGAACCCTTGCAAGCCTTATAGACCCTGAAGTCGCTCTTGAAGCCTTTAACGAGTCGAGCCGTAACGGCGTCCCAGTTCCATTCCATGTGCTGCGTCAATCGGGTGTCGCTACACGTCACCCTACCTTCAGGGCTGATGCGGCGGGTACCCCAACGCCAGCTCTTATAACGGGCAAACCAGTCGTAAGTGGAACGGGTGAAACCGAAACTACTCAGAAGCTTTTCCTGAGACCAACTGGAGAATGTGTCCCAAGCATATTTGATGGGCTCTTTAAGATCTGCAAGATCCTTAATGGCATCAACTTGAACCCAAGTCTGGAAGAAACCGCTCCACATCTTAAAGAAATTTTCTTCCATGTACCATGTACCGATATGCTCATTATTGTATCCACGTGCATCGCATGAGAAATCATCCCACCACGTTTCCCAGTCCCAGTCAAGAGGCTTGGTCTCAAATTTATTCTCCATCACCTTCTTAAACGTATCCTTCCACGAGTATAAGAAAGTGTTGTCAATCTTCTCGTCCTTTGACCTCAGGATGCCGTTTGGCATGGGAATTTCGTTGAGGATGATGTACAGTTCGATTTCTTTGACCATGAAGCTGGTGCTGTTGTACATCATGGGGTGACCAAAGCTGGTCTTAAGGATACCAACGTTATTGTCATCCTTATCGACATCGCAGGGTATCATCTGGCCATTGCGGAAGGTAATCATCGCTTTGTAGTTTATCTCGATGTTCTTTTCATACGCATTGGTAAGCTCGCACGTGATGGTGATTTCGTGATTATCTTCACCAATGTAAAGGATTTGCGTAGCCTCGTTCTCGTGCAGCATAGCATCGAAAACTAAACCACCATTTACCGCCAAGTCGTGCATGCTGATGGTTGCGCCAACCCCAGCACTGCCAGCGTCCCTTATGAATTTGGGGGTAATCTTGACGTACGTTTCGTCCGTCTGTGCCCACGCCCCAACAGTCGTGAGCATGGCCAGCAGCAGCATCATGGCTGCACGGGCCAGAAACATTCTTCTCAGTTTTTTCATTGAATCGGTTTTTAATGATTATAATTAAATTTGGGGCAAAGGTACGGACAAATAATTGTATATTATACATTTTAAAAGGGGGGTGTCGTTTCAAAAATAGCTTTTAAGATAAAAAATACTGTCTTAAAACTTGTTTTTAAGATTAATAATTTGTAATTTTGCACCCAATTATGATAGGTTTTAACGAAATGCAATATGGTGGGATGCTGACGACAGCGCTGCTGGCCCTGACGGTAGCATTTCAAGTGCCGCGACGCACCGCAAGGAACAAAATATTCAGCAGGGCACGCTGGATGATGGCAAGCGGACTGGCACTGATCTCCTTGCAGTTTCTGTTGCAATACATCGGCGGCTACCGGCAGATGGGTGTCACGCAGGGCGTATTCTGGAACCTGATTTTCTTCATGCCTTGCACCATCAGCATCAATCTGGCCATACTCTACGTACAGCAAAAAGGGCGTATTAACCGATGGGATTGGAATATTGGCGGCGCGTTGTACCTGATAACCCTGGCACTGTTGGTTACCACTGCTATAGCCGACGGCATACCTTTCGAGGAAGAGTCAACGTCACTGAGAATAGCAGAATATATCGGTTCCGGGCTTTACTTGCTCATGCAGAGCCAATATTTCATACTGCTCTACAGGGGCTATCTGCGCATGCAACGTGCCGTGGATGAATTTTTCGACCGTGAGCGAAAAGACCTGTTGGGATGGATGGGACGTAGCGTGACACTGCTGGCTGTCATCTCATTGTTTGTACCCCTCGCTATTTTTCAGGATGGCTGGTTGCTTATAGCGTTCGCCTGCGCGTTCTTCTGTGTTATCTATTATTGTGCCAGCTGTTTCCATAGCTATGGCATCAGCCAAGACGCACTGCGTGTAGAGGAGGCCGAGCAGAGTCAGGAAAGCGATGAGGCAGAACCCGCCATGAGCGAGACCGACAGACATCGCATAGAGCAGGCTGCAGACAAGTGGGTGGCAAAAGGCGGCTACAAACAGCCAAACCAGACGCTGACCACCGTAGCCAACGATATAAATGTACAGCGCTATATGCTGAAGGCTTGGCTACAACAGACGGAATATGGCAAACTAAACAACTGGCTGAACAAGCTACGCACGGAGGAAGCCCAGCATGTAATGACAGAGCATCCTGACTGGAGTATCGATGCTGTGGCAGAACATTGCGGACTCAGCCTCTCCAGCTTCCACCGCGTCTTCCACCAACTCACGGGAGTCACCCCTGCCCAATACCAGAAACTACACCAGTAACAACCAAATAATCCGGGAAGAAATATTGCACAAAACGACCGAAATGTGCACGTTTTGGTCGTTTTTGTGCATTTTATTTGGCTGTGTGCGCAAAAAATAGTACCTTTGCGGGCGATTTTCAAAAATCACCCGCGAGAACAGGCTTCGCCTCAGCAAAAAGCCCGCTTTTTGCTGAGGCTTGAGCTGTCCTTGCAGCCGCTTTTCAGAAAAGTAACACATTATTATTATATTATGGCATTAAAAATTGTTGTGCTGGCCAAGCAGGTGCCAGACACCCGTAACGTGGGTAAGGACGCCATGACTGCCGAAGGCACCGTAAACCGTGCTGCCCTACCCGCCATCTTCAACCCAGAAGATTTGAATGCCCTGGAGCAGGCCCTTCGCCTGAAGGAGCAGAACCCAGGCTCAACAGTAGGAATCCTCACGATGGGTCCTCCACGTGCAGGTGAGATTATCCGTCAGGGACTTTATCGTGGCGCTGATACAGGTTGGTTGCTTACCGACCGTCTCTTCGCCGGTGCTGATACCCTCGCTACCAGTTACGCGCTGGCTACCGCCATCAAGAAGATTGGTGATGTGGACATCGTAATCGGTGGTCGTCAGGCTATCGACGGTGATACCGCTCAGGTAGGTCCTCAGGTGGCCCAGAAGCTGGGTCTGAACCAGGTGACTTACGCTGAGGAGGTGCTGAGCGTGAAGGATGGTAAGGCTACCATCAAGCGCGTGATCGACGGTGGTGTGGAGACTGTAGAGGCTCCCCTGCCTGTAGTGATTACCGTGAACGGAAGTGCTGCCCCCTGCCGCCCCCAGAACGCCAAGCTGGTGATGAAGTACAAGCGTGCTACCTGCCCCATGGAGCGTCCTGCTGAGGGCACCGCTTACGACTATCTGTACGACGAGCGTCCTGAACTCACACTGAACCAGTGGAGCGTGGCCGACGTGGATGGCGATGTAAACCAGTGCGGTTTGGCTGGCTCGCCCACGAAGGTGAAGGCCATCAAGAACATCGTGTTCCAGGCTAAGGAGTCGAAGACTTTGACGGCTTCAGATGCTGATATCGAGGGAATGATCAAAGAATTGTTGGA
>CAZLPO010000013.1:0-29185 GCA_964561385.1 uncultured Prevotella sp.
AAGTCGGCCTGATTGTGCTTCTCGCCGACACCGTCGAGGTTGTCACGCGAGGCATCCTTGATGTTCTCCAGCGAACGACCGCTGAGGATGCCGTACTGATACTTCTTATTATATGCTTCAATATCAAAGTAGATGGAGCCGTTCGACTCGTAGGCAAAGCCGTTGTCCAGAATCTGCTGTACCAGCTGCTGCTGCTCGATGATGTGGCCTGTGGCCTGCGGCTCAATAGAGGGGCGCAGCACGTTCAGCATGTCCATGTACTGGTGGTAGCGGTTGGTGTAGTACTGCGCTATCTCCATGGGCTCCAGTTGCTCCAGACGGGCCTTCTTGGCAATCTTGTCCTCGCCCTCGTCGGCATCGTGCTCCAGATGGCCTACATCGGTGATGTTGCGCACGTAGCGCACTTTATAGCCCAAGTGTTTCAGGTAGCGGAACACGAGGTCGAAGGTGATGGCCGGGCGGGCGTGACCCAGATGGGGATCGCCATAGACGGTGGGACCACAGACATACATGCCCACATTGGGGGCATGCAGCGGCTCGAAGCGCTCTTTCTGGCGCGTCAGGGTATTGTAAATAACCAGTTTTGAATCCATATTCTTCTTGTTGTCTTATAGTTCGTTCTCGAATGGTGCTGCATGAACGCAGCGCAGGTTTTTCTCCAGCTGTGCCGTTGAACTGGCACCTACCAGCACCGAGGTGACCCCCTGCTGGTGGAGTATCCAGGCCAGTGCCATCTCGGCCAATGTCTCGTTGCGGCTTGCCGCCACCTCGTTCCAATGTGTAATCTTCTGCAGCACGTCATCGGTCAGCATATCAGGTCGCAGGAACTTGCCCTTCGACATACGTGAATCAGCAGGTATGCCGTTCAGGTAGCGGTCGGTCAGCAGCCCCTGTGCCAGGGGCGAGAAGGAGATGAAGCCGACACCCTCGTCGTGACACAGCTGTAAGATGCCGCTCTCCTGCGGTTCGCGGTCGAGCATGTTGAGACGGCCTTGATAGATAAGGCACGGCACATCGCGCTCGCGCAGATAGCTGAAGGCGAAGCGTGTAGCCTCCAAGGGCCAGCGCGAGATGCCGACATAGAGCGCCTTACCGGCCCGCACCACGTCGACCAGAGCCTGCAGCGTCTCCTCCAACGGCGTCTCGGGATCGTAGCGGTGCGAATAGAACAGGTCGACATAGTCGAGCTTCATGCGCTTGAGGGACTGGTCGAGCGAGGCCATCAAGTACTTACGCGAACCCCAGTTGCCGTAGGGACCGGGCCACATGTCGTAGCCTGCCTTGGTGGAGATGAACAGCTCGTCGCGATAGGGGCGGAAGTCGGCCTCCATGAGTCGTCCCATAGTCTCCTCGGCCGATCCGTAAGGCGGGCCGTAGTTGTTGGCCAGGTCAAAATGGGTGATGCCATGGTCGAAGGCATAGCGGGTAATCTCGCGGCTCCGTTCGAAGGGATCGACGCCGCCGAAATTATGCCAGAACCCCAGTGAGACCTTGGGCAGCTTCACTCCCGAACGTCCACAACGGGTGTAGTCCATCACGCCGTCGTAGCGACTGTTGTCGGCCATGTAATGTTCCATGCTTTGTGTCCTTTAGGTGATTAATGGGTGCAAAGGTAAGAAAAAAAGTTGAAAGTTGAAAGTTGAAAGTTGAAAATTTGGTTGTTTCGGCAGAAACCTCTATCTTTGTTGGCAAAAAGTATAAAGAAAGAGGAAAGAGGAGGGAGGAGGGAGAAGAGAACTGCAAAGCATGAAGAAAGAAGAAAGGGGCGTGGTACGCTGTGTGGTGAGCAGCTGGGACGAACAGACGGTCGTAGCCCGAACGTCGACGGCCGTGGTGCGTCTTCGTGGCGAGGCCATTGATGGGGTGCGCCCGTTGCTGTGGCAGGGTATGCAGATGAACCTGTTGGACTGCCGACAGGAGGGTGATGTGCTGACGCCGCAGATTGTGGTTGTCGAGCCCGACTTCCTGATGGATGTCACATCGGTAGCAGCCTGTTTCTCGAAGCCTGACACCCATCCGCTGAGCTACACGATAGGGCGTCTGAAGCCCCGTCCTAACTCGCAGGCCATCCTTCTGGGTAATTTTGCCGGCGCTGCGCTCGATGATATGATCAACCGTGCAGAGCCGTCGCTCGCAGACACGCTGTGGCGCTCGTTCCGCGAGCAGGCCCTGCAGTTCTGCAGTTGTCCCGACTTCGACGGTGAGCGGTTTGTGGCGGAAGCCCGTCAGCAGACGGCTAACCTGAAGGAGACCGTTGACCGGCTGTTTGGTGAGTACGACCGTCATGACGCGCTGTTGGAACCCTCGTTTATCTGTGAGGAACTGGGACTGCAGGGGCGCGTCGACCTGATGACGCGCGACCTGCGTCTGTTGGTGGAGCAGAAGTCAGGCCGTAACCACCGCATAGAGAAAGGGGCGGCGGTCGTTCACCGTACCGACCATTTCGTGCAGTTGCTGCTCTACTATGGCATTCTTCATGCTAATTTCCGACTTGGCCATCAGCACACCGACATCCGTCTGCTCTACTCCAAGTACCCGCCTGAGTCGGGACTGCTGAGTGTCGACTACCAGCCGAGGCTGCTGGCCCGGGCTATCGCCATGCGCAACGTGCTGGTGGCGTGGGAGTATCACTTTGCCCGTCAGGGTACTGAGGCGCTGTTGCCGATGCTGCCGCCGATGGGTGAGGCTGAGCGTGCTTATTTCCTGCGCATGACAGCCTTCGTCTATCGTGAGCAGCTGTGCCAGCGTGTCAATGCACGCGAAGGGCAGTATGCCATCAGCGACCTGTGGCGTATGCCGCTTGAGGAGAAGTTGCGTACGGGAAACATCTATGTCGGACTGCGCCTGTTGGCGCGGCAACGCTCCGATGCCGACGGCGGTTACGACCTGCTGACGCTGGCCGTAGACGATACTGATGCCGACGACTATGTACGCAATTTCCGTCGTGGTGATGCCGTCTGTCTCTATGCCTACGATGACGTACCCGACGTCCGGCGTCATATTCTGTACAAAGGCATATTGGAGGAGATTCATGAAGACCGGCTTGTGGTACGCCTGAACGAAGGACAGCAGAACGAGGACCTCTTTACTGATGGGACCTACGCTATTGAGCACGGCTCGACTGACGGCAGTACCAGCAACGGCCTGCGTAGTATCTATGAGTTAGTGACAGCACCCGACGTGCGCCGCCGTCAACTGCTGTTGGGGCAGCGGCCGCCCGAGTGTGACCTGACGCGAAGTCTGTCGCGAAGCTATCATCCTGACTACGATGGTGTGTTACTGAAAGCTGTGCAGGCACGCGATTTCTTCTTGCTGGTCGGACCGCCAGGTACCGGCAAGACGTCGATGGCCCTGCGCTTTCTCGTAACAGAAGAGCTCCATGCCAAAGGCACCATTCTCCTGACAGCCTACACGAACAGGGCTGTTGATGAGATCTGCGAGATGCTCACCACGGCCGGCATCGACTATCTGCGTCTGGGCAACGAGGCATCGTGCGACCCGCGTTTCGCCAGTCATCTGCTGGAGCAGCGTGCCGGCGAGCGTCCGTCGCTTGACGCGTTGCGCCGACTGATTGCTGGTATGCCTGTTATCGTCAGTACCACGTCGATGCTACAGGTACGTCCTTATATCTTCGATTTGAAGCATTTTTCGCTATGTCTTGTCGACGAAGCGTCACAGATTCTCGAGCCGTCTATCGTCGGCATTCTTTCAAAAGGTATCGACCGCTTTGTCCTCATTGGCGACCATAAGCAACTGCCCGCTGTCGTACAGCAGCAGGACGGTGGCGAGTGCGCCCGCTCGCTCTTTGAGCGCCTGCTGCGTCAGGAACGGCAGGCTGGGCGCGACCAGTTCGTGGGTGTGTTGCGACGACAAGGCCGTATGCACCCCGATGTGGCCGCCTTTACCAACGAGTTCTTCTATAGGGAGGAGCAGATAGCCCCCGTGCCGCTGCAGCATCAGATGGAAGTGTCGCTAGGCTATACGGCACCATCGGAAGATGGGCTTGACGAGTTGTTGAAACAGGAACGCGTAGTGTTTTTTGATTCTGGGAGTTCTGGGGAATCTGTTATTGTGGCGGATCTGTTGCGGCGTATCCACCGTTTCTATGGCGACCGTTTCGACGCGCAGAAGACGGTCGGTGTCATTGTGCCCTATCGTATCGAGATAGGTCGTCTGAGACGGGAGATAGCCCGGCTGGGCATTCCAGTCCTCAATGATATATCCATTGACACCGTTGAGCGCTACCAGGGCTCACAGCGCGACGTCATTATCTATTCGTTTGCTGTCAATGACGAGAGTCAGCTCTCGTTCCTGACGGCAACCAGCTTTCTGGAGGACAATGGACAGACGATAGACCGCAAGCTGAATGTCGCCATGACACGTGCCCGCGAACAACTGCTGATGACCGGAAATAGCAAAATTTTGCGTGTCAACCCTATTTTTGCAGCCTTGATTGCACGATATACGAAAAGTTTTTCGTAACTTTGCCAGCAAACTATGAGTCAAGAGACCATTCGACTAGAACAACTCACCATCGGCTACCGTGACAAAAAAAGTGTGAAGACAGTAGCCGCGGACATCAATGCATCCATTCGTAAGGGCGAACTGACCTGTCTGCTCGGTGCCAACGGAGTGGGTAAGTCCACGCTGCTCCGCACACTTTCTGCTTTCCAGCCGAAACTGGGCGGTCGCGTGTTGATAGGCGATCGCGAACTGGACAGCTACAATGACCGCGAACTGAGCCGGTTGATTGGCGTGGTGCTGACCGAGAAGCCCGACTTGCGTAACATGACTGCTGCTGAGTTGGTGGGACTGGGCCGCTCGCCTTATACGGACTTTTGGGGACGGCTGACGGCCGACGACCGGCGCATTGTGGATGAGTCGCTGGAGTTGGTCGGTATCAGTCATCTGGCTCAGCGCATGGTTGATACACTGAGTGACGGTGAGCGGCAGAAGGTGATGATTGCCAAGGCTTTGGCCCAGCAGACCCCTGTTATCTACCTTGATGAGCCGACGGCCTTTCTGGATTTCCCCAGTAAGGTGGAGACCATGCTGTTGCTGAAGCGCATCAGTCGTGAGGCCGACAAGACCGTGTTCTTGTCCACTCATGATCTGGAACTGGCGCTTCAGACAGCCGACCGTCTGTGGCTGATGGAGCGTGGTGGCGGTCTATCGGTAGGCACGCCGGCTGAACTGGCCCAGGCAGGTGTCCTCAGCCGTTATGTGGAGCGCCCACAGGTGCACTTTGACCGCGACACGCTGACGATACGTATTATAACCTCCCCATAAATGAAGTTGCGATGATTTACGGACACGGTGACGACCTCTTTCAGTATGGCGGTAAGGTGACGATGAACTTCAGTTCGAACATCTTTACCCATGCAGATTTGACACCATTGTACCAGCATCTCTCCCAGCATCTTGCTGTCATCGGCTCCTATCCGGAGCCAGAACCGCTGACTCTTGAACGAATGTTGGCAGAGCAGTTGGGTATCCAACCGCAGCAGGTCATGGTAACCGCGGGTGCCATTGAGGCTATCTATCTCATCGCTCAGCTCTACCGTGGTTGGGCCAGCATCATTCCACAGCCTACCTTCAGCGAATATGAAGATGCCTGTAAGACACACGACCACGTCGTGTCCTACTATGACAACGACACGCTGGAAGAGCTGCCTGAGCAGCGCGTCTACTGGCTGTGCAATCCCAATAACCCAACCGGTAATGTCATGGTGAAGGCGCTGATGAGCTATGTCGTGCGCCACCATCCCCAATATATCTATGTCGTCGATCAGTCGTATGAGGACTATACTGACCTGGCTATGCTCCGTCCCTGTGAGATGACCGACTGCCACAACCTGCTGTTGCTTCACTCGATGACAAAGCGCTACTGTGTGCCGGGACTGCGTCTGGGCTATATCACCGGCTCGCCAGTCATTCTTGACCGTCTGCGTATGCTGCGCCATCCGTGGAGTGTCAATGCAGTGGCCATCGAGGCGGGGCGCTATTTGCTGGAGAGCGGCTTCAAGCCTATTGCCGACCGCCGTGCCTATCTTGAAGAGGCCCAGCGTCTGCAGCTGCGTCTTCGGGCTCTTGAGGGACTGAGGGTACTTGACAGCCGCGCCACGTTTATGCTCTGTTATCTGGAGAATGGGGAGGCCCGCACGCTGAAGCAGTGGCTCATTGACAATCACGGTATACTTATCCGTGATGCATCTAACTTTCGTGGGCTTGACGGACGCTACTTCCGTGTGGCGGCCCAGACAGCGGAAGAGGACGATCTGTTGGCAGATGCCATCGGTGAGTTCCTGCGCGGCAAGAGTCGTCATTTTAAGAAATACTGGTAATACAATCTTAAACAATCATCAATATGTCAATCTGGATTATTTTCAAACTGCTTGGTTCGTTGGCCCTCCTGATGTTCGGTATGAAGGCCATGAGTGAATCGTTGCAAAAGATGGCGGGACCGCAACTGCGACATGTCCTTGGCGCCATGACTACCAATCGTTTCACGGGAATGCTGACAGGTATGCTTGTCACAGCCTCCGTACAGTCGTCCACCGCAACGACCGTCATGACGGTGTCGTTTGTCAATGCCGGTCTGCTGACGCTGGCGCAGGCCATCTCAGTCATCATGGGTGCCAACATCGGTACCACGCTGACGGCATGGATCATGGCTGTGGGTACGTCGGGCAGCGATGCCTCACCGTTCGACATCAGCATCGTGTCATACATAGGATTCTTCATAGGTATTGTGCTTATCTATATGAAGAAACATCGCTATATTGGCGACTTCCTGTTTGGTATCGGCCTGCTGCTGCTGGGTCTGACGACGTTGAAGGCAACAGGTATGTCGATGGACCTGGCCAACAATGAGGCTGTGACCTCGTTCTTCAAGTCGTTCGATCCCGATTCGTTCTTGACAACCCTGTTGTTCCTGCTGTTGGGCGGCGTGATGACCTTCTGCGTACAGTCGTCGGCAGCGGTGATGGCCATCACGATGCTGTTGTGCTCAACGGGTGCCATGCCCATCTATCAGGGTATTGCACTGGTGCTTGGTGAGAATATCGGAACAACGGTCACCTCGAACTTAGCAGCCCTTTCTGCCAACACACAGGCCCGTCGTGCTGCTCTGGCCCATATGTTCTTCAATGTGTTTGGCGTATTTTGGATACTCTTCATTTTCCGTCCCTTTATCGATATGGTTTGCGGGTGGGTGAGCTACGATGTCGACATGACCAAGGACAGTGCCAGCAGCGGCGCCTTCCTAGCCAATGCGGCTAAGCTGAACTACGTGCTGGCAGCTTTCCACACCACGTTCAACGTGGTCAATACCATGATATTGATATGGTTTATTCCCTTGATAGAGCGATTCGTATGCTGGGCCATCAAGCCCAAACGCGTGGACGAGGAGGAGGATTTCCGTCTGCACTTCATTACTGCCGGCTTCATGAAGACCCCCGAGCTCTCTGTGCTCGAGGCCCAGAAGGAGATACGTTCATTTGCCGACCGTATGCAACGTATGTTCTCCATGGTTGTCGACCTTCTGAACCTCTCGAGCAGTACTGCCAGCAAGAAGGGAGCCAATGAGGCAGAGTTCAACAAGCTCTACTCGCGTATTGAGAAGTACGAGGGTATCTCCGACAACATGGAGCTTGAGATTGCCAAGTACCTTGATTCTGTCAGTGACGCCCACCTCTCTGACGACACCAAGGCCAAGATCCGCGCCATGCTCCGCGAGATTTCCGAGCTCGAGTCTATTGGTGACGCCTGCTATAACATGGCCCGCACCATCAGCCGTAAGTATAATGGCAAGCAGGATCACTTCACCGAGAAGCAATATGACCATATCCACCAGATGATGGGACTTACCGACCAGTCGCTGACGCAGATGAACGCCCTGATGGGTGGTCGCAAGGAGACGTTTGACGTGAACCGCTCATTCAATATCGAGCACGAGATCAATAACTTCCGTAACCAGCTGAAGTCACAGAACATCAGTGACATCAACAACCACGAGTACACCTATGCTGTCGGTACCATTTATATGGACCTCATCAATGAGTGCGAGAAGCTGGGTGACTACGTGGTGAATGTTGTTGAGGCTCGTATGGGCACCAGGCAAAGATAAATACTAAAACAGACGAAAGATGAACAAACTACTACTAACGCTGGGATGCCTGTTGACGCTTGGCCCTGTTGCTGCACAGCTCAAGCCCGACTGGCCCGCAGTGACTAATGAGACGAAGGCGGGCAGTCGCTGGTGGTGGCTGGGCTCAGCCGTTGACCACAATAACCTGAAATGGAACATGGAGCAGTATGCTGCTGCCGGACTGGGTACGCTGGAGATTTCTCCCATCTATGGTGTTCAGGGAAACGCGAAGAACAATATCGGTTTCCTGACGACACCGTGGCTTGATATGCTGCGTTACACCAGCGAGCAGGGACGACAGTTAAGCATCGACATAGATATGATCATGGGTACGGGCTGGCCTTTTGGCGGTCCGATGCTGAAGCCCGAGGAGACAGCCTCACGGCTTGTCACCGAGACGGTCAGCATTACTGGTGACGGTGCTACTGCAACGACCATCCGCATCAATAACGGTAATGGTGTGCTGCAGCGGGTACTGGCCTATCCCCAGACAGGCAATAATGTCTCTTATGTTGACTTGACGGCTCAGGTTACCGACGGCAAGGTGGCGTGGACAGCGCCCGAGGGGCAGTGGAAGGTTATCACCGTCTATTGCAAGCATCAGGTGATGGCTGTGAAACGTCCGTCGCCAGGCAGTGAGGGCTATGCCTTGGACCACTTTGATGCCGATGCTGTCGCCTCCTACCTCTCGTGGTTTGATGCCCGTTTCGAGGGTGCTGTCTATCCGCGTTCGTTCTTCAACGACAGTTACGAGATCACGGGTGGTGACTGGACGCGCTCGATGTTCGAGTCGTTTGAGCACTATCGTGGCTACAAGCTGGAGTCCGTGATGGACAAGCTATTGGCCAAGGACCGGCAGGTGATGGCCGACTATCGCCAGACTCTTGACGACATGCTGCTGCATAACTTCACTGAGCCGTGGACGGCCTGGGCACATCGTCATGGCGTGACGACTCGCAATCAGGCTCATGGTTCGCCAGGCAACCTCATTGACCTGTATGCTGCTGCCGACATCCCCGAGACGGAGTCCTTCTATCTGAGTGACTTTGGAATCAAGGGTTTGCGCAAAGATCCCGGTTATACGATGAAGGCCCTGAGCAGTCCGACCACTCTGAAGTATGCGTCGAGTGCCGCCCATGTGACGGGAAAGTCACTGGTGTCGAGCGAAACGATGACTTGGCTGACAGAACACTTCCGCACGTCGTTATCGCAGATGAAGCCCGAGCTGGACCAGCTTTTTGCCGCCGGTGTGAACCATATCCTGTTCCATGGAACCTGTTATTCACCCCGTGAGGCATCGTGGCCCGGTTGGAAGTTCTATGCCGCTGTCGATATGAGTCCGACTAACAGCATCTGGCGCGATGCCCCCGCCATGCTGAAGTACATTGAGCGTGTGCAAAGTTTCCTGCAGATGGGCAGTCCCGATAATGAGGTGCTTGTCTATGCACCGTTTGTCAATGCCATGCATAAGAACACGGAGAACATTTTCCTGTATTTCGATATCAACAAGCTGGATACGAAGATGCCGGAGATGGTGAAGTGTGTCACGGCGCTGACAACTGCCGGCTACGACTGTGACTACATCAGCGACCGTCTGCTGATGGGGACGACCTGTGAGGGCGGACTGCTGAAGACCGCCGCCGGTGTTGTCTATCGGTCGCTCATCGTTCCCATCAGCGACAATATGCCAGCCGACGTGAAGACTCACCTTGACGAACTGGCAGCCCAGGGTGCCCGTATCGTCTATGGCTATGATGCCGCCAGTCTTGGACAGCTGGGTGTACAGCCAGAGTCTATGCGACAGGACGGTCTGCGCGTACTCCGTCGCAAGAACGACAGCGGCTACCACTATTTTGTGGCTAATCTGTCACCTGACCGCCATCAGCGTTACTACCAGCTGGCTGTTCCCTTTGCTTCTGCCGCACTCTTCAATCCGCTGACTGGTGAGATACGTGCGCTCGAGACAGATGGCAACAAGGTGTGGCTCGATTTGCGCTCAGGCGAGTCGTTGATTCTTCAGACGTATGATACAGAAGTGGCTATGACGGACTCTGCCGAGAAGGGCGAGGGACGTGAAGTGGGCCAGCCTCCGATGATGATTGGCGGCCCTTGGCGTCTTAGCTTTACGGATGACAGCACGCCAGCCATTAAGCAGTCTTTCGATTTGGACCGTTTGCAGACATGGGAGATGCTGAGTGACGAGACGGCACGGCTGATGGGTACGGGCATCTACGAAACCACGTTTAACATCACTGCCCTGCAGATGTCTGCCGCTTCAGGCGGTTTCCTACTCAATCTCGGTGACGTCCGTGAGAGTGCCCGCGTGTGGCTGAACGGCCAGTATCTCGGCTGTCTGTGGAGCGTTCCTTTTGTCGTTCATTGTGGCGACGCCGTGAAGGAAGGTCTTAATACCTTGCGTATCGAGGTGACCAATCTGCCGGCCAACCGCATTCGTCAGATGGATGCCGACGGCATTGTGTGGCGCATCTTTGAGGATGCCAACATCAACGTTATCAGCGGTAGTGACACGTTTGCCAATTGGCAGCTCGTGCCATCGGGCCTGAACAGCTATGTCAGTCTGATACCGCTGGGCAACACCAAGCAAGGTGTACACGTTCGGCAATCGGCCATGCACTATGCTGCCGACGACACCTATAACCCCGTCTATCAGCTGACAACGCTCAATGGTCAGTCTGTGAAGAGTGTTTCTGTGGAGACAGCTGATGGCAAGCCCTTCGATGGTGCGGTTGCTACGGTCAACGGCAATAAGGTAGAGGTCGTCATTAGCGGTCGGGCCGATAGTCCTGTCGTTGTGACATTAGGAAACGAGGATGGTACAACCAGCTATGCTTCGTTGCCGGCATACGGTCCGTTCCGCCCCACTATGGCGCTTGACTTTACGGCGGAGACAGCGCCCGGTGGCGGTTGGATGAAGCTGGGCAGTACCAGCGAGATCATGGGATTCAGCGGTAGCGGCAAGCTGCCGTGGTATCGTAGTACCCTGAACGGTAAGCTGCTGACGGACCTCTATCCAGGTCTGACGTTCAGTAGCGAGGCTTCCAACTACTACTTCTACTTCCCCGGCTATGGTATGGTGGCCAATAACGACTTCACCGTCAGCTGTCAGCCGCCGGTGGGCACTATTATTGAGCGTGGCTATCTGGTGGGCGAGGGAGCCTCTGTCTACAATGCCTCCGACTCGCTTGTCACGTTCCATCAGTGCGTGAACAGCGACGAGGGCATTACCATCGACATGCCCAGCAACAAGCGCTATCATATCTACCGTTCGCTGGCAGTCTACGAGCCGATGGCTGCTCCCGTCGGCATAGGTGCCGTTGTTCGAACGGTCGATGACGATACACCTTATTATAATATAATGGGGCAGCCAGTCAATCGTCTGCGTCGCGGCATCTATATTCACCACGGCAAGAAGGTGGTCGTTCGTTAGTGGCGGTCGCTCTCGATGAGCTGTAGCAGACGGTCCACCGCTTCGGCCTCGGGAATATTCTTCTCAACACACTCTTTCTGTCGGTAGAGGGAAATTTTTCCTCTGCCGGCACCCACGTAGCCATAGTCGGCATCGGCCATCTCGCCCGGGCCGTTGACAATGCACCCCATAATGCCAATCTTCAGTCCTACGAGGTGACGGGTGGCTGCCTTGATACGGGCGATGGTCTCTTGAAGGTTATAGAGTGTGCGTCCGCAGCCAGGACATGAGATGTACTCGGTCTTGGTGAATTTGATGCGTGCAGCTTGCAAAATGGCGTCAGCCAGTTCCTTGAGACGCGTCTCTTCGAAGAATGTGTTGTGAATGACCAGTTTTGTGGCTTTGCGGTCGATGAGCAGCGCTCCCACGGCCATCGCCGCTTTGAGCTGCAATGTTTCCCAATCTTCGCAGCAAAACTGCGAAGCACTCTCAAGATTAAGCGTGATGGTGTCGTCATTGATGCCGGCTTCGGCTTCAGCACGCAGGCAGGTACATTCTGGTATGAGCTCCACGAGCTTGCGTGCTACGGGAATCTCGCATTCCGGCTCTTCGCTGAGGCTGACGCGGATGGTATCGCCAATGCCCTCGGTGAGCAGAGCGCCGATGCCGACGGCGCTCTTGATGCGTCCGTCCTCGCCCTCGCCCGCCTCGGTGACGCCGAGGTGCAGTGGGTAGTGCATGTCTTCAGCGTCCATCGTCTTGACGAGCAGTCGTACCGTCGTCACCATCACAACGGTGTTCGAGGCTTTGATGGAGATGACCACATCGTCGAACTGCTCACGACGGAAGATACGCAGGAACTCCATACAGCTCTCAACGATACCTTCCGGCGTGTCGCCATAGCGCGACATGATGCGGTCGCTGAGCGAGCCGTGGTTCACGCCGATGCGAACGGCGGTGTGGTGCTCCTTGCAGATATTGATGAAAGGTATGAGCTTCTTCTCAATCTTCCCGAGTTCGGCAGCATACTCCTCATCGGTGTACTCCAGATGCTTAAAAGTACGTCCGGGGTCCACGTAGTTGCCGGGGTTGATGCGCACCTTCTCGCAGTACTGTGCTGCCACATCGGCAGTGTGTGCCGTGAAGTGAACGTCGGCCACCAGTGGCTGTGTGTAGCCGTCCTTCTTTAGCCGTGCCGAGATGTTCCTCATGTTCTCCGCCTCGCGGGTGCCCTGTGTGGTGAACCGTACCAGTTCGCCGCCGGCATCAATGATACGCTTGGCCTGTGCCACGCTGGCCTCCGTGTCGTTGGTGTCGGTAGTCGCCATCGACTGTATGCGGATGGGGTTCGTGCCGCCGATGGCTGTGTTGCCTACGTGGCAGACCGTACTAATTCGTCTTGTACTCATATTTCACTTCAGCCAGTTCCTTGTTTGCCTTCTCAATCTTAGCCTTCAGACCAGCTTTGTAGTCGGCCAGACGTGCGGCCAGACTCTCGTCGCCGAGTGCCAGCATCTCAACAGCCAGGATGGCTGCGTTCTGTGCCCCGTTGACCCCCACTGTTGCTACGGGGATACCCGGTGGCATCTGGATGATTGAGAGCATGGCGTCCAGACCGTCGAGCATACCTTTAATGGGCACCCCGATGACGGGCAGTGTTGTCGAGGCCGCGATGACGCCAGGTAGTGCTGCCGCCATTCCGGCACCGGCGATGATGACTTTCAGTCCGCGCTCCTTGGCGGTGCGTGCAAAAGTCTCTACGGCGTCGGGCGTACGGTGTGCCGACAGGGCGTTCACTTCAAACGGTACTTGCAGCTCGTCGAGGAGCTTGCATGCTTTTTCCATAACGGGCAGGTCGCTGGTGCTGCCCATGATAATACTGACGATTGGTTTCATATCTTTCTTTATTATAGCTTTTACAAGAAGATGATGCCGAGGGCGGCGCAGACAATGCCGACGAAGAAACCGCCGACAACCTGTCCGAGCGTATGCTGGCGCAGCAGCATACGGGCGGTGCCAAGGATGCCTGCGATGATGAAGATGAGGCAGAACCACCAGACGGGGTTGAAGCCGAACAGTTCGGAGAAGACGAACAGTGCGCCGGCCATGCCCCCGATGGCCGCCGTGTGGGTGGAGATCTTCCACCATACGTTGACCAGTGCGCAGACTATCTGTATGAGGAGTGCAGCGATGACGATGCTGCCCATGAAGTGCGGCATGTGCATCTGCTCCATTAAGTAGATGCAGGTGAAGTAGCAGAGAATGGAGATGGCGTAGGGCACGACGCGTCGTTCACGGCGTCCGAGTTCGAAGAGCGACCATCCCTGATAGCGGCGGTAGAGGTGGATGAGCAGTGTCGGCAGAAGGATGGTGAAGAAATAGACGATAATGAGCACAAAGAACTTGTAGCTCAGCGGATACTGGTTGAGGTAGCTCAGTGAGAAGAGTACGATGAGTCCTACCAGTGGCAGGTAGAACGGTGTAAAGATGAGGCTCACCAACCGAGCCGTCATGATAATCTGTTTCTCTCTTGATGTTGTTTTCATAACCATCAACCTTTTATCTTATTTCTATTCTCGTCTCACGTCTTCCATCACCCCTTTCTCAGTCTCGCAATCGGCAGTCCCAGCTGCTCGCGATATTTAGCTACGGTGCGGCGAGCGATGGGGAAGCCCCGCTCGGCCATCAGCTGTGTCAGCGCGTCGTCGCTCAGCGGCTTGCGCTTGTCCTCGCCGTCGATGAGTTCGTGGAGCACGGCCTTGATCTGTCGTGTGGACACCTGCTGTCCGTCGTCGGTCATATAGCTGTCGCTGAAGAAGTGGCGCAGTGGGAATGTGCCCCAGCGTGTCTGTGCATACTTGGAGTTGCAGACGCGTGACACAGTGGAGCGGTCGAGTCCGGTTTTTCGTGCCACATCGTCGAGAATCATCGGCCGGAGCGAAGCCTCGTCGCCGTCGAGGAAAAACTGCCGCTGCAGACTGATGATGGCCTGCATGGTGACGGCCAGTGTGTGGCGGCGTGTGCGGATGGCCTCGATGAAACTCTGTGCGGCCCCCACCTTCTGTTTGATGTAGAGCAGTGCCTCCTTGGTCTGACGGCTCATGTTGGCGGCGTTCTCCTGATATGCTTTCATCGAGTCGGCAAACGACTGCGACACGCGCAGCTCAGGCACTTCGGCGTTGTTCAGGGTGAAGGTAATAGTGCCGTCGTCCTGTGTGTCAACAATGAAGTCGGGGGTAATCTGCTGCAGCGAGCGCCCCACGACCTCGCCCATCGAGGCGCCTGGCTTGGGGTTGAGTCGTCGCAGTTCGTTGAAGAGTGTCTTGGCCTGGATGTCGCTGAGCTGCAGTGCCGACTGTATCTTGTCCCAGTGCTTCTTGGTGAAGGCCTCGAAGTGGTCGCGCACCACTTTGGTCATGAGTGTCTTCAGTCGTGAGTCGTCGCGCCTCTCTATCTGCAGCAGCAGACATTCCTGCAGCGTGCGTGCGCCGATGCCAGCGGGGTCGAAGTCCTGCAGTTTGGTGAGCACCGTCTCTATCTCGTGTTCGCTGGCGTCGATACTATGGTAGATGGCCAGTTCGTCGCTGATGGTCGAGAGCGGTTTGCGCAGCAGTCCGTCGTCGTCGAGCGAGCCGATGAGATATTCCATGATGTCGTGTTCGCGCTCGGTAAGGTTGGCAAACGTCATCTGCTCCTTCAGCAGGTCATAGAACGAGGTGGTCTGTCCATAGACTATCTCTTCGCGGTCCTCACCGATGCTGGCTCCATCATGATAGACGGGCAGCTCCTCGTCGTCGCGGCCGATGCCCAGCAGCGCCTCGTCCAGTGCCGACTGCCGTTCTTCGCGTTCGCGTTCGGCGTCGAAGTCGTCGGCAGCATCTGTATAATCGTTGGTCTCCGGATCGTCTGTGTTGTCGGCGAACTCTGGTCCCTCTGTTGAGGCCTCCAGTGCCGGGTTGTCGTTCATCTCGGTGTCGATACGCTCAAGCAGCTGCGTCAGCGGCAGCTCTACCAGCTGTGCCTGTAACAGCTGCTGCTGTGTGACGGTCTGTCCCAGTCGCTGTTCCAGCCGCTGTTCCTGTATTTGACTTTGACTCTGTGACATCTTTCTTGACAGTCTCCTTTATCTGTAGTATTCCTTCAACTGACTGGCATAGGACGACAGCCGTGTGAGGTCGCTGTTGCCGTAGCGTCGCCAGATGTTCTGGCAGGGCAGCATCATGGGGGCGAACGACAGCGTGTCGCGGCGGTTCAGGTAGGGGTCGCACTGCTGGAAGACCTCGAGCACCTGTGCCACTTCGTCGGCCTTAAGTTTCAGTAAGCGTGCCGTCTCCACCACCTCGGGAGTCTCGGCTACCATCGTGACGGGTGTCAGGTGGAAGTAGAGATCGAGGATGATGACCAGCATGACGGGCGTGAAGCGGCTGTCCTCGTCCAGCGGCAGCCAGTCGCTCTCGAAGGTCTGGTTCATCTCCACACCGTCGTAGAAGGCGTCGGCCTCGCCAAAGCCCCTCATGCTGCGCAGCAGCTGTGCGGCGCGTGCCAGTTTTCTGGGGTTCGACCCGTAGGTCTCCCAGATGCGTTCGATGCGCGGCGTTTCCAGGTTGGCGATGGCGCACATCTTTGTGAACAGCGTCTGTGGGGCGATGTGCAGTTCAAGACTCAGGTTCACCATGTCGCGACTGTACAGGGGCTTTACGCCCACGGGCTTCCGCAGGTATATCTGCATCAGCAGCAGCCAATAGTCGTCGTGCCAGTTTGTGTTCTTTGACATAGGTACTGTTATTTTGAGAAGGCAATAGCGTACATGCGTATCTGCTTGACCATCGCCAGCAGACCGTTCGAACGGGTGGGCGAGAGGTGCTCTCTCAGTCCGATGCGGTCGATGAAGTAGAGGTCGGCATCCAGTATCTCCTGTGGTGTGTGGCCCGAGAACACGCGGATGAGCAGCGACACGATGCCCTTGACGATGAGGGCGTCGCTCTCGGCCTTGAAGCGGATGACGCCGTCGGCGTAGTCGGCCTGCAGCCAGACGCGGCTCTGACAGCCGTCAATCAGGTTCTGCTCCGTCTTGTACTGCTCTTCCAGCGGTTCCTGTTCGCTGCCCAGGTCAATGAGCAGCTGGTAGCGGTCCATCCAGTCGTCCAGACCGGAGAACTCTTCAATGATCTCGTCTTGTATCTCGTTGATAGTCATAAGCGCTGTTTATTCTGTTGTGAGTTTGAATAGCTTATCGCTGGGTCGCACCTTGCCGCTGACGGCAATGCTGACGCGGGTGCCTTGCTGTGCCACCTCCACGGGTCCGTTGTCGTCGTGTATCTCTTCGGCCGTCACGTACATCACGCCCGTTGTCGGACCAGTGATGAGCAGACGGTCGCCCACCTTGAACGTGGTGGCCTCGACGGTGAACTCCGCCACACCCAGCTTCGAGTAGTACTTCGTTCCCTTGCCGACATAGACCTTGCGTTCGGTGGCGTTCGAACCATAGTTCTTGTTCCACTCGCCCATCAGCTGTCCCTGGTAGTAGCCGTCCCAGAAGCCGCGGTTGAAGACGGTGGCCAGCCGCTGGTCCCACTCGTCCTTGCGCGCCTCGGTGAAGGTGCCATCGATGACGGCCTGGATGGCCTCCTTGTAACACTTCACCACCGTATAGACATACTCCGGACCGCGTGCCCGTCCCTCAATCTTGAAGACGCGCACGCCGCACTCCATCATGCGGTCGATGAAGCGCACGGTCTTCAGGTCCTTGGGCGACATGATGTATTTGTTGTCAATGTCCAGTTGGTAGCCCGTCTCGTTGTCCGTTGCCGTGTACGAACGGCGACACACCTGTATGCATTCGCCGCGGTTGGCCGAGCGGTTGGCAGCGTGCAGCGACAGGTAGCACTTGCCGCTGACGGCCATGCACAGGGCCCCGTGACAGAACATTTCTATGCGTATGAGCTGTCCCGACGGTCCGCAGACGTGCTGTTCGCACACCTGTCGGTAGATGTCGGCCACCTGCTCCATCCTGAGTTCGCGCGCCAGCACCACGACGTCGGCGAACTGGGCGTAGAACTTCAGCGCCTCGATGTTCGAGATGTTCAGCTGCGTGGACAGGTGTACCTCTTGTCCCACCTCGCGGCAATACTGCATCACCGCCACGTCGGAGGCGATGACGGCCGAGATGTGTGCCTCGTGGGCAGCATCTATGATCTGTCGCATCAGCGGCAGGTCCTCACCGTAGATGATGGTGTTCACCGTCAGGTAGCTCTTCATGCCGTGCTCCTCGCACCGTGCTGCTATCTGCCTCAGGTCGTCGATGGTGAAGGCCGATGCCGAGTGTGCGCGCATGTTCAGTCGCTCAATGCCGAAATAGACGCTGTCGGCACCTGCCTGTATGGCTGCCGACAACGACTCGTGGGACCCCACGGGTGCCATGATTTCGTAGTCTTTGACGTTCATGGGTGCAAAGGTAGTGAATTTAATTAAGAATGAAAAGCGAAGCGTCAAGAAATTCACTTTTACGCTTCATTTTTCACCCTTAATTCTTAATTCTAAATTGCCAAAGGCAATAACTCTAAACTCTCAACTCTTAACTTTTAACTATCTCAGCGCTCTCATGGCGTTGAGTACGGCCAGCACCGTGACCCCTACGTCGGCAAAGACGGCGAGCCACATCGTGGCTAGACCGAACGTTGCCAGTAGCAGCACTGCTACCTTCACGCCGATGGCGAAGACCACGTTCTGGCGGGCGATGCCGATGGTGCGGCGGGCCAGACGAATGGCGGTGGCGATCTTCGACGGACGGTCGTCCATCAGCACGACGTCGGCGGCTTCGATGGCGGCGTCGCTGCCCAGTCCGCCCATGGCGATGCCCACGTCGGCGCGTGCCAGCACGGGCGCGTCGTTGATACCGTCGCCCACAAAGGCCACAGCCCCTCTCTTCTCTCCTCCCGTACCTCGTACCTCGCACCCCGTACCTCGTTTCTCAAAGTACGCCACCTTGTCCGTCGGCAGCAGCTCAGCATGATACTCGCTGAGCCCCAGTGTCTGTGCCACGTGCTCGGCCACCTCGTGGCGGTCGCCCGTCAACATCACCGTGCGCCCGACGCCCAGCTTCTGCAGCTCGCTGATGGCCTCGCGGCTGTCGTCCTTGATCTTGTCGTTGATGACGATGTGGCCGGCGTACATACCGTCGATGGCCACGTGGATGACCGTTCCCCTGTCGTCGTCGCAGTTGTGCCACTGGGCGCCCACAGCGTCCATCATCTTCGTGTTGCCCACAACCACCACTTTGTCGCCCACACGGGCGCGGATGCCGTGTCCAGCCACCTCCTCGACGTCGCTCACGGCACAGCCGTCAGTCGCCTCGTCAGGATAGGCGTCGCGCAAGGCAGCGCCGATGGGGTGGGTGGTGAAGTGCTCCACGTGGGCAGCCAGGTGCAGCAGCTGGTGCTCGTCATACTGGTCTGGGTGTACGGCCTCCACCGCAAACTGTCCGTGTGTCAGCGTTCCCGTCTTGTCGAAGACCACCGTGTTTACCTTCGCCAGCACGTCCATGTAGTTGGCACCCTTGATGAGGATACCCTTGCGCGAGGCGCCGCCGATGCCGCCGAAGAACGTCAGTGGCACGCTGATGACCAGGGCGCAGGGACAGGAGACGACGAGGAACAGCAGGGCGCGGTAGAGCCAGGTGGGGAGCGCTTCGCTAAATGGCAAATGATAAATGAGCGATGACAAAACGGGTGGTACAATGGCCAGCAGCACGGCGGCAGCCACTACGATGGGCGTGTAGATGCGGGCAAAGCGTGTGATAAACGCCTCGTCCTTCGATTTGTGCTCGCTGGCGTTCTCCACCAGACTGATGATTTTCGAGACGGTGCTCTCGCCAAACGACTTCGTGGTTCGCACGCGCAGCACGCCCGACATGTTGACGCAACCCGAGACAACCTCGTCGCCGACGGTCACCTCGCGCGGCATGCTCTCGCCCGTCAGCGCCACCGTGTTCAGTGCCGACGAACCTTCCATAATGACACCGTCCAGCGGCACCCGCTCACCAGGGCGGATGACGATGACCGAGCCCACCGCAACTTCGGCAGGACTGACGTCTCTCTCCTCTTTTTCCACATGCGCCACGTCTGGCCGGATGTCCATCAGGTGGGCAATGCTGCGTCGGCTCTGTCCCTCGGCATAACCCTCAAAGAGTTCGCCCACTTGGAAGAACAGCATGACGAAGACGGCCTCAGGAAACTGCGGTTCGGCGCCAGGCAGGAAACCGATGGCCAGCGCGCCGATGGTGGCTACAGCCATCAGGAAGTGCTCGTTGAAGGGCTCTCCGTGGTTGAGACCCTCGACGGCCTCCTTCAGTGTGTCGTGTCCCACGACGAGGTAGGGTACCAGATAGACGAGTAGCAGCTGCCAGGTGGGCAGCGCCAGTCGGTGCTCAATGACGACTGCGACGACCAGCAGTACTGCGGCCGTGATGATGATGCCCAGCTGCTTGTGCAGCCTGTGCTCATGATGGTGCTCATGGTGGTGCTCATGTGCGCAGCACTCATGTTCGTGATGGTGATGATGTTCGTGTGCCATATATTTTTCGTTTTTTGTTGTTTCCGGCTGCAAAGGTACGATGTTCTTTTCGCAACTCGGTTGCAAAGGCACTTGTGTGTTAAATTTATGAAAGGTTTATTTAATTACATGCAATAGTTATTGTGGACTGTTGTTTTTTTTCTAATTTTGCACCCTATAAAATTAATTATGTAAAAAGTTATCATCTATGAACAGGAAAACGAAGAGAACCACGGGTTGTTGGTGGGCGAAGGCAGTACTGCTGCTGACGGCCCTTTCGCCTCTCGGCGTCTCCACTTCCGCCGCCCAGCGTCTGCTGACGCTCGACAGCTGTAGGACGATGGCCCTGAGGAACAACAAGCAGATGAGTGTCTCGAAAGTCAAACAGGACGTGTCTGCCAACTTGCGGCGCTCGGCCCGCACAAAGTATCTGCCCCACGTCAGCGCGCTGGGCGGGTATATGTGGATGAGTAAAGAGGTGTCGATACTCAGCGAAGACAGCAAGCAGGCGTTCAGCAACCTCGGCACTGGTGCGGCCGAGGCTCTGAGTCCCATTGCCGCGCTGCTGCCCCAGGAGGCTCAGGCCGCGATGTCGCAGGCCGTGCCGCGCTTCGCCGGTGCCCTGAACCAGACGGGTCAGAGCATTGTCGATGCCTTGCGCACGGACACCCGCAACATGTTCGCAGGTGCCGTGATGGCCATGCAGCCCGTCTTCATGGGCGGTGCCATCGTTGCTGCCAACAAGATGGCCGACATCAACGAGGATATGGCGTCCAACACGCTCGAGGCCAAGCGTCAGGACATCTTGTTCAACATCGACAAGACCTACTGGCAGGTGGTGTCGCTGCGTCATAAGCAGAAGCTGGCAGAGAGCTTCCTCAATTTGGTGAAGAAGTTTGACAGCGACGTGCAGAAGATGATCAGCGAGGGTGTGGCCACCAAGAGCGACGGACTCAGTGTCAGCGTCAAGGTCAACGAGGCCGAGATGGCGCTCACGAAGGTCACCGACGGCTTGGTGCTGTCGAAGATGCTGCTCTGTCAGCTTTGCGGACTGCCTGTTGACGAGGCGGTCACGCTGGCCGACGAGGAGAGTGAGGACCTTCCGAGTACTCCGAGTGCTCCGAATACGCTGAATTATGACAACCGTCCTGAACTGAAGGTGCTGCAGAATGCCGTCGACCTCACGCGTCAGACGACCAACCTGCTGAAGGCCGGTAACCTGCCTCAGGTGCTGCTGACGGGCGGCTATGCCCTGTCCAACCCCAATACGTTCAACGGGTTTGAGAAGAAGTTTGGCGGTTTCTGGACTGTCGGCGTCATGATGCGAGTGCCCATCTGGAACTGGGGCGACGTGAAGTACAAGGTACGCGCCTCGAAGGGTGCCACCGCGATGGCCAATCTCGAGCTCGACGATGCCCGCGAGAAGATTGAGCTGCAGGTGAACCAGAACGCCTTCCGCGTCAACGAGGCCAACAAGAAGCTCGCTATGGCGCAGGCCAATCTGGCCAGTGCCGACGAGAACCTGCGTACGGCCAACCTCGGTTTCAAGGAGGGTGTCATCTCCACCACCGTGGTCATGGAAGCCCAGACAGCGTGGCTGCAGGCGCAGTCGCAGAAGATTGACGCCGAGATCGACGTGAAGCTCAGTGAGGTGGAGCTTCAGAAGGCGCTGGGAACCCTCCAGTAATAAATAGTCAAATTGTAAAATCGTCAAATAGAGAATATCATTATGACAGACCAAGCAAAACAACAGCATAACAACATCCTGCTGGCCATAGCAGGATTCGCAACAGTAGTAGTCATCGTAGCACTTATCGGATTCCTGGCCCTTGACCGCGATCCCGACGTGATACAGGGTGAGATGGAGGTCGAGGAGTACCGCGTCTCCAGTAAGGTGCCTGGCCGCATCCTTGAGCTCCGCGTGAAGGAAGGCGACTATGTCAAGGCCGGCGACACGCTGGCCATTCTCGAGGCTCCCGATGTACGTGCCAAGATGTCGCAGGCACAGAGTGCCGTCGATGTCGCATCGGCCATGGACCTGATGGCTCGCAACGGTGCCCGTAAGGAGCAGGTGCAGGCCGCCTTCCAGCTGCTGGAGCAGGCGAAGGCCGGACTGGAGATTGCCGAGAAGTCCTTCCGCCGCGTGCAGCGTCTCTTCGACGAAGGTGTCGTCAGCGCCCAGAAGCGCGATGAGGCCGAGGCCATGTACAAGTCGTCGCAGGCCCAGGTGAAAGCCGCCCAGAGTCAGTACGACATGGCCGTCAACGGTGCCCGTCAGGAGGAGCGCATGGCAGCTCAGGCCCAGGTGGGTCGCGCCCGCGGTGCCGTTCAGGAGGTCAACAGCTACATCCACGAGACGGTGCAGGTGGCTCAGATGGATGGTGAGGTGAGCGATGTCTATCCGAAGGTTGGCGAGCTCGTGGGCACGGGTACGCCTATCATGAGCGTTGCCATGATGAACGAGCAGTGGGCTACGTTCAACATCCGCGAGAACCAGCTGAAGGACCTCAAGGTGGGCCAGGAGATCTCGGTGACCATCCCCGCCCTTGGCCAGGACGTGAAGATGAAGATCACGTCGATGAAGGACAAAGGCTCGTTCGCCGTGTGGAAGGCCACGAAGGCTACTGGCCAGTACGACCAGAAGACCTTTGAGGTGAAGGCCCGTCCGGTGGAGACCATTGAGAGTGTCCGTCCTGGTATGTCGGTCATCCTGAAGAAGTAATCGTCCATCCGTTACCAATGAGATATCTATCCAATTTCTTTGCCGTTGCCCTGCGCGAACTGGGCATCATCGCCAGGAACCCCATCTATCTCTTCTGTATGGTGGTGTTTCCCGTGGCGGTGGTGTTCTTCTTCACCACGATGCTCGACGAGGGTACGCCCATGGACCTGCCCGTGGGCGTGGTCGACCAGGACAACTCGGCGACTTCGCGTGGCCTGACCCGCAACCTCGACGCCATGCAGTCGTCGCGCGTGGTCTATCGCTTCGCCAACGTCACCGAGGCGCGCTCGGCCATGCAGGAGGGCAAGGTCTATGCCTACCTCTACATCCCTGAGGGCACGGGCGAAAAGCTGCTCTCCGGACGGCAGCCCACGATCTCGTATTACTACACGATGACGTGCCTGACCGCCGGCTCGATGGCGATGAAGGACATGAAGACCATCGGCATGCTGGGGTCGGCGGCCGTGGGACAGGCAACGCTCTCGGCCAAGGGTGCTACGCCTGGCCAGATCAAGGCCGCCTTGCAGCCCGTCACCGTCGATGCCCACATAATAGCGAACCCCATGGGCTCGTACAACTACTCGCTGACGACCGCCTTCGTGCCTGGCATACTGATGCTGTTCATGGCGCTGCTCGCGGCCTACGCCGTCGGCTTGGAGATGAAGTTCGACACGGGCAAGGAGTGGCTCCACGTGGCTGGCGACAATATCGTCGTGGCCATCCTGGGCAAGTACATCGTCCATGCCCTGGCGTTCCTGCTCGTCATCTTCCTCTACCAGTACTACATCTTCAGCGTGCTCCACTTCCCGCGGCTCGGCGGCGTGTGGAGCATCGTGCGGCTCAGTCTGCTGCAGGTGGCTGGCGGCATCGGCTTCGGCATCTTCGCCTTCGGACTCATGCCGTCGCTGCGCATGTCGATGTGTATTGCGTCGCTGTGGTCGGTGCTCTCCTTCTCCATGTGCGGCTCGGCCTTCCCCATCGCGGGCATGGACGCGCCGCTGCAGGCCGTGTCGTGGCTCTTCCCCCTACGCCACTACTGGATGATCTATCAGGCGACAGTCCTGAACGGTTTTCCCGTCATCGACGTCTGGTTCCACCTCGTGGCACTTGTGGCCTTCACGCTGCTGCCCTGGTTGGTGCTTCGTAAGATTAAAAACGCCATGCTGAACTATGTCTATATTCCGTAACATAAAAGAGCACTTCACCGACGTGCTCTATATCTTCAGGCAGGAGCTGCTGCAGGTCGTCAAGGACGAGGGCGTGCTCCTGTTCCTCGCCGTGGTGCCGCTGGGCTACCCGCTCATCTACTCGTGGATCTACAACAACGAGTCGCTGCACGAGACGCCTGTGGTCGTCGTCGACCAGTCGCACTCGGCCCTGTCGCGCCAGTTCATCCACGACTGCAACGCCTCGCCCGATGTCAGCATCAGGTTCTATGCCGAGGACCTCGACGAGGCCCGCTCGCTGGTCAGCCGACAGCTGGTGAAGGGTATCTACCTCATCCCGTCTGACTTCGCCGAGCGTGTCAACCGCGGCGAGCAGGCCACCGTCAGCGTCTATTGCGACATGTCGCTGATGCTTGCCTACAAGGCCGTCTACCAGACCGCGATGGTCGAGGCAGGCCGTCTGGGCGCAGGCATGAACATCAAGAAGGCCGGCAACTACACCAAGCACGAGGACGCCATCACGGCGCAGCCCCTGGCTGTCGAAGATGTGGCGATGTACAACCCCTCGGGCGGCTACGGCTCGTGCGTGCTGCCCGCTGTGCTCATGCTCATCCTGCAGCAGGCCCTCGCCCTCGGCATCGGCATGGCCGCAGGTACCGCTCGCGAGCGCCACCGCAACGGCCAGCTCATTCCCCACGACGATCCGCACTATCGCGGTGCCTACCGCATCGTGTGGGGCAAGGCCCTGTGCTACGGCATGATCGGTGCCGTCGCCGCCGCCTACCTGTCGATGGCCGTGCCCGCCATGTTCTCGTTCCCACAGTTGGCCACCGGCTGGACGCTCTTCTGGATGCTGCTGCCCTACACGCTGGCCAGCGTCTTCTTCGGTCTGGCCATGTCGTGTCTCATCCGCTACCGCGAGAACGTCATGCTGCTGATGGTCTTCGTCTCCGTGCCGCTGCTGTTCATGACGGGCGTGTCGTGGCCGCAGTCCAACATCCCCGGCTACTGGCAGGGCGTTTCCTGGATTTTCCCCAGCACGTTTGGCGTGCGCGCCTACATCCGCGTCAACTCCATGGGCGCCAGCATCAGTCAGGTGCTGCCCGAACTGCGCATCCTCTGGATTCAGGCCGCCGTCTATCTCGGCCTCGCCTGTCTGGTCTATCGCTACCAGTTCCGGCTCATGCGCAAGTACGCCTCGTGAAAAAAGTGGTGTGTAAATTTGCGGCTCTCGGAATAATGTTGTACCTTTGCCGACCAGAAACCCAAAAACAATCACAAAAAACATAACAATTATGTCACAGAATGCAAAACCCGTCAACGCCAAGCGCGCTGCCTACGCAAAGAAACAGGAAAAGGAAGGAACAAGCGTCGTCATGTGGATTATCGGCGTGCTGATTGTCCTCGGACTCGCCTACGCTGCCTGGTCCATTTACTTGGTCATGTGATATGGCGATCGAGATTGAACGGAAATTCCTTGTGCTTGGTGACGACTACCGCCGCCAGGCACATTTTTCATATACCATCCTGCAAGGCTACATCTGCAGCGAACGCGGACGCACCGTGCGCGTCAGACTGCGCAACCAGCAGGCCTTCCTCACCATCAAGGGACCCTCGGCCGACGGTGGCCTGTCGCGCTACGAGTTCGAGAAGGAGATTACGCCCGAGGAGGGTCACCAGCTGCTGCGGCTCTGCGAGCCCGGCATCATCGACAAGACGCGCTACCTGGTGAAGAGCGCCGACGGCAGCCACACCTTCGAGGTCGACGAGTTCCATGGCGACAACGACGGACTGGTCATTGCCGAGGTGGAGCTGGGGTCGGCCGACGAGCCCTTCACAAAGCCCGACTTCATCGGACGCGAGGTGACGGGCGACCGCCGCTTCTACAACAGCCACCTCAGGCGCAACCCCTACCGTCTCTGGCGCGACCAGCTGTAGGTCAGTCCCACCACGGTGCCGATGGTGCAGCCGATGGCGTTGGCCAGGAAGTCGAGCCACTCGCCGCTACGGTTGTCCGTCAGGTGCTCCTGAATGAGCTCTATCATGCCGCTCATCAGCACCACCGCCGTCCAACAGCCGATGGCAAAACCCCACGTACCTCGTACCTCGCACTTCGTACCTCGCACCTCGCACCTCGTACCTCGAGTTTTCTCCCACCAGATGACGGCACACGTGCCGCCATACATCACGAAGTGCGTCCACTTGTCCATCAGCGGCACGCCGTTCAGCGGTGTGTCAGGCGGCAGAAACCAGATGCTGAGGTACCACACGGCAGCGATACAGAGCAGCGACAGAGGGTATTTCTTGACGAAATCGAGCGTTTTTTTCATCTTTTGCAGTCTATTTTGGTGCAAAAGTAGGACTTTTTTCGTACTTTTGCAAGCTGAAAGCAAAGAATTCTGATTATGGCAAACACTGAACGTGCCAATTTCGGCAGCAAACTGGGCATCATCCTCGCTACAGCAGGCTCGGCCGTCGGGCTGGGCAACGTGTGGCGCTTCCCCTACATGACGGGACAGAACGGCGGCGCCGCCTTCATCCTCATCTATATCGCGTGCGTCATCATTCTCGGCATACCCTGTATGCTCAACGAGTTCATCATCGGCCGTCGCGCACAGGCCAACACGGCACGCGCCTACAGCCGGCTGGCTGGCGGCACGCCCTGGCGGCTCATCGGACTCTTTGGCGTGTTCACCGGCTTCCTCATCACGGGCTACTATGTGGTCGTCTCAGGCTGGTGCCTGCAGTATGTCTATGCCTCTGTGGCAGGCCACCTGACGGGCGATGCCGACTACGTGAAGCAGTATTTCGAGACCTTCTCGGCCCACCCGTGGAAGCCCATCCTGTGGATGCTGGTCTTCATGCTCATGTGCCACTTTATCATTGCCCGCGGCGTGGAGAAGGGCATCGAGCGCGGCTCGAAGACGATGATGCCCCTGCTCTTCATCCTGCTCGTGGTCATCGCCGTCGCCTCGTGCACGCTGCCAGGAGCAGGACGCGGCATCACCTTCCTCTTCAGCCCCGACTTCTCGAAGGTCGACTCCAACGTCATGCTCGGCGCCCTGGGACAGGCGTTCTACTCGCTCAGCGTGGGCATGGGCTGTCTGTGCACCTACGCCAGCTACTTCAAGCGCGACACACGGCTGACGCGCTCTGCCGTCGAGATCGTCAGCATCGACACGCTCATCGCCATCCTCGCTGGTCTCATGATCTTCCCCGCCTTCTTTGCCATCCACCCCAATGCGCCCGAGCTCATGAGCGACCCAGCACAGGCCAGCCAGTACTGCGGACCAGGACTGGTGTTCATCACCCTGCCCAGCGTCTTCCAGCAGGCCTTTGCAGGCATGCCCCTGCTCGGCGAGGCCGTTGCCGTCCTGTTCTACGCCCTGCTGTCGCTGGCAGCACTGACGTCGCTCATGTCGCTCCACGAGGTCTCCACCGCCTTCTTCCACGAGGAGCTCCACATCACGCGCCGCAAGGGTGCCGCCATCGTCACCGCCCTCTGTGCCGTCATCGGCGTCTTCTGCTCGCTGTCGTTCGGCGACACCCGCCAGTGGCTCGTCGTCGGTGGCACGTCGCTGTTCAACTGGTTCGACTTCCTCACCGGTCAGGTGTTCCTGCCCCTGGGCGGTCTGCTCACCTGCCTGTTCCTTGGCTGGTACGTGCCGCGCCAGGTCGTGCGCGACGAGCTGACCAACAACGGCACCCTGCGCACCCGCGTCTTCCACGTCTACCTGTTCTGCGTGCGCTACGTCTGTCCGCTCTGCATCCTCCTCGTCTTCCTCCACCAGTTCGGAGTCATCTGAGACAGCCCTCCAGCCAGTGTCATATCTCTTTAATTTTGATAAAACTACTTAATTTAGTTTAATAACTAATTTATTTAGTTGTATATAACGATTTTTTTTAGTTACTTTGCGCTCAGATATTGATTTCGACACGCAAAGTAACTTTTTATTTAGTATTTACGACAATGAAGAAACTGACAAATAAGGAAAAGGAGATCATGGATCTGTATTGGCAGCATGGGCCGATGTTCGTCAAGGAACTGCTGGAGTTCTACGACGAGCCCCGTCCACACTTCAATACACTGTCCACGATGGTTCGTATACTGGAGAAGGAAGGATTCCTTAATCACAAGCAGTTTGGTAATACATATCAGTACTATCCCCTCATTACTGAGAAGGAATACGGACGTCTGTCGATTGCTGGTGTTATTAAGAACTACTTCGCGGGCTCCTATCTCTCGGCAGTCTCCTCTTTCGTCAAGGAGGAGAAGATCTCCATCGAAGAACTAAAAGAACTGATAGACCAAATCGAGAACCAGAATGATTGAGTTCCTGACATACGACCTAAAGGTAGCAGCGCTGATTGCGGTATTCTATATGTTCTATCGCCTGATGCTTAGCCGCGAGACATTCCATCAAGTGAACCGCTTGGTGTTGATAGCGACGGCATTGGCTTCGTTCATTTTGCCCTTATGCGTCATCACACTGCACAAGACGGTAGTAACGGAAACCCCAACAATAACGGTTGGTGAGCTGAGTGCCGTGCCTATCGTAGAAGAGCCTTCTATGCCATGGTGGAAGATAGCGCTCCCTATCCTCTTTATGATAGGTATGGCGGCTACGCTCGCTCACACGTTCATGTCTGTATGGAAAGTCATTCAAACCATTCGCAAAAGCGAAAAGCATCCCCAAACGGATGGCATCACAATCTGCGTGACCGGTAACGCAGACTTGACTCCTTTTAGTTGGATGCACTATATCGTGATGAACCGCAGCGATTATGAGACAAGCAATCCTGCGATTCTCGCCCATGAACGGGGACACATCCGTCTGCGACATTCGTACGACCTGCTCCTCGTCGATCTTCTCACCGCCCTCCAATGGTTCAATCCCGCCATCTGGATGCTACGCTCCGATCTGCGTGCCATCCACGAATACGAGGCCGACGGTGAAGTACTCTCTCAAGGGATCAATGCGCGTCAATATCAATACCTGTTAATCACAAAAGCCGCGGGCATCGGCGGGTACTCCCTTGTCAACGGCATCAGTCACAGTACCCTTAAAAATCGCATTAATATGATGTTACATACGAAATCCAACAATCGCGGTCTTCTGAAGCTACTGGCACTTATCCCCATCGTGGCCATAGCCCTCGCGGTCAATGCC
>CAZLPO010000014.1:0-28798 GCA_964561385.1 uncultured Prevotella sp.
ACAGCAGCTTCTTCTCGGGCTCCTCAATGGAGATGACCGTCTCGAAGATGGTGCGCTCGCCGTCCTGAATCCACTGACCCATGGAGTGCAGGTCGGTGGTGAAGTCAACGCTGGCGGGGAAGATGCCCTTCTTGTCCTTACCCTCGGACTCGCCGTAGAGCTGCTTCCACCACTCGCTGACGAAGTGCAGCTTGGGCTGGTAGTTCACCATGATCTCAATCTTCTTGCCGTTGCCGTAGAGGGCGTTGCGCACGGCAGCATACTGGGCGGCGGGGTTCTCGTCGAAGGCGACACTGGGAGCACAGGCTTTCTCCATGTCCTGGGCACCTGCCACCAGCTGCTTGATGTCGAAACCGGCACAGGCGATGGGCAGCAGACCGACGGGCGTCAGCACCGAGAAACGGCCGCCCACGTTGTCGGGAATGATGAAGCTCTTGTAGCCCTCTTTGTCGGCACAGGTGCGGGCGGCACCGCGCTTGGCGTCGGTCACAGCCACGATGACCTTCTTGGCCTCCTCCTTGCCGCGCTGGGCCTCGCATTGCTTCTTCAGCAGACGGAAGGTCAGGGCGGTCTCGGTCGTCGTACCCGACTTCGAGATGTTGATGACGCCGAACTTCTTGTCCTTCAGATACTCGGTGAGCTCGAAGAGGTAGTCCTCGCCGATGTTGTTACCAGCAAAGAGGATGGTAGGATTCTTCTTGTCCTGAATGAGCCAGCCGAACGAGTTGCTCAGCGCCTCGATGACGGCACGGGCACCCAAGTATGAACCGCCGATGCCGGCAACCACCACTGCTTCGCAGTTGTCGCGCAGCACCTTGGCCGTGGCCTCTATCTCGTCGAGGAAAGCGGGTGTGATCTCTGTGGGCAGATGCAGCCAGCCCAGGAAGTCGTTACCGGGACAGGTCCCGTTCTCCAGAGCCTCCTGTGCGGCCTTCACCTTTGGCTCGAAAGCCTTCACGGCGCCAGCCTCAAGGAAGCAGGCGGCTTTTGTGATGTCAAGTTTGATGTTCTTCATAATGATGTGTTATGGGGTTTGTTTTATCTGAATGAATCTGTGAGTAGCTTGATCTCGATCTGCGGACTGATGCGTTCGTAAAGGATGTTGTAGACGGCATCGAGAATGGGCATGTTGACGTGCCAGTGGCGGTTGATCTCCTTCATGCACTTCGTGCCGAAGTAGCCCTCGGCAATCATCTCCATCTCCATCTGGGCCGACTTGACGCTATAGCCCTTGCCGATCATGGTGCCGAAGGTGCGGTTGCGCGAGAAGTTGGAGTAGCCCGTCACCAGCAGGTCGCCCATATAGACCGAGTCAGAGATGTTGCGCTCGATGGGGTGGACGCTCTTCAGGAAACGGTTCATCTCCTGAACGGCATTCGACATGAGGACTGCCTGGAAGTTGTCGCCGAACTTCAGGCCGTTGCAGATGCCGGCGGCAATGGCATAGACGTTCTTCAAGACCGACGAGTACTCGATGCCGAGGACGTCGGTAGAGGTCTTGGTCTTGATGACGTCGCTCGTAAGCACGTCGGCGAAGGCCTGCGCCTTCTCCTGGTCGGTGCAGCCAACGGTGAGGTAGGACAGTCGCTCGAGTGCCACCTCCTCGGCATGCGAGGGGCCGCCGATGCAGGCCAGGTTCTCGTAGGACACATCGTACACCTGATGGAAGTATTCGGAGCAGACGAGGTTCTCGTCGGGCACGATACCCTTGATGGCCGTTATGATGAACTTCTCCTTGATGCGTGTCTTCAGCTTCTTCAGATGGTTCTTCAGGTAGGGCGACGGCGTGACGAACACCAGGGTGTCGTAAAGGTTGGCAATGCGGTTGATGTCGCTCTCGAAGTGTATCTCGTTGACGTCGAAGTGGACGCTGGTGAGGTAGCCGGGATTGTGGCCGAGACGTCTGAACTCCTCTATCTGGTCGTCACGGCGCATATACCAGCCGATGTGGTGCGTGTGCTGCACCACAATCTTGGCAATGGCCGTCGCCCAGCTTCCGCCGCCAATAATCGCTATCTTACCGCAGTCGAACACCTTGACTATTTGACGATTTTACTATTTAACTATTTGACAATTAAGCTTGCGCCTTCTCAATCCACTTGGCAATGTCGTCGACAGAGGGCTTCTGCATGTCGAGCTTGAACTTCTTGACGATGTCGCCAATCTTCTGCTGCAGTCCCTGGGCCTTCTCGCCGGCGATGTTCTGAACGAGGTTGAAACCGGCCTTGCGCAGCACGGGAACCCACTCCTCGACCACACCGACGGCAGCCCACTCCTGAACACTGCTCTGCGGCGCTTTCTTCTCGGGCTTCATCTGCGGGAAGAACAGCACTTCCTGGATGAAGGTCTTGCCCGTCATGAGCATTACCAGACGGTCGATGCCGATGCCGATGCCCGAGGTGGGCGGCATACCGTACTGCAGGGCACGGAGGAAGTCCTGGTCGATGATCATCGCCTCGTCGTCGCCCTTGTCGGCCAGGCGCATCTGCTCAACGAAGCGCTCCTCCTGGTCGATGGGGTCGTTGAGCTCGGAGTAGGCGTTGGCCAGCTCCTTGCCGTTGACCATCAGCTCGAAACGCTCGGTGAGACCGGGCTTAGAGCGGTGCATCTTTGTGAGAGGCGACATCTCCACGGGATAGTCGGTGATGAAAGTGGGCTGGATGAAGGAACCCTCGCAGAACTCGCCGAACAGCTCGTCGATGAGCTTGCCCTTGCCCATCGTCTCGTCGACCTCCATACCCTTGGAGAGACAGAACTGGCGGATCTCGTCCTCGCTCTTGCCGTTGCAGTCGAAGCCGGTCTTCTCCTTGATGGCGTCGAGGATGGGCAGACGGCGGTAGGGTGCCTTGAACGACACGATGTTACCGTCGATCTCGCGCTCGGGCTTGCCGTTGACGGCGATACAGACGGTCTCCAAGAGTTTCTCGGTGAACGACATCATCCAGTTGTAGTCCTTATACTGGACGTAGAGCTCCATGCAGGTGAACTCGGGGTTGTGGTTACGGTCCATACCCTCGTTGCGGAAGTTCTTGCCAATCTCATAGACGCCCTCGAAGCCGCCCACGATGAGGCGCTTCAGGTAGAGCTCGGTGGCAATACGCATATACATGTCCTGATCGAGGGCGTTGAAGTGGGTGATGAACGGACGGGCCGAGGCGCCGCCGGCAATCATCTGCAGCGTGGGCGTCTCCACCTCGGTGTAGCCTGCCTCGTCGAGCACGCGGCGGATGGTGCGGATGACCGTGGCGCGCTGCAGGAACGTGTCCTTCACACCCTCGTTCACCACAAGGTCCACATAGCGCTGGCGGTAGCGCAACTCGGGGTCGTCGAACTTGTCGTAGGCCACACCGTCCTTGTACTTCACGATGGGCAGGGGCTTCAGCGACTTCGACAGCAGCGTCAGCTCCTTGGCGTGGACGCTGATTTCGCCCGTCTGTGTGCGGAACACCGTGCCGCGCACACCGATGAAGTCACCGATGTCGAGCAGGCGCTTGAACACATTATTATAGAGGTCTTTGTTCTCGCCGGGACAGATGTCGTCGCGGGTGATGTACACCTGAATGCGGCCTTTGGAGTCCTGTAACTCGACAAAGGAGGCCTTGCCCATGACGCGGCGCGTCATCATGCGTCCGGCAATGCTGACTTCGCGCGGCTCGGCGTCGTCCTGGAATTCATTGCGGATGTCTGTGCTGAAGGCGTTTGTGGGATACTCTGCTGCAGGATAGGGGTCGATGCCCATGTTGCGTAGTTCTTCGAGACTCTGTCGTCTCAAAATCTCTTGTTCACTCAGTTCTAAAACGTTCATGTCAATGTTGTGATATATATCTTAATGGCTGCAAAGATACAAAAATCTTCTGAATTAGCCATGTTTTGGATAAATAATTGCAAAAAAAACGGGAAAGATTTGGAAGGAAACGAAAAAATGCTTACATTTGCCACATGTTACCTTAATTGGACAATGAACGGCTTGTAATAAATAAGTACAGGAAGACCTATGAACATGATTCAGCAAAAAACGCGCGTAGTCGGCGTCGACATCAGTCTCGAGCGTACAACCTATGCCATTGTGGACATTCGTGGCAACATCATTGCCATCGACAGCTTCCCGACGCTCGAGTGTGCAACAGCCAATGAGTTTGTTGCCAAGCTCTGTGAGGCTATCGTCATGATAGTCGAAGCTAACGGCGGCTATGAGACCATCCGTTCCGTGGGCGTCAGCTCGCCCAGCGCCAGCTTCCTGACAGGCAGCATCGAGAATGCGGCCAACCTCCCGTGGAAGGGTGTGATACCGCTGGCTGCCCTCATGCGCGACCGCTTGGGACTGGCCGTCGGCGTCGCTAACGATGCCCATGCCGCCGCGATGGGCGAGAAGGTGTATGGCTCGGCTCACGGCATGAACGACTTCGTCGTTGTCAGCATCGGCATGGGACTGGGCAGCTGCTTCTTCTCCAACGGTCGTGTACATCTCGGTGCCGACGGCTATGCTGGTGAATTCGGTCATACGTGTGTGGTTGTTGACGGCCGTCAGTGTGGCTGCGGTCATAAGGGCTGCCTCGAGACTTACGTCAACGGAAAAGGCATTGTCCAGACGGCACGCGAGCTGATGGAAGAGTCGGACAAGCCCTCGCTGATGCGGTCGCTCGACAATCTGACGGCACGCACCATCAAGGAGTGTTGCGACCAGGGCGACGAACTGGCTATCGAGGTCTATCGCCGTACTGGCCATATTCTCGGCATGGGACTGGCCAACTATGCCTCCATCGTCAACCCTGAGGCCATCATCCTCACTGGAGGCGTCTCGAAGGCTGGTGAGTGGCTGCTGGGGCCTGTCCATGAGGTTTTCGAGCGTCACGTGTTCCCCAATATGAAGGGTAAGGTGAAACTGCTTATCTCCATGTTCGACAACCGCGAGCGCGACGTCCTTGGAGCCAGTGCTGTGGCGTGGGATGTCATGGAGTACTCGCTATTCAAGTAAGAAGTAAGAAGTGGACGTAGAACGAATCAACGAGTTAATCAATGCGAAGCCTAATCTGAGTACCGCCCTCGGTATGGAGTTTATCTCTACGCCGGAGGCGGATACTTGTATGGCGCGCATGAAGGTCGATGAGCGCAACCGCCAGCCGTTTGGCTTCCTCAGCGGTGGTGCCTCGCTGGCTTTGGCAGAGAATTTAGCCGGCGTCGGCTCCTCGTCCCTGTGTCCAGGCTGTGCCTGTGTGGGTATCGAGGTTAGCGGCAGTCACGTGAAGGCGGTGGCCGAAGGCGATGTGGTGACGGCTTACGGCCGGCTGCAGAGCCGGGGAAACACCCTTCATGTGTGGACAGTCGATATCCGCAACTCTGAAGGCGAACTTATCTCTACGGTGCGCGTGACCAACTATATCATCAAACACGAGAAGTGACACAGTCCTTTGCACTCTACCGGTTGCCTCATGCCGACCATTACACGCGGATAGAGGGGCAAGCACAGAAACTGTCTTCCTGCAAGGATCTCGATGGACAGCAGGGCTTTGTCGTGGCGCCCTTCGAGATAACTGAAGACCAGCCCATCGTGCTGATCCGTCCCGACCGCGTGGAGAGGGTGGCATTGCCGCAGTCATCGGCAGACCCGTCTCACGTCTCACGTTTCACGTCTCACGTCTCACCTTCCTACCATACGGACTTCTCTCATTTTCATGCACAGCTTCGGCAGCGCGTGTTCCGTAAGATTGTCCTTGCACGGCGTGCTGATGAATCATTGCCTGAGGGTGTTTCCGTGCAGAATCTGTTCATGCGTGCCTGCGCCAACTACCCCCGTGTGTTTGTTGCCCTGGTGCACACGCCCCAAAGCGGCACCTGGCTCACCGCTACGCCTGAGATATTGTTAGAAGGATGTGGCGGCCAGTGGCAAACGATGGCGCTTGCCGGTACGATGAAACTCGAGAACGAGCAACTGGCGGGCGAGGGGGAGACTGTCAGATGGAGCACCAAGAATATTCAGGAGCAGCGGCTCGTGGCTACGTATATAGCAGAGTGCCTGAAGGCACTGCATGCCGATTACCGTGAGGAGGGCCCCTATACGGTGCGAGCTGCCAACCTGGTTCATCTGCGTAGCGACTTTTCCTTTACGCTGCCTCAGGGACAGTCTGTCAGCGACCTGTTGGGACGACTTCATCCCACGCCTGCCGTCTGTGGTCTGCCGAAAGCTGACACGTATCGCTTCATCACGGCTAGCGAGCATACTCCTCGTCGTTATTACAGCGGGTTCATGGGACCTGTCGGTGAGGAGACACACTTGTATGTGTCGCTGAGGTGCATGAACATCGAGGGTGACACTTGTCGGCTCTATGCTGGTGGCGGACTGCTGAAAGACAGCGTTGAGGAGCAGGAGTGGCTGGAGACGGAGGCGAAGATGGAGACCATGCGCCGGATTCTATTCTCCAATTAAGGAATGATAAAAGTCCTTCAGCACTTGCTCGTCTGTCTGGGCATCGGTCATGACCTCAAGCAGTAGCGGACGTTCGCTGCCGGTTGATAGCAGCCACTCAATGCCATTGCGCATCTCCTCCATATTCCCGGCTTTCATGTAAATGACGTTGTTCTGGTGACAGATGCCTTCGGCCGATGTCGTGTGTCGGGCTGCAACAAAGCGGTCGCGAACGGGACATTGTTCCAGCCCTGGCAACATATTGAAGATACCGCCACGTCCGTTGTTCATCAGAAGGATGCGCAGGTTACCTCGGAGGTTCTGATTCCATAATGCATTCTGATCGTAGAAGAAACTGAGGTCGCCGATGATGCAATAGACCTGCTTGTCTGAGGTAAGCGAGAAACCGGCGGCTGTTGACAGAGATCCCTCGATGCCGTTGACACCGCGGTTGCACCATACACGATGACGGGCAAAGATGTTGGCAAGGCGGATAGAGGTGGAGTTGGCGTAATGCACATAGCCATCCTGAAGCTGCTGTTCGAAGCACTTGACGGTCGCCGTCTGGGAGAAGGCTGGCTGATAGGCGTCTGCCATGACCCTGATGCGCTGCAGGAGCTCGTCCCATAAGCGTACGAATGGCGGCATGTCCTGTTCAATCATGAAACGGATCTGGTCGGCTACTACCTCCCCGTCGCCCTGCACAACCTGTGTCAGGTTCATGAACGTGTCAGTGACCTCGCCGGTCTCGTTGACAACCCACGTCTCTTTGGCTTTCCGCAAGAAGTGCTTCACACGCTTGCTGACGATGGAATTGCCTGTGTATAGCACGAAGTCGGGTACATAGCGCTCGTCGTCGCCTACTAGCATGACGGCCTCGTCCATTAGCGGGTTCATGGGCTGTCCGCAGATAAGCATGGGCCGCTCGGCATTTATAAAACGACGAACGACGTATCCTAATGCCTGCGGCAGAATGTCGGCAGGCATCAGCTCTATCTTACGCTCCTCAGGCAGGCTTGTGACGGAGAATCCGAACAGGGGTTCGGTGATGGGCACGTTGATGTGAACGGGACCATGGCGGACAATAAGCGCCTCGTTAACCAAGCGGTTGCAGTACCAGCGTTGTTCGGCATTACAGGGCTCGGGCAGCGAAACGGCTTTTCTCACAAAGCCCCCTAGGGCACCGGGCTGCGGTAGCGTCTGGCCGTCCAGCTGATCAATCCATTGTGGAGGACGGTCGGCAGAGATGACCACCAACGGCAGGTGCTGATAATAGGCCTCAGCAACGGCCGGCAAAAGATTCAAGAGGGCTGTGCCGCTGGTGACACAGACGGCTACCGGCTGTTGCAGGGCTTGGCATATGCCCAGTGCGTAGAAGGCGGCGCTGCGCTCGTCAGTGACGGGGTAGCATTGTATGTCTGGACACTCATTGAGATTGTGTACGATGGGTGCATTGCGGCTCCCGGGACAAACGACGGCATGTTGCACGCCGTGTGCTACCAGCAGCGCAGTCAGTGTGTTGACGTTCTCCTTGTTGCTATACATCTCCCCAAATTTTCTTGGCTTTGTATAAACCCATGTGTTTCTGTCTAATACTTGAAGCTGGAGCCGCCCACAAACTCGCGCATGATGGAGGTGGGGGGTATCTCCTTGTCGCTGACGGGCAGGAAGAAGTGTATGAACTTCACCAGACGGTGGGCTTCGGCATATTCGGGACAGTTCTTTGGAACGCTTGACAGGATGATCTCCGCATGCGTCCTGAGTACGGCAAACTCAATGTTCAGGGCTGAGTTGAACATGACGTCGGCTGTCTCCTGGTAGGGAGATATCCACTGGTCCTCGGCAGCCAACACATTCTTCCACTGGGCTATGGTCTGACGGGCTGTGAACGCTCCCTTGTTATAGTCGCGTATGATACGGCGCAGCAGACGGTTGTCGCGTGTGGGAATCCAGTTGTGGTCGTCGAGCGATATGCTGGTGAGTGCCGAGATGTAGACCTTGTACTTCAGTGAGTCGGGAATCTTCTGTGTCAGTAACGGGTTCAGGGCATGAATGCCTTCGATGATGAGTACGGTATCGTTGCCGAGCTTCACTCTCTTGCCGTTATACTCACGTTTGCCCGTCACGAAGTTGTATTCGGGAATCTCCACACGCTCACCCTTCATCAGACGGCTCAGATGGTCTTCCAATAGGTGGTAATCCACCGTTTCGATATTGTCGAAGTCGTAGTCGCCGTTGGGTAGCTTCGGTGTGTCCACGCGGTTTACGAAGTAGTCGTCTGTCGAGAACGACACCGGTCGCAGTCCGCAGGCCAGCAGCTGTATGGAGAGACGCTTGCAGAACGTTGTCTTGCCTGATGATGACGGACCGGTGATGAGCACGAGTCTCACGGGATTCTCTTCACGGTGGAAGCGACGGTCTATCTCTTCGGCTATCTGCACAATCTTCTTCTCCTGAAGGGCCTCGCTCACCTGAATCAGTTCAGAGGCGTGGCCGCGCATGATGGCTTTGTTTACATCGCCCGCATTCGACAGGCGCATGATGATGTCCCACTTGGTCTTTTCAGCAAAAAGCTCGAAGGTCTTCGGCTGTGCCACCTTCGCTGCCACGCGCGAGGGATCGTTCCAGTCGGGAACACGCAGCAGAAGCCCTTCCTCATAGCGCTCCAGGTCCCACACCTTCAGATAGCCGGCGCTTGGTACCAAGGCTCCGTAATAGTAGTCGACGGTGTCGCCCAGCGTGTAGTAGTCGCTGTATATCTGACCGCTGGTCTCCAGCAGTTTTACCTTGTCTGAGAAACCGCGCTCCGTGAACACGCGGATGGCCTCCTCGGTTGTTGACTCTGTACGGCGGAAGGGCATGTCCAGGTCGATAATCTCCTGCATGCGCTGCTTGATCTTCTCCACCATCTCATCGGTAACCGACTTTCCCTCCCCTCTAGAGGCATTAGGGGTGGGTTTGAAGTTACAGTAGTAGCCGCGACACAGTGAGTGTTCGATGAACAGCTTCGAGCCAGGATAAAGGTCCTGCGTTGCCTTGTAGAGTACGAAGCTCAGCGAGCGTACGTAGGCGCGGTGGCCGGAGCCTTCGCGTGCATCGAGGAATTCGACGTCGCGATTCTGGTAGACTCTGAACTTCAGCCCCTGTGACGTGTTGTTCACCTTAGCCGCCACTACGGGGTAGGGCAGTTTTATCTCGTCGGCAAACTCTTGGTAGATGTCCAGCAGTGACGTTCCTTCAGGGAATGATCTCGTCACATTATTGTTCTTACAGCGTATTTGTAGCATGTCAAAGGTATTTTGCTTGCAAAGATAGTAAATAATTGCGATTTTTTTCCTATCTTTGCACAAAAAATAAAGAGAGTATGGAAAAAAGACAATGGAAGCAGGTTCGGGAGTTCAAGGAGATACTCTTCGAACAGTATAACGGCATCGCCAAGATTACCATCAACCGCGCACGCTACCGCAACGCCTTCACACCTCGGACAACGCTGGAGCTGAGTCAGGCTTTTGCACTGTGTCGCGAGATGGCCGATATCCGTGTGGTGTTGTTGACCGGAGCCATGTCGGAAGTGCCCGAGGGTAAGTGCCTGGAGGACGTCAAGCATGCGTTCTGCTCGGGTGGCGACATGCATGTGAAAGGGCGTGGCGGCTATATCGACGACGAGGGCGTACCCCGCCTGTCGGTGCTCGACGTGCAAATGCAGATACGTCGTCTGCCGAAGCCCGTCATTGCGATGGTCAATGGCTACGCCATTGGTGGCGGTCATGTGCTACACTTGGTGTGCGACCTGACAATAGCGTCGGAGAATGCTATCTTCGGACAGACGGGACCCAAGGTGGGTTCCTTCGATGCCGGATTCGGATCGAGCTATCTGGCGCGTATTGTCGGACAGAAGAAGGCGCGTGAGATATGGTTTCTCTGCCGCCAATACACGGCGCAGGAGGCGCTTGACATGGGAATGGTCAACAAGGTGGTGCCACTCGCCGAGCTCGAGGATGAGTGTGTCCGGTGGGCGGAGGAGATGATGGAGCGCTCGCCGATAGCGCTACGTATGATCAAGGCGGGTCTGAACGCCGAGCTCGATGGACAGGCAGGTATCCAGCAGTTGGCTGGCGATGCCACCATGCTCTACTACTTCCTGGACGAGGCTCAGGAAGGGGGTAAGGCGTTCTTGGAGAAGCGGAAGCCCGATTTCGATCAGTACCCGAAAATACCTTGAGAGATGAAAATAAATATTGAGGAGCGGGTACTGCATTTCAAACAGCCGGCGGGGACGAGCCGCGGGGTGTATACCCAACGGCATATCTGGTTGGTTACCGTCTCTGATGGTTCTGCTATCGGTGTCGGCGAATGTGCCCCGTTGCCTGACTTGAGCTGTGATGCGATGACTGCACAGTGCTATGCCGAGGTGCTGCGTGGCTTCTGTGCCAAGGTGGAGCAGACGGGCAAGATTCCTTATGAAGACATGCGCGACTACCCCAGTATGCTTTTTGGATTGGAGACTGCACTGCTGGCATTAAAGAATGACTCAGAAGAGACACGCAGGTGGGGAAGACAGCTCCTTTACAGTAATCCCTTTGCTATGGGTACTGCGGGTATCCCCATCAACGGCCTTGTGTGGATGGGTACCTTTGAGGAGATGAGCAGCCGCATAGAACAGAAGCTCAACCAAGCCTTTCGATGTATCAAACTGAAGATTGGTGCTATCGACTTTGACGCAGAACTGGAACTTATCAAAAAGATACGTCGTCGATTCAGCCATCATGAAGTGGAACTGCGTGTTGATGCCAATGGAGCCTTTCCTTACGATGAGGCCCTTTACAAGCTCGAACAGCTCTCGCAGTATGCCCTGCACTCCATAGAACAACCCATCAAGGCTGGCCAGTGGGCTTATATGGCTGAACTATGCAGGGAGTCTCCGCTCCCCATTGCACTAGACGAGGAACTCATCGGTATTAACGACCCGGATCAGAAGCGGCAGATGCTCAATATCATCCGACCGGCCTATATTATCCTCAAACCGTCTTTACATGGCGGAATGTCGGGTTGTCGTGAGTGGATAGAAACAGCTGACGATATGCAGATTGGCTCGTGGATAACCTCCGCGCTTGAGAGTAATATCGGACTGAATGTCATTGCTCAGTTTGCTGCCGATGTCTATGGCAGCAACATTACCATGCCGCAGGGACTAGGCACCGGGCAACTTTTTACAGATAACTTCCCTTCACCATTTGAATTCCGAGGTGACCAGCTATGGATATCACGTCCTTTCTAAACGAATGGCATAATGACAGTGCGACTGTTCTGGTACATACCAGCGGATCGACGGGTGAACCGAAGCCCATGTATGTCGAGAAACAACGCATGGTGGCATCGGCTCAGACAACTTGTCGCTTCCTGGGACTCAGGGAGGGGGACACGGCCTTGCTTTGTATGTCGACAGATTACATTGCGGGTAAGATGATGGTAGTACGTGCTGAGACATGCGGACTTAAGCTGGTGACGGTGGAGCCTGGTGGTCATCCGCTGGCATCACTCAACGGGCAGTCTATCGACTTCGCGTCGATGGTGCCGCTGCAGGTGTACAACTCACTACAGGTGTCAGAGGAATGTGAGAGGTTGATGGCCATCCGTCATCTGATTATCGGCGGTGGAGCCATTGATGAGGCTCTGGCCAGGGAGCTAAGAGATTTTCCTCACGCTGTGTGGAGTACCTATGGCATGACCGAGACGCTTTCGCATATCGCAATGCGGCGGCTGAACGGGCGAGAGGCCAGCGAGTGGTACACACCCCTTGAGGGGGTCACGCTATCACAGACTGATGAGGGCTGTCTGGTTATTGATGCACCGGCTGTACACGAGGGACAACTGGTGACGAACGACATCGCTGAGCTGCAGCCTGACGGCCGTTTTCGTATCTTAGGTCGCAAGGACAATATCATCTGCTCTGGGGGAATAAAGATTCAGGCAGAGGAGGTGGAACGTCGTTTGCGCGCGCACTTGCGCGAACCTTTTCTTATATCGAAACGTCGTGATGTCAAGTTTGGCGAGGTGGTGGTACTGTTGACGGAGAGTGAAAACCTGTCGGGCGTCGGTGCTGTGTGTCGGTTGGTGCTGCCTCGTTATTGGCAACCACGCTACTACGTGCATGTCGACAGGATACCGCTGACGGCGACAGGTAAGCCGGCGAGACGCGAGGCGGAACGCATCGCTGAAGAATGAAGGTCATGGATAGAAAAAAGTCGAGGAGCGCTTCTCACAAAGGGCTCCTCGATTTGGTTAGTTGTAATAATGGTTTTAGGCCTTGATTGATAAAAGAGCAATCTAGTTAAAAAGTATTGGTAAATATAGGCTTTCTATGTCCGTGTGGTCAGCCCTCTCGATAGAAGTCGAGGGCCTCCTTGATTTCGTCTTCCGTGGCCGTCTGGTTGATACGGATATCACCGATGTCGCCCAGTAGCGTGAAATTAATCTCGCCTGCTATGTTCTTCTTGTCATGTGTCATCAGACGCAGCAGGGTGGGGTAGTCATCGCATGTGATAGCCATCTGCCCGTAGTGCTGGCGAATGAAACTGACCGTCTGTCGCATCTTGTCGGTTGGAAATCCAGTCTTGATGCAACTCAGATATAGCTCGCAGACAAGTCCGTAGGCAACAGCATAGCCATGAAGGACCGGCTGACGCTGCAGTGCGAGCGACTCGAAGGCATGACCGATGGTGTGACCCAGATTCAGTGCCTTACGCAGTCCCTTCTCTGTGGGGTCCTCTTCGACGATGCGCTGTTTGACGGCAACACTCCTTTTCAGCATGGCTTGCAGAGGCTGCAAGGTGTCTGACGAGCCGAATGAGAACTGTAGCAGTTCTGCCCAATGCTGTTGGTCGCTGATGAGTCCGTGCTTTAGCATCTCTGCATAGCCCGACAGCAGGTTTTCTGTGTCCAGTGTGTTGAGGAACATCGTGTCAAGCAGCACGCTGCTGGCAGTCGAGAATACGCCTATCTCGTTTTTCAGTCCCCCGAAGTTAATGCCCGTCTTTCCGCCTACTGAGGCGTCGACCATGGCCAGCAGCGTTGTCGGAATGTTAATGTAGTTCAGTCCGCGCTTAAAGGTGGCTGCTGCAAACCCTCCCAAATCGGTCACCATGCCTCCTCCGAGGTTGATCATCAGCGAGTGACGCGTGGCACCACCCTGCTGCAGGGCATCCCATACATGCACCAGCGTCTCAAGCGTCTTGTGCTCGTCGGTGGCCCCAATGGTGATAACCTTTGCTTCGCTGATACCATCGATGTTGCTGATAAGTGGCAGACATAGTCGTCTGGTATTCTCGTCAACAAGCACGAAGAGGCGGTCTTTCTCACATTCAGCCATAGCTGAAGCAAGCGATTTTCCCATGTCCTGGGAGAAAACAACCTGTTGATGACTCATTGGTTAAGCGATTAGGTGGTGCAAAGATACGATAAAAAAATGACAATCATGAAAAAAAACGGATAAAATGTCAGAATTACAATAATTTTTTTTGTTTTGATTAAACGTTTGCCACGTTTCATCGTCAAAAGGTCAGTAAAGCCAAATCCAGAATATGAAAAGATTCTTACTTATTGTGGTTGCTGTTATTGCAACCGTCTCGATTTTTGCACAGCGTACAGTGACGGGAACTGTGATTGAAAAAGACTCCCGTGAGGCAGTTATACAGGCAACAGTCAGTCTGCTGAAATCAGACTCTACCCTCGTTACCAATGCGGTGACTAATACTGACGGTCGCTTCTCGGTGACGGCCCCCAATGATGCTGCTTACATCCTGCGCATTACTTATGTGGGTTTCAAGACCTACACCCGTCGTCTGACAGTCAGCGACGGCAAGGCAGTAGCTTTAGGTACTATTGCCATTGAACCTGATGCCATTATGCTGAAGGGTGCCACGGTGACGGCTCATCTGGCCAAGGTGATGTCGAAGGGTGACACCTTAATATATAATGCAGATGCCTACCGCACGCCGGAAGGCTCTGTCGTCGAGGAACTGGTGAAGCGCATGCCAGGTGCCGAGGTCGATGAAAATGGTAACGTCAAGATTAACGGAAAGCAGGTGACGAAGGTTCGTGTTGATGGAAAGGAGTTCGGTGACACCAAGACAGCCCTGAAGAATCTGCCCACAAGCATTGTTGAACGCATCAAGTCGTATGATGAGAAAAGCGACTTGGCACGTATTACTGGTATCGATGACGGTAACGAGCAAACGGTTCTTGATTTCGGACTGCGCCGTGGCATGAACCGTGGTATGATGGCCAATGCCGACTTAGGCGTAGGAACCAAAGACCGCTATTCGGCTCGTCTGTTTGGCATGTATATGAAGGACGACTATCGCGTGATGGGTATGGGCAATGGAAATAACACCAATGACATGGGTTTCGGTGGTATGGGTGGCCGAGGTTTTGGTGGCGGTCGTGGCATAGGCGGCACAGGTTTGAATGCAGCGAAGTCGGGTATGCTTAACTTCAACTATGAGAAGACCAACCTCATCATTGCACAAGCCAGTGTGAACTGGAACCATCGCGATGGTGACTCCTGGTCGCGTCGTGCCGTCCAGAATTTCTATGGTACGAACTCATTCCAGAACTCTGTCAATCAGAGTTACTCGCGTTCGAACAGTTGGAGTGCCAACGGACGTATTGAGTGGACGCCAGACACATTGTGGAACATCAGTTTCCGTCCCAATATAAACTACACGACAAACGATGGAAAGGGCTTGAACAGTAGGGCGACATTCACCGACGATCCCTATGATTATATCTCCTATCAGCTTGTCAGTGCTGCCGTGATGCAGGAGGCCCTGAAAGAGGGAGGTGATTTGTCCGACATTGCTGTCAACTTCAATAACGACAAGTCGCTGAGCTATGGTGAGAACAAGTCGATGGGCGGTACGTTCCAGGTGAATCGCCGGTTGGGCAGTACAGGCCGTAACATCACCCTGCAGCTGACGGGTAACATCAGCAAGAATGAGAACCAGCAGATGTCCAGCAATAACGTGAATCTCTACAAGACTACCATGCCTTTCATCGTGAAGGACAGTCAGGGGGGCGACTCTGTTATCTATGTCAACGAATACCAGACGAACCGTTATCGTCTGACTCCCACAGATTCGTGGAACTATAGTGCGCGGCTTTCGTATAGCGAGCCTATCGCACGTGCCACCTTCCTGCAGTTCAGCTATACCTTCCAGTACCGTTACAACAAAAGCGATAACAGCACGTTCGACTTCTCGAACCCGCCATACAGTTCGTTCAACTTCAGCAACTCATCGCTCAGCTATCGTGACTGGACAGGTTTCTTTGGCTCGCAGTATAATGACCCGCAGTACGAGGTGGACAGTCTTGGACAGTATTCCGAATACAAAAACTACATACATACCGGCGAGGTGATGTTGCGCTTCGTCCGTGACAGCTATGACTTCAACGTCGGACTGCAGGTGATTCCCCAATCTTCAGACTATCACCAGGAGTACTTGAACACGCGCATTGATACTGTGCGCAACGTCATCAACTGGTCGCCGACGGCCAACTTCCGCTGGCGTTTCTCTGAACAGGGCTATCTGCGTCTGGAGTATCGCGGAAACACCAGTCAGCCTTCCATGAGCGACCTGCTTGTTATCACCGATAATACGGACCCCTTGAATGTTCGCACAGGTAACGCTTCGCTGAAGCCGTCGTTCACACAGAACTTCAGTTTGCGCTACAATAACTACTACCAGAGTTACCAGCGCTTCATCTTTGCTAATATCCGTTTCTCGACGACCAGCAATAGTATTGCGAACATGGTGACCTATGACCCGGAGACTGGTGGTAGCTTCTCGCGGCCTGAGAATATCAATGGCAACTGGAATACGAGTGGTAACCTGACCTTCAATACTGCCATCGACAGTCTGGGATTCTTCAGCTTCAACAGCACCACGTCAGGCAGCTACAACCACCACGTAAGCTACGTCAATCTTGATCGAACTGCTACCGCAACGAAGAACTACACCAAGTCCACTAACATTGGTGAGCGTCTGGGACTGAGCTATCGTAACGATTGGCTCGAGGTGGAACTCAACGGTTCGGTGAACTACACCCATACACGTAATGAGTTGCAGCCCAATGCTAACCTTGATACCTGGAGCTTTGCCTATGGCGTTAACACAACGTTCACGCTGCCTTGGGGATCACAGGTGGCTACCGACTTGGGTATGAACAGCCGTCGTGGTTTCACCGATGCATCGATGAACACCAATGAGCTTATCTGGAACGCACAGCTGGCCCATAGCTTCCTGCAAGGTAAGCCCTTGACGCTGACTCTGCAGTTCAATGACATTCTTGGCCAGCAGTCAAACTTCTCGCGTCAGATTTCGGCTGCGGCACGTACGGATAACGAGTACAACGCCGTCAATAGCTATGCCATGCTCCATGTCATCTACCGCATAAACCTTTTCGGTACGCGTGAAGCCCGTCAGGGTATGCGTGGCGGTTTCGGAGGTCCAGGCTTCGGGGCCCCTGGTGGCGGTGGTAACCGTCGTGGCGGTGGCGGTTTTGGCGGCGGTCGTCCCGGTGGAGGCTTTGGTGGTCCGCGTATGATGTAAGGTATAGAAAAAGGCTTCGGAACGACTCCGAAGCCTTTTTCTATGTTTCCACCTCTTTCGGTTATGCCTCTTCGGCAGCCGTTTCCTCTTCCTCGGCCTCGACGAAGTCGGTGATGCCGGCTTCGATGAGGATGTTATACCACTGGATGAGTTTTTTGATGTGGCTGTTCTGCACACGCTCGCGGTCGAAGTCGGGCAGCACCTTGGCAAAATACTCACGCAGTTCGTCTCCCGATGCTTTCTTGAAGTCGACTGACGCTTTCTTACCGTCCTCAAGATTCTTCATGTTTTCTAACACCTTTGTCAGGGCGATGTCGTCTGTTTCGGTGAACATGGCAATGTCGTTGAGCGACGTGATGCGGTCGGTGCCGAATGCGGGCATACGACGGTGTGTGTTGTCAAGTGCCTCAACGAAAAGGTTGTTATTGCCTCTTGATACGAGTTTGTAAAGGCCGGGCTTTCCGGCAATAGCTAAAATTGTTTCTTTCATTGTTATTGTTTTATTTGTTTTTTTTCATTACCATGTCATGATGGCATAACGAATGAATAATAGTGTCTATCTGTTGTTCAAGGTCGGCATGACCGTCATTAACAATTTCATAGTCTGCGCGACGTCTTACCTCTTCCTGCGGCCATTGGCGGGCCATCCACTCAAGAGCTTTCTCACGAGTGATGCCATCACGTCTGATAATGCGCTGTAGTCGTACCTCTATAGGAGCGGTAACGACGATAACTCTGTCAACAAACTGGTCAGCCCCTGATTCGTACATGATACCTGACTCCATCCATTGCAGGCCACTCTCTTCGAAGTCCCGGAATACGGCGGGGTGGACGATGGCATCAATAGCCTGGGCGTTGTCTTCGCTAGCGAGCAAGAATCGTGCTACGACCGCTTTGTTCAGCATCCCCTCTTGGTAGCAGTCATTACCTATAAGAGCCGTCAGCTGTTGGCGCAGTTCCGGCGATGTTCTCATCAGACGCTTGGCAGCCGAGTCGCAGTCATACACCTCAATGCCGTGATGACGCAACAGTTGGCAGACGTAACTCTTACCACTGCCTATTCCTCCGGCAATGCCTATCTTCATGGTGTTTTCTCTTCTTCTATCAGGTAGTCAGCCTGTGTCGTTGATAATGTGGCGCGCGAGATGCCTGTTGGCGTGCGTCTCAGGTAGAGGTTACACTTCTCTGACGGCCGGTTCATAATCTCTTTGTAGTCGGCTACTACCTCGAAGTCATTTTTGTTGAGAGTCCGAAAATTGTTTACGCCTGTGACGAAACTTACTGTTGCGCGTGAGGGGAATGTCCTGAGGACCTTACCTTCGGGCATGTTAATGCCCTTGATGGGTATGTCATCAACGCTCGCCTCCGTCAGCACGTCAGTGTAAAAGGTGATGGCCAGACGATTGGGAATCATCTTGACACCCTCTATCTTCTTTAGTCCACACTCCACCCGCAGCGTATCACGGAACCCGACGTAGTTGAGGGCTTCGGTGTAAACGGCTTTAATACTGTCGAGCTTGTGTTCTGAGGCATAGATGGTGATGCTGTCAGGCGTGTAGTCGGTATGTACAATGAAGTAGAGATGTTCGGGTATAACCCTGCCGCTCCACCTCACAGGAACACGTTTGCTGGCACCGGTGTTATAGTAGATGATCAGCCGTTCGGTCTTCATAGCTGTAATCTTGGCTGCCGAGCTGATTTTCTGTTGCACCAGCCGCTGTAAGTCGGCAGCAGGAACCACACCAGTGCCATTCCCCCGGTCGTAATTCTTGAAATTGACTCTCAGAGGTTTGGCACTTTGGTCGTAGAGATAGCTGAATATCTGCGTTCCTTTGTCACGTACGATTACACGTACGGTGTCCACCTCATCGCTTGTCAATACGATGTCCTTGGGCACGCCTACGATGTGAACAGGAAATGCCACTTCGTGTTCATAGGTCTCATTAAGCGTCATCAACAGCCAGAAGGCACCGGAGATAGCGAGGAAGAACATAAAAACCAGGAACTCCTTGTTTGCCTTGCTAAACAAGGAGTCCCTGACTTTATGCATCACCGTACCGACGTGCCCCATAGCTTACTTCTGCATTGGAGTACTGGAGGTGTCCTTGAAGACGGAGCCCTTGTCAACGGTGATGACCACGTCGCGTGCAATCTTCACGTCGACCGTGTTCTTCGTCAAGTCAACACTCTTTACGGTACCGTAGATGCCGCCGCCGGTGATGACTTGTGTGCCTTCGGTCAGTTGGTTTTGGAACTTTTGAATCTCCTTTTGCTTCTTCTGCTGGGGGCGAATCATGAAGAACCACATGATGGCAAAGATGGCTACCATCATCAGAATCATCGACATGCCACTACCGCCTCCCTGTGCTGCCTGCGCAGCTAAAAAAATCTGTGTCATAATTGTAACTTAATATTTTTTCTTTCAATCTTAATCTCTCAATCCTTCTCATCCATTCTCTTCATCAGGCGTCCCGTCTTAATGAGATGACGGGCGATGGCGTCAAGCATGCCATTGATGTAGCCGCCGCTGCGAGGTGTGGAGTAAAGCTTGGCAGCCTCCACATATTCGTTGATGGTGACGCTGACAGGTATGCTCGGGAAGGTCATCATCTCGGCGATGGCTATCTGCATGATGACAACGTCCATATATGCCAATCGCGAAAAGTCCCAGTTGTGTGAGGCTTCACTCATGTAGCGCTGATATTCATCGGCGTTCATGATGGTGGCACGAAACAGTTTTCGGGCAAAGTCTTTCTCTTCTTCGCTGTCATACTCGGGAAGAAGTTCCTGGTTCTTGCCATTCTGCTCATCGAAGCGCTTGATGGTCTTCAAGACGAATGTGTCAACGATTTCTTTGTCATCGTTCCAGTACAGACTCTGTTCTTCCAGAAGCTGGTCTAAATCAGGGTTATCCTGAATGATGGTGCGGTAGAGCTTGCGCCACAGTTCGCGATCGGTGTCGTAGTTGTCCTCGTGACCAGCCATGTAGTCGGCGTATGTCTGTGTGCTCTCAATCTGCTCCAACAAACGACCGATGAACTCGGGTGCGTCGTTCCAAGTCTTCTTCTGAGTTTCAGTAAACTCTTGCAGCTGGCGGTTTTCCTCCAACTGTAGGGCAAAGCGGTTGTAGGCAAATCTGCCAGATGGAGCCTCTGCCCTTTCGCGGTCGGCGCGTGTCCGAAGTATTTCCAGGCGTCTGCGCGACTCTCTCGTCACAGCGACGATGAGTGCCAGCAGGTAGTTGTATAAGTCGTAAGCCTTCGAAAGACTGAAGAACAGTTCCTTCTCAGCGGCATCAATGTTCTTGTTACCGTTTTGATAGTATGCGTAGGTTAACTGAACGATTTTGTTGCGTATAATCTCGCGGTTAATCATAGATTTCTCCTTATTTAGTTGTTGTGCACTTATTGTTTTCCGACTGCAAAAATACACTTTTTTCGCTGATTATGCAAGAAAAACACTCCTTTTTTAATTTTTAGCCTTTCAATTTTTCATTTTTTCAAATATTCTTCGTACCTTTGCATCCGCTTTTCTCGAAAAGCACACCGTGTGATGGTGAATTAACAACAACAAAAGTATTAATTTAGAGTAACACAAACGCGTTATGAAAGAAATCAATGTAAGCGGTAAGGCTCGCACCGCTACTGGCAAGAAAGCCAGCAAGGAGCTTCGTAAGGAGGGACTCGTTCCCTGCAATCTTTATGGTGAGGAAAAGGACGAGAAGGGTCTTCCCAAGGCACTCTCTTTCACTGCTTCGTTCGCTGAGCTTCGCAAGGCCGTCTACACCCCTCATGTCTATGTCGTTAACCTGAACATTGACGGCAAGGAGCACAAGGCTGTGATGAAGGAGCTTCAGTTCCACCCCACGACCGATGCACTGCTGCACGCAGATTTCTACGAGGTGAACGAGAAGAAGGACATTACCGTTGGTATCCCTGTAAAGCTGAATGGTCTGGCACAGGGTGTGCGTGATGGTGGTAAGCTGAACCTCTCCATCCGTAAGATCAATGTAACAGCTCCTTACAAGCAGATTCCTGAGGTTCTCAATATTGATGTAACAGAGTTGCAGTTGGGTAAGGCTATCAAGGTTGGTCAGCTGAGCTTTGAGGGTCTGAAGATCGCTACCTCTCCTGAGGTTGTCGTTTGCTCCGTGAAGGCTACCCGTGCTTCGCGTTCGGCTGCTGCAGCTGCTGAGGCAGAGGGATAATAGAGTATGGACAAATACTTGATTGCTGGCTTGGGTAATATAGGCCCTGACTATGAGCTGACCCGCCACAATGCAGGATTTATGGTGTTGGACGCTTTTGCAAAGGCGTCCAATACTGTTTTTGACGACCGCCGTTACGGATTTGTCGGCGAGCTGTCACTCAAAGGGCGTAAGGTGGTGCTGCTCAAGCCCTCTACCTTCATGAACCTTAGTGGAAACGCTGTACGTTACTGGCTGAACAAAGAGAATATTGACCAGAGCCGTCTGCTCGTTGTCAGCGACGACGTGGCGCTGCCCCTGGGACAGTTCCGGCTGAAAGCCGCAGGCTCCAATGGAGGTCACAATGGTCTTGGACACATCCAGCAGCTCATAGGTCAGAACTATGCCCGTCTGCGTATGGGCATTGGCAATGACTATCCGCAGGGCGGTCAGATTGACTGGGTGTTGGGCCGTTTCTCCCCCGAAGAGCTTGAACAGCTACAGCCAGCAGTGGACACAGCTGTGGAAATTATCAAAAGTTTCGTGCTGGCTGGTATTGACATTACGATGAATCAGTTCAACAAACTGGGCAAGAAGCCCCCATTAGTCCCATAGGTCCCATAAGACCTATAAGACCCATAAGACCTTTCAAATGACTACAGAAGCCCGCATAGACAAGTGGCTATGGGCCGCGCGCATCTTTAAGACCCGCACCATTGCTGCAGACGCCTGTAAGAATAGCCGTGTGTCGGTCAATGGTGTACAGGTGAAACCCTCACGTATGGTGAAGGTGGGCGATGTCATAGCTGTCCGCAAGCCTCCTGTCACCTACTCGTTCCGGCTGCTAAAGCCCATAGAGCAGCGTGTAGGTGCCAAGCTGCTGGCCGATATCTACGAGAACGTCACTACGCCCGACCAGTACGAGCTGTTGGAGATGAACCGCATCAGCGGTTTTGTCGACCGCCAGCGTGGTACTGGTCGTCCAACAAAAAAAGACCGCCGACAGATGGATGCCTTTGTTGGACCCTCGCTCGAAGGAGGTTGGTTCTTCGATGATGAGGACGAGGAGTAAAGAGAATAAGAAATCAAGTAATAAGATGATATTGAATATCCTGTTGATAGTTGTTGGCATCGTCATGGTGCTGAAGGGAGCCGACTGGCTGACCCAGGGCGGTGCTAATCTGGCTCGTCGCCTCAATGTGCCTGAGCTTGTTGTGGGACTTACCATTGTGGCTGCAGGCACATCGGCGCCCGAGTTGTTCGTGAGCCTTGTTTCTGCCCTGAAGGGCACACCCGACCTCGCCGTCGGCAATGTCGTCGGCTCCAACATCATGAACACGCTGCTCATCGTTGGCGTCACAGCCATGTTTGCTCCGATAGCCATCGCCCGGCAGACTGTAGCCAAGGATATGCCGTTTACCGTGCTCGCCTCGGTGCTGCTCATGACCTTGGCCCTCGACACCTTTCGCAGTCTCCACATCGCCGGTAACATGATCAGCCGCATCGATGGTATCTTGCTCCTGGTAGGCTTCGTGGCTTTTATGTACTACACCCTTACTGCCGCTCGTGGAACCGACACTCCTAATGCTTCACAGCTCACTCCTAACGGCTCACGCCTCACCACAAACGTCCTCCTCATCGTAGTTGGCTTGGCCCTGCTTATCATCGGTTCCGAACTCTTCGTCGGCCATGCCAGTGCCTTGGCCACCACGCTTGGCGTCAGCCAGAGCGTCATTGGACTTACTGTCGTTGCCGGCGGCACCAGTCTGCCGGAATTGGCCACCAGTGTCGTTGCGGCTCGCAAGGGTCAGTCGGCTCTTGCCATAGGCAATGTCATTGGTTCCAATGTCTTTAACATCCTCCTGATTCTCGGCCTGACAGCTACGGTCTGTCCTATGCAGATAGGCGGAATCACGCTTTTTGACATGGGTATGATGGTGGCATCGGTATTGCTGTTGTGGCTCTTCTCGTTTACGAAACTTACAGTAGCCCGCTGGGAGGGTGCTGTGCTCACGACCTGTTATCTGGTCTATCTCGGCTGGCTTCTCAGTCAGATATAATGTCCCATTAACCCCATTAGTCCCATAAGACCCATAAGAAAATGACAAACAGAGAACAAGAAGGCCTTCAGGCGTTGGGCCAAAAAACAAAATACAGTGACAACTATACTCCGGAAGTGCTGGAGACGTTTGAGAACAAGCATCTCGATAATGATTACTGGGTGCAGTTCAACTGTCCTGAGTTTACCACGCTCTGCCCCATTACGGGACAGCCCGACTTTGCTGAGATTCGCATCATGTATATTCCCGGTGAACGTATGGTTGAGTCGAAAAGCCTGAAACTCTACCTTTTCTCCTTCCGCAATCACGGCGATTTCCATGAGGATTGCGTCAACATCATCATGAAGGATCTCATCCGCCTGATGGACCCGAAGTACATTGAAGTCATCGGGCTGTTTACACCGCGTGGTGGCATCAGCATTTACCCATACGCCAACTACGGACGTCCCAAAACAAAGTATGAGCGACTAGCCGAGGAACGGCTGGCAGCTCATACTTTCAGATAGTCATCCGGGCTTTATCGGATGAACAGCAGTTCGCGGTATTTCGGCAGCGGCCACAGGCTGTCGTCGACAATGAGTTCAAGCTTGTCAATCTCGTAGCGGATGGAGTCAAGATAAGGTTCCACCTTGTCGTGATAGGCAATGGCTTTCTCGTGTTCGTCGGCAATCTTGTTGGCCAGCTTTCGGGCATTGACCAGTTCCTCGACACCTTTCTCTATGGCACTGGTGCGCTCGGCTATCTCTTCAATGATACTGAGGTTCCGGGCGTTGAGCTTCTCGGCCTTGTCGAGTGGGAAGACGGTGGATACGCTGTCAACGTTCTTCAGCAGCGCGCTCTGGTAGCGGGTGGCCACGGGGATGATATGGTTCATGGAGAGGTCACCCAGCACGCGGGCCTCAATCTGGATCTTCTTCGTATAGGTCTCCCACTTCACCTCGTTGCGGGCCTCAAGCTCCTTCTTGGTCATCACACCCAGACTTTCGAACATCTGAATGCTCTCCTCGTCAAGGTAGCGCTCAAAGATCTTCGGACAGCTCTTCTCGACGTCCAAACCGCGTTTCTCGGCCTCGATAACCCACTCGTCTGAGTAGCCATTGCCGTCGAAGCGGATAGGCTTACAGGTCTTGATATCCTCACGCAGCACGTCGATGATGGCGTGGAACGTAGCGCTGTGGCCGGTGCCAGCGAGTTTCTTCTCGAACTCAGGAATCTTGGCGTCAACACGCTTCTTGAACGAGACAAGTGCCTCGGCAACGGCGCTGTTCAGGGCAATCATGGCGCTGGCGCAGTTGGCTTCGCTGCCGACGGCACGGAACTCAAAGCGGTTGCCGGTGAAGGCGAAAGGAGACGTGCGGTTACGGTCGGTATTGTCGATGAACAGTTCGGGGATCTCGGGGATGTCCATCTTCAGTCCCTGTTTGCCTGTCATGGCTAGGATGTCCTCCTTGTCAGCTTTCTCAATATGGTCGAGCAGCTCAGAGACCTGCTTGCCAAGGAATGAAGAGACGATGGCGGGCGGTGCCTCGTTGGCTCCCAGACGATGGGCGTTGGTCGCACTCATAATACTGGCCTTGAGCAGTCCATTATGCTTATAGACACCCATCAGCGTTTCTACGATAAAGGTAGCGAAGCGCAGGTTCTGCTCGGCCGTCTTGCCTGGTGCATGCAACAGAATTCCGTTGTCCGTGGAGAGCGACCAGTTGTTGTGCTTACCGCTACCGTTGATGCCTGCGAATGGTTTTTCGTGGAGCAGCACGCGGAATCCGTGCTTGCGGGCCACCTTCTTCATGACCGACATCAGCAGCATGTTGTGGTCGACGGCGAGGTTCGTCTCTTCGAAAATCGGGGCGAGCTCGAACTGGTTGGGAGCCACCTCGTTGTGGCGTGTCTTGCAGGGGATGCCGAGAGCCAAAGCCTCGAACTCCAGGTCCTTCATGAAGGCCTGTACGCGCTCAGGGATGGCACCGAAGTAGTGGTCGTCCATCTGCTGGTTCTTGGCGGAGTCGTGACCCATCAGAGTGCGACCAGTCAGCAGCAGATCGGGGCGAGCGGCATAGAGTCCTTCGTCGACGAGGAAATACTCCTGCTCCCAGCCGAGGTTCGACGTCACTTTCTTGACGCTTGGGTCGAAATAGTGGCAGACGTCCACAGCAGCAACGTTCACGGCGTGCAGGGCGCGCAGCAGCGGTGCTTTATAGTCGAGTGCCTCACCAGAGTATGAGATGAATACGGTAGGGATACAGAGCGTGTCATCAATGATGAAAACTGGCGACGTGGGGTCCCAAGCTGAGTAGCCGCGTGCCTCAAAGGTCGAGCGGATACCGCCAGAGGGGAACGACGAGGCATCTGGCTCCTGCTGTACGAGCAGCTTGCCGCTGAATTCCTCAACCATACCGCCTTTGCCGTCGTGCTCGATAAATGAGTCGTGCTTCTCGGCGGTTCCTTCTGTCAACGGCTGGAACCAATGCGTATAGTGAGTGACGCCATTCTCCGTTGCCCACTGCTTCATGCCAGCAGCCACAGCATCGGCAACGGTCCTGTCGAGACGTGCGCCGTTATCCATCACGTCAATCATCTTCTCGTACACGTCCTTCGGCAGGTACTTGTACATTTTCTCACGGTTGAAGACCTTCTTTCCAAAATACTTGGCGGGTCTCTCACTGGGTGTTTTTACGTCGAGCGGCTTCTTCTTGAATGCCTCACCGACAACCTGAAATCTTAATGCTTCCATAATTCAAAATTATTAGCGATTTGATAATTCTCAGGTGCAAAGGTACGACAAAAAGGAAAGGAATCCGGCGAATTCCTTTCCTTTTGATTGTTAAAACTGTTGTAATCTGACGTTTTGTAATCGTTTCTGTGTTCTTTGCGTCAATTTGCTTTACTTTTGCTGAAAATAGGTGGCAAATTGTTACAAATCGTCACAATTGTTCCGTCTCTTATCCTCTTGACAGGATGGAGGTTTATCGTACCACTTGCGTAAATTCGGGTTTGGCTCCGTTTTCTTTGCCTATGGTCACATATATAATAGAGGTGGACTCCTCACCGTTGAAACCTTGTCCCTTCACGGTGTACTTGTAGTCGGTGCCGTCAGGTGTCTGGCGCTTGCCAACGGTCTCTGGTGTGCCGAGCGGGAACTGGTAGCTGGAACAGGCGGCATCGAAGATGGCTTTGTCTTCTTCAGCAACCGGCTGCTGGGCGGAGTAGTCGGGCAGCTTTTCTACCTGGCCGTCTTTGTAGCCGTTCTCCTTCAGAAAGCGGTCCAGCTCCTTCTCGGCGGCAGCCAGGCGGGCAGTACGCACGCCGTAGCCCTCTGCAACCTTGGCTTTTGGCAGCGCTTTCGTCAGCGCTTCGGCCGATGTGTTCAGACCACCGCTGCCGAACGTGCAGAATGGCACGATGGTCTTGCCTGCAAAGTCTTGTTCTTTCACCAGCGTTATGATGGGGTTCGCGTAGGTACCGAACCAGATGGGATAGCCGAGGAAGATGACGTCGTAGTTGGCGATTTCCGACTTCAACGGCTTGATGGCGGGCATCTGTCCACTCTGCATCTCACGCTGTCCGCGCTGAATGGTCTCCTGGAAGTTCCCAGAATAGGGTTCTACGGCCTCAATGGCCTCGATGTCGGCACCCAGCTGTTTCTGGATCTCCTGGGCTACGGTCTTTGTCGTTCCTGTTTCTGAATAGTAAAGCACCAGCATCTTCTGTGCCGATGAGGTTGTGACGGCAGCCATAGCTGCGATTGATAAAAGGATCTTCTTCATTGTCGTGTGGGTTTGATTGATGGTGCAAAGATAATAAAAATCCGCGAAACTCATGACGGTTTCGCGGAAAAACCTCCCTCGCGCCATCTTGTCGGCGGAAGGGAGGTGACCAAAATAACAAACTATGGATGCAGCGTCAGTCCAAAAACCAGATAGGCTTTCTGGGAACATGGATTGGCGATAACCTGTCCAAAAACGGGTACCGAGAACGAGTCGGTCACCTTAATGTCCTTCGCGGCTTTCAGCGAAAGGTTGGTGACGGCGAAGCCCGTTGTACCGTAGAAGTCTGTGGCGAAGGGAACGGCGCCGGCCGTAGCAGTCCAGTCGACAGTAGCAAGTTTGAATGGGACGTTTGCCTCGACATAACTGCTGTAGGCCCGCTCGCCGTCTTTGTTCGCGCCATCGTTACCGGCAATGTTTGTATACCACTGGAGTGAGGCCAGTCCGAAGTCGTACCCGATGGTGGCCTCGAAGACGTGGTTGGTGCCGTGGGCATCGTACTTGAAATAGCGGTTCTTGGGATCAAGACCGGCATTGAACCAGTAGTCGGTCACGCCGATGTTCAGTCCACCGATGGTGTAGGCCAGTGTCAGGTCAAACTCCTTCGTGTCGGTGGGGTCGGCAATGCCGTAACTGCCCCAGGCTGACAACGAAAGACCCTTGTATTCCACGCCGAGTGTCGGCTGAAGGGCGGCGCTTCCCAAATCTTGACCACGCCAGATATAGCTACTCACGACATCTGCACTAATCGTCGTTTCAATCTCATCCTCTGCAAAGGCGGTCATCCCCATGACCATACCCATTGCCAATAAAACAATCTTTTTCATACTCTTTACCTTTTTACTATTTTACCTTTAGTTATAGCATGCCTCGCCGTGTTCGTAGATGTCGAGGCCTTCTTCTTCTATTCGTGTGTCAACGCGCAGGCCGTGCAATTTCTTGATGCCGTAGAACAGGGCGAAACCGCAGGCAGCAGCCCAGAGGTCAATCATCAAGATGCCGAAGCACTCAGCACCGAAGAATCCCCAGCCGTGACCGTAGAATGCGCCGTTCGAAGTTGACAGCAGACCAGTCATCAGCGTACCCAGAATACCGCAAACGCCGTGTACAGAGCTGGCACCCACAGGATCGTCGATGTGCAGCACGTGGTCGATGAACTCGATGGCATAGACCAGTACGATACCACAGACGAGACCGATGATGACTGCACCGAATGGTGACACGAGGTCACAGCCGGCCGTGATACCCACGAGACCTGCCAGCACGCCGTTCAGTGTCAGAGAGAGCGAGGGCTTGCCATATTTAATATAGGTGAGGAACATCGTGGCCACACCACCGGCAGCGGCAGCGAGGTTGGTGGTCAGGAAGACGTGCGAGATGGCGATGCGGTTGACCTCACCAGAAGCGGCGAGCTGAGAACCTGGGTTGAAACCAAACCATCCCAGCCAGAGGATGAAGACACCCAGGGCGGCCATCGTCAGGTTGTGGCCAGGAATAGCACGGCTCTTGCCATCCTTGGCGTACTTGCCAACGCGGGGGCCCAGTGCCAATGCACCAATCAGAGCCAGTACACCACCCACGCTATGCACGATAGCAGAACCTGCGAAATCGTGGAACACATCGCCGAAGGTCGACATCATAAAGCCGTCGGCAGCGTCGTTGCAGAGCCAGCCGCCACCCCAAGTCCAGTGACCTTCGACGGGATAGATAATCAGCGAGATGACAGCACTATAAATAAGGTACATCGAGAACTTCGTGCGCTCAGCCATCGC
>CAZLPO010000015.1:0-28001 GCA_964561385.1 uncultured Prevotella sp.
CCCATTCAAAACCACTAAATGTTACGGTGATACGGTGATACGGTGATACGGCGTGTGTTTGACTGCTAATTTTCCTTGAACACCATCTGCAAATAAATTAAAAATAAAATAGGAAAAGACTTGGTGGAAAAGAAAAAAATGAGTACCTTTGCAGTGAATAAAAAACCAAGAAAAAACGATGAAGAAGAACCTGATTTCCACCACCCTGCGCCGTCTCGCCGTCGTGCTGCTGATGCTGACGGTGACGATACTCGACGCCAATGCCGTCCTCAAGGAAAAGAACCTGGAGGAGACGCTGGCCGTGCTGCGCGCGGAGCTGACGGAATACAAGCAAGACCTGACGACGCGCAGCGACCAGCGCAAGAAGTACGACAAGGTGATCATCAACCGCCTGGTGGAGACGATGAAGCGCTCGAACCAGAACGCGCTGATGCTCTACTCGCAGAACGCCAACTATGTGTTCGACCTCTCCTACGCCTGCCACGAGGCCACGGAGCAGTACCGCGAGTTCCAACGCCAGAAGCTGCCGTTCAGGAACTTCCTGACGAAGCAGGAGTCGGAAATAGCGAAGTACGACAGTCTGATAGCCAGTCTGCGCAAGATGCCGACGTCGTCGCTGAGCAAGCGCGGCCAGGCCAACCGCAGCGCGTGCATCACGCTGGCCACTGACATCAAGCAGACGCTGCAGGAGAGCCGCGAACAGGTGACTGAGTTCATACAGATGTACAACGCGACGGAGAAGCGCCTGAAGCGTCTGAACGACTACGCCAGCAAGCGCTACAACGACATTCAGACCGGCATCTTCAAGAACGGCGGCGACAACTACTTCGAGCTGCTGAGCAACCTGCCCATGCGGCTGTCGCAGATGCGGGCGACGGTGGCCGACAAGTACCGCACCAGCAGCAAGGACTCGCAGTGGAACAGCAACCTCATCTTCGGCCTGTTCGTCATCATCGCCATCTACGTCGTGATAGCCATCCTGCTGAACCTGCTGGTCTACCGCTTCCTGGTGCCGCAGCGCTTCCACACGCCTGAGTTCCTGAAGAAGCGTCCCTGCATCATCATGGCCACGACGACGCTGACCTTCGCCATCATCATGGGCATCCTGCGCTCCACCATCCACCAGAACTTCTTCATCATGGCCAGCGACCTGCTCATCGAGTACGCATGGCTGCTGGGCGTCATCCTGATGTCGCTGCTGCTGCGCGTCAGCGGCGAGCAGATCAAGAGCGCCTTCCGCATCTACGCCCCGCTGGTGTTCATCGGCTTCATGGTCATCGCCCTGCGCATCATCCTGACGCCCAACGAGCTGGTGAACCTGGTGTTCCCGCCCGTGCTGCTGCTGAGCACCATCTGGCAGTGGCGCGTCATCGGCCACCACCACCGCCAGGTGCCCAAGCTCGACATGCTGTACGCCTATATTTCGCTCACGGTGTTCATCGCGTCCGTCTGCCTGTCGTGGGGCGGCTACACGCTGCTGGCCGTGCAGGTGCTCATCTGGTGGATCATGCAGCTGACGTGCATCCTCACCATCTCGTGCATCAGCAGCTACGTGCGTAAGTACGGCGAGCGCCACGGCATGGACGAGAAACCCATCACCAAGAAGTGGGCCTACGTGCTGCTCTACCGCGCCGTGCTGCCCATCCTGGCCGTCCACTCCATCATGCTCAGCATCTACTGGGCTGCCGGCGTCTTCAACCTGGGCGACCTGTGCTGGCGCATCTTCACCACGAACTTCATCAACCTGGAGAACCTGAAGGTGAGCATCGTCAAGCTCTCGATGGTCGTCAACGCCTGGTTCATCGCCTCCTACGTCGTCAACACCATCCTCGACCTGCTGCGCATGCACTACCAGTCGCAAGACCCCACGACGGCCGCCTCGCGCGAGGTCATGGGCAAGAACGTCATCCAGGTCATCGTCTGGGGCGTATGGCTGCTCTTCTCGCTGTCGCTGCTCCACATCAGCGTGGCATGGCTGCTCGCCATCTCAGGCGGTCTGTCAACAGGTATCGGCTTCGCCTCGAAGGACATCATCGAGAACATCTACTATGGTGCCGCCCTCATGTCAGGACGCATCAAGGTGGGCGACTGGATAGAGATTGACGGCACACGCGGACAGGTGAACAGCATCAGCTACACCTCGACCACCATCGAGTCGCTCTACGGCGAGGTCATCACCTTCCAGAACTCACAGCTCTTTGCCAAGAACTACAAGAACCTGACGCGCAACCACGGCTACGTGCTGGCCGTCATACCCTTCGGCGTGGCCTACGGCTCCAACCTGCGACAGGTGACCCAGCTGGTCGAGGAAGCCGTCAACAGCCTGCACCACGAGTGGATGGACCCTGAGAAGCAGGTGAAGACGGTGGTCAGCGAGATGGGCGACTCGAGCGTCAACTTCAAGCTCTTCGTCTGGGCCGACGCCGTGAAGAAGTCGTACGTCGTGAGCGACGTGCTGAAGTGCGTCTACGAGACGCTCGACAAGCACGGCATCAACATTCCGTTCCCACAGCGCGACGTACACCTTATCAAGGATTAAGAAATAAAAAGATGCAAGAAAAAGAGGTGAGGACGCTGTCCCCACCTCTTCTCGTAATATCAGAAACTCAACCTCAGACGTTAGAAGTTGAAGTAAAGGCCGAACGTGATGTTGTTGCCGTTGAGGTCAACACCCACGGCATTGCTCGAGTCGCCGTCGCCCTTCGGGCTGAAGCTGTTGAAGCCCACGAAGCCGAAGTGGCTCACGAAGCTGATGCTCTCGCTGAGGTTGACAGCCACACCAGGACGCAGGCCCAGGCTGAACTCCGTACCCATATCCTTGTAGCTGGCAACGCCGATGCCGCCATCGACGAACACATTGACCAGCTTCGACTTGACAGCCGTGTAACGCACATAGGGATTGATGGCAAACACCTCAGTATCGGTATTCTGGGCATACGAACCTGTCATCAGGTCGCAGGCACCCTTCTGGTAACCCAGGGCAACACCCAGGGCCCACTCGTCGTTCAGGTTGTAGCCGAACTCAGGCACGAACTTGTAAGTGGTCTCAGCATCGGCACTACCGTTCTTGATGCTGGCAACGCCAACAGAACCGCCCACATAGAGCTGAGCATTCATGGTAACAGCCATCATGGCAGCAACCATCGTCATCATCATTTTTTTCATTTTACCTTAAATACTTTAATTTGATTAAACAATATGGGAGCCTCTCACGGCACCCGTTTCCTTGAAAACGGCCGCAAAATAAGCAAATCTTTACGACATGACCAAATAATAACAGCACTTTTTCGCTTTTTAGCGTAAAATAATGATTTATTCTTGCGCAATTAAAGGAAAATGCCTATCTTTGCGCATTAAAACACTCATCACGCAGAAAACATGGCAAACCAACAGTTCATCGCAGGACCATGCGTCATCGAATCGGCCGAGTTGCTCGACACCGTAGCCAGGGAACTGGTGAGAATCAACCAGCTGCTGGGCACCGACATCATCTTCAAGGCATCGTTCGACAAGGCCAACCGCACCAGCATACACTCCTTCCGCGGACCAGGCATTGACCGCGGACTGCAGATGCTGGCCGACGTGAAGAGCCGCTACGGACTGCGACTGCTCACCGACATACACGAAGCCTGGCAGGCAGAACCCGCCGGACAGGTGTGCGACGTGCTGCAGATACCCGCCTTCCTCTGCCGGCAGACCGACCTGCTCGTGGCAGCCGCCAAGACAGGACGCACCGTCAACATCAAGAAGGCACAGTTCCTCAGCGGACAGGACATGCGCTACCCCGTGGAGAAAGCACGCGAGGCAGGCGCCCACGACGTATGGCTGACAGAACGCGGCAACATGATGGGCTACAACAACCTCGTCGTTGACTTCCGCAACATCCCTGATATGCTCGACATCGTGCCCACCGTCGTCATGGACTGCACACACTCCGTACAGCGACCAGGCGGCAGCAACGGCAAGACAGGCGGCGACCGCCGCTTCGTGCCCCAGATGGCACTGGCTGCCAAGGCCTTCGGCGCCACAGGCTGGTTCTTCGAGGTGCACCCCACCCCCGACCAGGGACTGAGCGACGCCGCCAATATGCTGGAGCTCGACAAGCTGGAGGGGCTGATCAGGCGGTTGCGTGAGGCATAACGACATCTCGGAATAACGACATTACGAAATAACAACACAGCGAAAGTGAACGCAAGAGAATACGCCATACAATGCATCAAGGACGAGGCCGAAGCACTACTGGGACTCATCCCCCTGATGGACCAGGAGTTCGACCGCGCCGTCGAGCTCATCTACCGCTGTCACGGCAAGGTCATCGTCACAGGCGTCGGCAAGAGCGGACACGTGGGCGCCAAGATTGCCGCCACGCTCTCATCGACAGGCACACCCTCGTTCTTCATCAACCCCCTCGACGTCTTCCACGGCGACCTGGGCGTCATGACACGCGACGACGTGGTGCTCGCCATCAGCAACTCAGGACAGACCGACGAGCTGCTGCGTTTCATACCACTGGTGCTGCAGATGCAGATACCCATCGTCGCCATGAGCGGCAACAAGAAGTCGCTGCTGGCCAAGTATGCCGACTGCCACCTGAACGTCAGCGTCAGCCACGAGGCCGACCCCCTGAACCTGGCACCCACCAGCAGCGCAACGGCACAGATGGTGATGGGCGACGCACTGGCCGTCGCACTCATCAAGAAGCGTAACTTCCAGCCTCAGGACTTCGCACAGTTCCACCCTGGCGGCGAGCTGGGCAAGCGACTGCTGACAACGGCCAGCGACGTCATGCGCACGGACGACCTGCCCGTCATCGCACCCGACATGCGTCTGGGCGAGGCCATCATCCTCGTCAGCAAGGGCAAGCTGGGACTGGGCATCGCCATGAGCGGCGACACGGTGGCCGGACTCATCACCGACGGCGACATACGCCGCGCCACGGAGCACTGGCAGGCTGAGTTCTTCAACCACACCGTCAGCGACATCATGACACGCAAGCCCAAGACCGTCAGTCCGCAGACGAAAATCTCGGAAATTCAGAGAATCATGAACAAATACAAGATACACTCCGTACTGGTAACCGATGCCGAAGGCCATCTGCTCGGCGTCGTCGACCACTACTCGTGCATGCTGTAAACAGAGAATCGTGATAAACGGAAAAGTGACCTATTGCACTATGAACATCAAAAAGACATTAACCATACTGCTGCTGACCACCCTCTCGCTCACGGCCATCGCAGCATACCTGTTCAAGACACTCGACGCCAAGGACGGACTGACCAGCAGTCAGGTGAACTGCATCCTAAAGGACTCACGGGGATACATGTGGTTCGGCACCTCAGCAGGCCTCTACCGCTACGACGGCTACACCTTCAAGCCCTTCCAGTGTGACTCGCAGGACGGCTCGTCGCTCTGCGACAGCTACATCACCAGCATCCAGGAGTCGCTCGACGGCAACCTCTGGATCAACACCGCCACGGGCTACTGCATCTACCATCCGCAGACGGAGACCTTCGAGCGCGACATGAAACAGGCGTTCGCCAAGATGAACATCGACCGCATACCGTCTGTCGTCTACATCGACCGCCACAAGAACGTGTGGGGAGCCATTCCCAACAAGGGCGTCGTCTGCTTCAACATGCAACAGCAGCTGCTCTTCGAATTCGGATACACAGGCGACATCACAGGCGTGCCGCAGGGCAACATCTGCTCCATTAGCGAGTGCCGCGACGGCGCACTCATCGTCTACGACGACGGACGCATCGTCTGCTGCGACGTCATGCACCAGCAACACACCGTCTGGTCGGCAACCGAGATTGCCGAACGCAAACTGCGACACACTGCCACGCTGAGAGCCTTCGCCGACCAGATGGACAACATCTGGCTCTACGGACAGGGCACGCTGTTCCTCTATAACAAGAGCACCAACACCTGGAACACGAACATTGGCGACCAGCTGGGACTGACAGGCAACGGCGTCGACAACTCCGTACACGGCATGAGCGCCGATCGCAGCGGCAACATCTGGATTGGTACCGACCAGAACGGACTGATACGCATGGACGTCAACACATACGCCATGGAGCCCGTGCAGCCGCGAAGCATCAATGCAGGCCAACAGATGAACGAGGTCGTCAGGATACAGAGCGTCTATGTGGACGACACCGACCTGCTGTGGGTGGGAACGGAGAAGTCAGGCGTTGCCTATCACGGCACTAACATCTACCGCTTCAAGTCCATGCTCCTTGGCGACATCACAGCCATTGCCGAGGATGCCGACGGCAACAAGTACTTCGGCACCAGCGACCACGGCGTCATCGACTACAACGGACCGCTGGCCAGCATCAAGGTGTCGGCCATGGAGATCACACCCGACGGCAGCCTATGGGTAGGCTCGAAGAACAACGGACTGACACGCATCAAGGGGGGACAGTCCACCATCTACTCGCTGGCTCGCGACAGCGTGAAGACACTCATCGACGACCACATCAACGCCCTTGAAACCGACAAGTCGGGCAACCTCTGGATAGCCACCAACGGCGGACTGCAGGTGTTCAACAGCAAGATGAACACCTTCTCAACCTACACACGCGAGAACGGCAAGCTCTCCACCAACAGCATCACGTCGCTGTGCTACGCGCCCAAGGGCAACATCATGTTCATTGGCACCAGCGAGGGACTGATACTCATGAACCTCTCCACCTCGGAGATGCGCCACCTCACAGGCAACACCACAGCCCTGAAGAAGTTCACCAACAACTACATCACACAGGTCTATCAGGACTCGCGCAACCTCATCTGGGTGGGCACGCGCGAAGGTGTGAACATTCTGAACCTGGCCAACGACGACCTGAGCCAGATCACAGAGAAGCAGGGACTGTGCAACAACAACATCTGCGGCATCACCGAGGACAGCAAGAACAACGTATGGATTACCACCAGCAACGGCGTCAGCCGCGTCGTCGTACAGCGTAACCACGAGGACGGCTCCTTCAGCTACGGACTTTACAACTACGACACACGTGACGGACTGCAGAGCAACGAGTTCAACACTGGCGCCATCCTGACACTGAAAAGCGGCAACGTACTCTTCGGCGGACTCTACGGCGTCAACTCGACCAGCCGCGAACAGGACGACGACTCGAAAACCCTGCCGCGCGTCATGCTGACACAGCTGTTCGTGGGCGAGGAGGAAATCATGATCGGCCACGAATACGCCAATAACGTCATCCTCACACAGGCACTCAACGAGAGCTCGCACATTGAACTGAGCCACAACCAGAGCACGTTCACCATCAAGTTCGCAGCCGGCAACTATAACCAGAGCGAGCGACTGCAGTTCAAATACTGGATGGAGGGACTGGACAACGACTGGAAGACGGGCGACGCACTGAACCACGGCGTCACCTTCCACAAACTGGGCAGCGGCACCTACAAGCTGCACGTCAAGGCAGTGAGTGCCGACGGCTCCGTGAGCAACCAGGAACGTATCCTCGAGATTGTCGTCGCACCCCACTGGCTGCTCTCCTGGTGGATGCTCATACTCTACGGCGTGGCCGTCATCACCATCCTCTACATCTGGCGCATCGGCATCAACCAAGTCAAGGAGATCAAGGCCAAGAAGAACGCCGTCATTAACGAGCTGAAGGTGCAGCGCGAGGAAATCAAGGCGGCCAGCGACGACCTGCGACAGCCGATGGCACGCATGACCTCTATCATCAGCACACTCTCGGAAAGCGGCAAGTCGCTTGAGGAACGCGAACAGCTGAACGCCCTGCACTCGCAGATGCTGCAGGTCATCACACGCGTCAGCGACATGCAGTCGGCACTGGAACACCCTGAGGAGAGGGCCAAGCAGAACGTACACAACCGCTACGAGCTGAACGCCAAGGGCGAGATGCTGTTGCCGAAGGAGATCGGCGAGACCCTGACGGCCGAGATGCGTCCGCGCCGCACGGCCGACTCGCCCACCAACAAGTTCGTCGTCATCTTCATCGACGACAACGAAGAGTTCCTCAAGTTCATCAACGACCGCCTGAGCTACGTCTACGACTTCCACGTCTATAACAACATCCATCGCGCCGCTGAGGACCTGGAGACCATGAACGCCGACCTCATCGTCTGTAAGCAGGAAATGACGGGCATGACGGGCAGCGAACTGTGCAACAAGCTCAAGATGAGCAGCCGTGCTGGCATGAAGTTCGTGCTGATGACGGAGGGCAAGCTCTCGCCACAGGACATGAAGGACATGAACATTACGCTCTCGGCAGACGACTATCTGGCCAAGCCCTTCAATCTGCAGGATGCCATTATGCGCTTCAACAAGACGCTGGGACTGGGCATCGTCGAGATGGACAGCAACCTCATCGAAGGTGCGGAGACACGCCGGCTGGAGAGCCGCAACTCGAGTATGACAACAGCCACAGAGCAGCTTGACATGAACCAGGTGGGCCTTGTCAGACAGGATGGCGAGACACACGACGAGATGAGTCTCGTGGAGACCACCATCAAGGGCGAAGACGGCAAGGAGCCTGAGACAGGACTGGCCGCACAGATAGCCTCAGCAATGGCCGAGGACGACATGGAGGAATTCGGCAGCGACTTCTCAATGTCAAGTGCCATTGACCGCCAGCTGCTGAAGAACATCGAGCAATACGTACTGCAGAACATGAGCCGCGGACAGATCAGTCTCGAGGAGCTCGCATCGGCCATGGGCATGGGACGCGTACCCTTCTTCCACAAGGTGCGCAACCTGACGGGCAAGACGCCTGCCGAGCTCATCCGCGACATGCGACTGAAGCACGCCTGCATCCTGCTGAAGCGCACGAACATCAACATGAGTGAGCTGGCTGTGAACATCGGCTTCATGACGGCCGAGAACTTCATCAATATCTTCAAGGAGAAGTTCGGACTATCGCCGTTGGAGTATCGCTTAAAGCACAGAGGATAACATGACGCAACACGACATAAAGGTAAGGATGCTGACCATCGTCCTTACCTTTCTACCAATAGCAGGGTGGGCACAGAGCGACTCTGTCATCTACAGGCTGATGACGGACTATGGCGTACACTTCACCAACGACAACACCGTCAAGGTGCTCTACAGCGGACAGCAGAAGTTCGACGATATGTTCCAGGCCATCCGCGAGGCACGCCACAGCATACACCTCGAATACTTCAACTTCCGCAACGACTCCATCGCCTCGCTGCTCTTCGACATCCTGCGCGAGAAACGGCGTGAGGGCGTCGAGGTGCGCGCACTCTTCGACGGCTTCGGCAACGACTCCAACAACCAGCCGCTGCGCAAGCACCACATTCAGGCCCTGCGTAACGACAGCATCGACATCCACGAGTTCGACCCCATCCGCTTCCCATGGGTCAACCACATCTGGCCGCGCGACCACCGCAAGATTGTGGTCATCGACGGACACATCGGCTATACGGGCGGCATGAACGTGGCCGACTATTATATAGAAGGTACGGAGCAGGTGGGCGAGTGGCGCGACCTGCACTGCCGCATAGAGGGCAGCGCCGTCAACGACCTGCAGATGATCTTCCGTAACATCTGGAACGAGGTGACGGGCGAGATGATCAACGACCCAGCCTACTTCCGAGGCGGAAAGGCCGGCAACACCGTTATCGGCATCATCAACCGCGAGCCTGGCACCGTCAAGCGCAGCGACGGCTATCTGTTAGGACAGAACGATGCCGTCCGTCGTTTCTATCTGGAGGCCATCAACGCCGCACAGGACTCCATCGAACTCATCAACCCCTACCTCACCCTCAGTCCAACGCTGAAGAAAGCGCTGCGGCGGGCCATCAAACGGGGGGTGAAGGTCAACGTCATGATATCGCTGAAGAGCGACATCCCACTGACGCCCGACTGCGTCTTCTACAATGCTCATAAACTGATGAAACAGGGGGCTGGCGTCTGGATCTACCTGCCAGGATTCCACCACTCGAAAATCATGATGGTCGACGGACGCTTCTGTACCATTGGCTCCACAAACCTCAACTCGCGCAGCCTGCGCTTCGACTACGAGGACAACGCCATCATTCTCAGCCGCCAGACAACGGCACAGCTCGACAGCATGTTCAATGCCGACAAACAGAAAAGCGTGATGATGACACCACGCTGGTGGAAGGAGGAACGCTCGTCGTGGAAGAAGTTTGTCGGATGGTTTGCCCACCTGCTGTCGTTCACGCTCTAACCCCTGGCCAGCAGGTCAAGCATGAGCCTGACCTCAATCTCGCTGATGCCGTGTGAACGCAGGAAAGGTGCCTCATCACGAAGGAACTCCGACTCCGCATCAAAGTGACCAGGATTGGCGTCGGCATACTGGCGAAACAGTCCTGAGGCACCAGGGATATCACCTGCCAGCCACTGACACAGACCATAGTTCAACAGGTCGTCACCCTGCGGATTCCCGTTCTCCAGCAGCTCCGCATAGATCTTTCCTGCCTGTTCCGTCTTACCACTGCCTGTCAGCGTCCACGCCAGTACGCGCCTGACGTTCTTGTCGTCCGACGACTCGTAATCCAGCTTATACAAAATCTTCAGTGCTTCTTCATAACGCGCCAAATTACCCAGACAAATCGATTTGTTCAGCAGGTAGTTACGGTGGTCAGGATGTTGTGCCAGCAAACGGTCATAGACGGCCAATGCGCCCTGATAGTCCTTCTCTTGGAAAAGGGCGCGTGCATAACCCTTCAGCGCCGCCTCGTGCTGGGGCGACGTCTCGAGCACTCGCTGATAACAGTCTGACACGGTCATGCCGTAGGGGATAACGGCAAGATGCTGCAGCACCATGGCATAGGTCAGGAAGAAACGCTCGTCGCGCAGCTGATCTGGCGTATGACCCAACAGCTGGGCTGCATCGTCGTAGAGGTGATGCTTAGTCAGGAAAATGGCCATGTCCACAAGATCGGCACTCAACGGCGTGTCAGCAAACAGAGTCTGGGAGTAGAACACCAGACGGTGACAGCCGTCAGAGGCTTCAAAGGGACTGCTGAACACGTGGCGCGAGGGATGCAGACGGAAGAAACGGTAAAGGTCCTGCAGGTACATCCGCCGTATGTAGGCAGGTGTCGCGTGCTGCTCAAGAGCCATCTGCTCGCCGAAGAACGACAGCTCACCACGGCCGAACATCTCCTGCATGTTCTGGGGCAGATGGTCGAACGCCTGGTTGAACGCCAATGCAAACGAATAGGTGTCGCTGGCACAGAAGGGCGCCGCCTGCAACAGAACATCAAGGGCACGGCTACGCCTGGTGTCGGCCCACACCTGCTGCAACGCAGGATGCTCACGATAGAAGGGCATCAGCCAGTTGCAGGTGTCCTGGAAGAACGGCAGGCGCTTCATCTGCGAGAAACCTCCGAAATAGATGTCGGAACCAGCTTTCTGCATGTCCATCATCTTCTGCATCGTGGCTTCCAGCTGCTCCATACGCTCCTCGGCTGCCTCTGGGTGCAGGATGTCCTCCATGGGGTCTTCCTCAATCTCCTCAATGCCGTTACGCGTCACACGGAACTGGTTGTTGTTCTTGATGAGCTCTGGTATCACCTCGTCGTGTATCTTGCGGCTGTCCTCGTCAGTCTTCAGACAGTATATCAGCTGCATCTGCAGCTCCTTCAGCTCCATCCGGCAGTCGTCATCCGACAGTATCTTGCCTATCACGGACGTCATCTCAGGATAGAGACGTACCAGCGAGCCATCGATGCCAAGCACCCACCCCACCAGCGAACGCTGACGGACGCCCTGATCGGCCGTCTGGCCATAAACGGTCGTCAGCACACGCCACTTCTGGAAGTCAAAGGTGCTGAGCAGCGACAAGGTGATGGCGCTGACGATGACCTGCTGATCTATGCTGTCAATCGTCGGCGACAGCAGCATCTCTATGAAAGCATCGGACAGGCCTTCACTCCACAGGCGCGAGGTCCAGATATAGTCAAAGAGGTCGCGTACCAGCTCATGATGGTGTGCGAACAGCTGCTGGCGCTCCTGCTCACGCACGTGTTCAGGCTTCAACGCTATCATGGCCTGCTCGGACACAAAGTGCTCCAGGTCGTTGCGCAACGAGGTGACAGACCAGTCATGCCGGCTGGCACGCGCCCTGCTGTAGACGCCCATCACGTAAGCCGTGTTACGGATGGCGTGCTTGACAGTCATGCTTGCCGTCAGCACATACATACGCTGCAGCAGACGCCCATAGACCATTTCGCGCTCAGGGTCACTGTACCCACGGCTCCAATAGTCCATCATCAGCCGGTAGTCGTCCCTGATGGCATAGTACTGCTCTGTCTCCTTCTGCTGGGGAAAGGTCAGGAGATAGTTCTCCATCGCTGTCAGCGCTGTTCCCAGCTTACCGTCAACGACCAGTCTCCTGAGGGTGTCCAATTGCTCGTTCGTCGTCATAAGCGTCGGCTATTTCTTGAGCCATTTCTGAGCCCGTTCAACATCTGTCTCACGCGGAGAAGCAGCATGCACATACTTCAGACTGCGCGACAGCGAGTCGGCCAACGCACCCTGGACATGACAGTACTTCTCTGCTATCTCGCGATAACCCTTGATGCCATGACCGTTCAGCGAGTCGCAAGCTTGGTTGTAGGCCTTCAGGAATCGTTTCAACTGGTCTTCACGGTTCTTCATCTTCAGGGCCTGTTCACGAAAAGCCACCACGCCCAGCTGTAGGTCCAGCTTCCGGCTGTCCAACAGCACACGGTGCTTCTGCTGACGGGCCTGAACAGCCTGGGGCTCTGTCAGCATCATGGCATCCAGCTCATTGCCAAGCAGCATACGCAAACGGATATCAACATCATTGATCTGCACACGGAAGACGCGCTCGGTCTTCAGCTTGGCACTGTCCACGGCCAAATCGGTCAATAGGTCTGTAGCCGAGTAACGGGTCATCGCCACCATCTTGTCGTCCAGTCCCTTCAACTCACGGATGCGTGCATTACGGTTCGTGATGAGCTGCCAGTAGGCATTGGTAGCAGCCACGTAACGCAACGGCGTTCCCTGCTGCTGCATCCGTTCCGTACGCACCAGGTCGCTCACCACGCCCTCCACACGGCCATTTATCACGGCCGTATCACAGTCCATCTGCGCCGTAAACCGTTTCAGACGCACGTCAACACCCTGCTTCTTGAAGAAACCACGTTCGAAGGCTACATACAGCGGCAGACAATCCATCGTGGGCATGACGGCCACCTTCAGGGCGGCTGAGTCCTCACGCATCTGCTGAAGCCGCTGCTGGCGTGTCAGGCGCTTTGTCTCTTCATACGACTGGCCGCAGCTGGCCAACGCACATATCGCAACGATGATCAAAACAATCTTCTTCATAATTCGTTGCAAAAGTACGAAAATATTTTGTCGCCACAAAATTATTTCGTACTTTTGTCCCATCATGGCAAAAGACAAGACAGCATACGTCTGCTCAAACTGCGGACAGGAATCGCCAAAGTGGATTGGCAAGTGCCCCGCCTGTGGGCAGTGGAACACGTTCCAGGAAATCAAGATTGCTGCTACCACCGCTGCTTCGCGCGGCAAGGCGGCAGCCAACGCTCAACGCTCAACGCTCAACGCTCAACTTACCCAGGCCGCACGCGTCCTGCGACTCAGCGACATCAGCGCCACTGACGACCCACGCATCGACATGGGCGACGCCGAACTGAACCGCGTACTTGGTGGTGGTCTGGTGCCTGGAAGCATCGTCCTGTTGGGCGGCGAGCCTGGCATCGGCAAGTCCACACTCACCCTGCAGACCATGCTCCACCTGCCCCTGCGCGTCCTCTACGTCAGCGGTGAGGAGAGTGCCCATCAGCTGAAGATGCGTGCCGAGCGCCTTGCGGTCAACGGTTCTGCCGTCGACAACGACCATTTTCTCCTGCTCTGCGAGAACCAGCTCGAGACCATCTTCGAACATATCAAGGAAGTCAAGCCGCAGCTCGTCGTCGTCGACTCCATTCAGACCATCATGACCGAGGACGTTGAGTCCAGTGCCGGCAGCATTGCCCAGGTACGCGAGTGTGCGGCCGCCCTGCTGCGTTTTGCCAAGTCGAGTGGCGTACCCGTCATCCTTATCGGCCACATCACCAAGGAGGGCACGCTTGCAGGTCCCAAGATTCTGGAGCATATCGTCGATACCGTCATCCAGTTCGAGGGCGACCAGCACCACATGTACCGCATCCTGCGCGCCATCAAGAACCGCTTCGGCTCCACCTCCGAGCTGGGCATCTACGAGATGCAGCAGAACGGACTGCGACAGGTCTCCAACCCCTCGGAACTGTTGCTCACGGACAACCACGACGGGCTCTCGGGCGTGGCCATCTCATCGGCCATCGAGGGCGTACGTCCTTTCCTCGTCGAGACGCAGGCCCTCGTCTCCACGGCCGCCTACGGCACACCTCAGCGCGCTGCCACAGGCTTCGACCAGCGCCGTCTGAACATGCTGCTGGCCGTACTCGAGAAGCGCGTCGGCTTCAAGCTGGTACAGAAAGATGTCTTCGTCAACATTGCGGGCGGACTGCGGGTTACTGACCTCGCCATGGACCTCTCTGTCATCGCCGCCGTTCTCTCATCAAACGTCGATACGCCCATCGATGCCGGCTGGTGCATGGCTGGTGAGGTGGGACTGTCGGGCGAGGTACGTCCTGTGGCCCGCATAGAACAGAGAATCGCCGAAGCCGAAAAGCTCGGCTTCAGCGATATCATCATTCCCAAGTATAATATGCAGGGACTCAGCACAAACAAGTACAAGATTCAGATTCACCCTGTCCGAAAGGTAGAGGAAGCTCTCCGCGCCCTGTTTGGCTGACTAATTGTTTTTTTGTTTACTTGTTGTAGCACTCAAAAATGCTGTTCACCGTCTGCTCGGGCAGCTTCTTCGTCAGCAGACTGACAATCCAGACAACGGGGAAGCCGCCAACCATCGCGATGGCTCCGCAGTTGATGGGGTTGATGGGGTTGCCGGCCAACATATTGATGACGGTAAGGCCCACACCCCAGACGAAGCAGGCCCAGACACTGGTCGTCGTGACGCCACGCCAGTAAAGACCCAGCATGAAGGGTGCGAGGAAGGCACCTGCGAGGGCTCCCCAAGAGATGCCCATGAGCTGGGCGATGAACGTTGGCGGATTCAGGGCAATGAGCAGGGAGATGGCGATGAAGAACATGATGAGTACGCGCATCACCACCACCTTGCGACGTTCAATCTTCTCAGCCACGATATCGTCGATCGAGCCATCCTCCACCTCACCAGGCAGCGACTTCTTGTCGCGGTAGATGAGGTCGAGGGTCATCGTGCTCGAAGACGTCAGGACCAGCGAGGCAAGCGTCGACATTGATGCCGAGAGCACCAGCAGCACCACGAGGGCGATCAGTACGTCGGGCAGGGTGACCAGCATGGCGGGCACGATGGAGTCGAAGGCAATCTTGCCGTTAGCACCAATGACGGGGTCGTAGAGACGGCCGAAACCACCAAGGAAGTAGCAGCCGCCAGCCACGACGAAGGCGAAGATGGTGCTGATGACGGTGCCGCGCTTGATGGCACTCTCATCAGTAATGCTATAGAACTTACCAACCATCTGGGGCAGCCCCATGGTGCCGAGCGACGTCAGGATGATGACGCCGAGCAGTCCCCAGGGATCGGGGCCAAACCAAGTGGCAAACATACCGCTGCCAGGATCGGTAGCACCGTCGGCAGGCAACGTAGCTAGTTTCTCGACAGCTGCCGTCAGTCCGCCCTGTGCCGAGAGCACAGCCGCAATGACAGCCACAATGCCGAAGAGCATGATGATACCCTGAATGAAGTCGTTCATGGCCGTGGCCTTGTAGCCACCCAGGATGACATAGACGGCAGTCAGGATGGACATGATGACCACACAGTACTCATAGGGAATGTTGAAGCCCATCTCGAAGAGGCGAGAAATGCCGCTATAAACACCTGCGGTGTAGGGGATGAGGAACACGAAGGCGATGATGGAGGCTGCGACGCGCAAGCCTTGGTCAGAGAAACGGGTGCCAAAGAAGTCGGGCATCGTGCGCGACTCGATGTGCTGCGTCATCAGCTTCGTGCGACGACCCAGGATGATCCAGGCCAGAAGCGAGCCGATGACGGCGTTGCCGATGCCTATCCACGCGCTGGAGAGACCGTACTTCCAGCCAAACTGTCCAGCGTAGCCCACAAAGACGACGGCGGAGAAGTAACTCGTTCCGAAGGCGAAAGCCGTCAGCCAGGGACCGACGGCGCGTCCGCCCAGAACAAAACCTTCGACACTACTGGCCTGCTTACGGGTGTAGAGCCCCACGCCAATCATCACGGCCAGGAAGATGATGGTCAGAATAACTTTGATTGCCATATCGTTGTTTTCAATTATTTCGTTATGACGTTATACTGTTATAACGTTGTTCTCGTCTTACTTTTTCTTCACCCAGTCGAAGCGAACCTGCATCTGTGCCATGATGGCATGTGAGGCATTCTTCTGGAACTCACCGCCAGCCACGCCGGCACTCTTATAGACGTACTGCAGCTGGAAGCGATTCTTCTTGAAGAACCACCACTGCACGCCGGCAATGGCCTTGTGCTGGTCGTAGTCGAGATCGGTGTTGAAGTTGAAGTAGTCGTAGGAGCCCACAATATCGACGCCCTTGGCTATGGGCACGCTGCCCGTGACGTAGGCGCCGCGGCTGGTGGTGTTCTTGTCCTTACCTTCCAGATACTCGCCGTGAACATTGAAGGCGGCCGACTTGTAGTCGAAGCCCACAGTCCAGCGGTTACGCTTGTAGTTCTCGCCAACGGCGATATCGGGAACATATGGAGACGCCTTGATGGCATGACCACGGCCTATCTGTCCCGTTGCCACGAGGTTCAGCCCCTTGGCAGGACGGAGTTCCAGACGTCCGATGAAGTCCTTCTCGGCGTTCATGTCTTTCTTGTTGATGGCCTGGCCGTTCACGATGTCAACCTCGTAGCGCAGCAGGCCGTTGTCGGTCTCACCAAACACGGCCATACCGAGGTCACGGCCGTACTGCACGCCTATCAGAGGGTCGCTGCCGCAGCCAGTGAGGTAGGTGACGCCCTCAGAGTAGACGTCGATGGCCTCCATAGAGGTCGGTGAGAGAGGATTTTCGTAGGAGAGACCGTTTTTGAATTGTCCCAGGCGAACGGTCAGCGCCTTGTTGTTGGAGAACCGATAGTCCATGTAATACTCTTGTACTACGCTCGAAAAGTCGTGCATGAACAAGAAGGAGATACGGTCGGTGATTTGGGCATTGGCCCAGAAGAGCGTACGCTTCAGCTCGTAGGTATTGACGTCGTCGGCATCCGTGTGGGTGTAGTTGAAGCCACCCTGTGCATAGCCATGCAACTGAATACGGTCCGACACATCCTGAAGCCAGTCAGGCTCTGATTGCCCCATAGCGGCAACACTGCTGAACACCGCCAGACCTGCTGCCAGTGTTCGCAACATGAAACTTTTTTTTCTCATTTCTTCATTGGTTACTTTTAAGAGTTAGGTTCATGCGTCGGCAAAGGTACGATTTTTCTGTCAAGTTGACAAGAAAATCGGGAAAAATGTGTACCTTTGCACCTCAAATCGTCAATAATAAATCGTCAAATCGTAAATATACATGATTGTCTGCATAGCAGAGAAGCCCAGCGTGGCGCGCGACATAGCACGCATCATAGGCGCTACGTCCTCACGCGACGGGTATATGGAGGGTAACGGCTATCAGGTGACGTGGACGTATGGTCACCTGTGTACGCTGAAAGAGCCTGGCGACTACACGCCGGCGTGGCGCTCATGGGCGCTGACACAACTGCCCATGTTTCCGCCGCGATTCGGTATCAAGCTCATCAACGAGGACCACATCACCAAGCAGTTCGCCATCATCGAACGGCTGATGCAGCAGGCCGACGGCATCGTCAACTGCGGCGATGCCGGCCAGGAGGGTGAGCTCATTCAGCGCTGGGTCATGCAGAAGGCCCAGGCCAAGTGTCCTGTGAAGCGCCTGTGGATATCGTCGATGACGGACGAAGCCATCCGCGAGGGGTTTGCCAATCTGAAGGACCAGCAGGACTACCAGCCACTCTACATGGCCGGACTGAGCCGTGCCATCGGCGACTGGCTGCTGGGCATGAACGCCACGCGTCTTTACACACTGAAATACGGACAGAACCGTCAGGTGCTCTCCATTGGCCGCGTACAGACCCCTACCCTCGCCCTTATTGTCAACCGCCAGCACGAGATCGACAACTTCAAACCCGAGCCCTACTGGGTGCTGGCCACCGTCTATCGCGACACGACGTTTACGGCAACAAAGGGGAAATTCACCAGCAAGGAGGAGGGCGAGCAGGCATTCCAGATCATCGAGGGCAAGCCGTTCACCGTGACAAAGGTCGAGAAGAAGGAAGGCAAGGAACAGCCACCCCAGCTTTACGACCTGACGTCGCTGCAGGTGGACTGCAACCGTAAGTTCGGCTTCTCGGCGGAGATGACGCTGAACCTCATCCAGAGCCTGTACGAAAAGAAGTTCACAACCTATCCCCGTGTCGACACGCAGTTCCTCTCCGACGACATCTACCCCAAGTGTCCGCAGACCATGAACGGCCTGTTCCAGACACGGTTCGGCGGCGTTGCACCCTATGCTGAGCTCATCCGTCCCATTGGCGGTAAGCCGCTGAAGAAGTCAAAGCGTGTGTTCGACACGTCGAAGGTGACCGACCACCACGCCATCATCCCCACTGGCGTCATTCCCCAGAACCTGAGCGATGCCGAGCGAAAGGTCTTCGACCTCGTGGCGCGCCGCTTCATTGGTGTCTTCCTGCCCGACTGCCGTTTCTCGACGACAACGGTGCTAGGCGAGGTCGATGGCATCGAGTTCAAGGTGACGGGCAAGGAGATTCTTGACCCAGGCTGGCGCGTTGTCAGGGAGAAAACAACCGATAATTCAGGTAACTCTGATAATTCTGACAACTCTGACAAAAAAGCCGATGATGAGGAACGCACGCTGCCCACCTTCACCAAGGGCGAAAGCGGCCCCCACACCCCTACCCTCACAGAGAAGATGACCACGCCGCCACCTTATTATAATGAGGCGTCGCTGCTGCGCGCTATGGAGACGGCGGGCAAGTTCGTCGACGACGAGACCCTGCGTGCCGCAATGAAGGAGAACGGCATCGGACGGCCGTCGAGCCGTGCCGGCATCATCGAGACCCTGTTCAAGCGCCACTACATACGCCGCGAACGCAAGCGCCTGGTAGCCACCCCCACGGGCATCGAACTGATTGGCATCATCCGCGAGGAACTGCTGAAGAGCTGCGAGCTGACAGGCATTTGGGAGAAGAAGTTGCGCGACATTGAGCACCAGCAGTACGACGCCCGACAGTTCATCGACGAACTGAAGCAGCAGGTCAGCGACATCGTGCGCGACGTGATGAGCGACCCCACCAACCGCCGCATCACCGTGACCACCGACGAAGAGCAGAAGAAGAAACGCGCCAAAAAACAATAAAACAGCCTTCGTATACGTTATATTAAGGTATGCGCAAGATTGTCACCATCATCAGCCTTCTCGTGACGACCGTGCTCCTGACGGGGTGCGGGGCCGACTCGGCGTTGAAAAAGGGCGACAAGTTCTTTGCCCTCGGCGAGTACTATGATGCTGCCGAGCAGTACAAGAAAGCCTATGCGCAGACGCCTGCCAAGGACCGTGCCACACGCGGTCAGCGGGCACTGAAGATGGCGGAGTGCTATCGGCGCATCAACTACACCCAGCGCGCCATTGCAGCCTACAACAATGCCCTGCGCTTCCATCAGGCCGACTCCACGGCACTCTTCCGTTTGGCAGAGATGCAGCTGAAGAACGGTTCTTACAAGGAAGCCGAAAAGACACTCCTGCAGCTTCTCGACAGTCTGGGCACCTCTGAGTGGGGCATCGCGTTCGACGACTCCCCCCTCGCGCCGCTCATCAAGAACCACCTGCAGTCGGCACGACAGGCCGCCGAGTGGAAGGCGGCAGGGTCGAAATACACGGTGAAGCGCATGGACCTGTTCAACTCGCGCCGTTCGGACTACGCACCGATGCTGGCAGGCGACGACAACGACCAGCTCTTCTTCACCTCGACACGCAACCAGGCACAGGGCGACGAGCTGAGCGGCATCACGGGCACGAAGAACGGCGACATCTTCTTCGCACAGAAGGACGACAAAGGCAAGTGGGGCAAGCCGCAGACCATCGACTCGGAGCTGAACTCAGCCTTCGACGAGGGGGCGTGCTCGTTCTCGCCCGACGGTCGGACGATGTACCTGACACAGTGTAAGACCGACCCCAGCTACCCACGCTTTGCCACCATCTGCACCTCACAGCGCAGTGACGCCTCGTGGAGCAAGGCCACGGAACTGATCATCGCCCACGACACACTCTCCACTTTCGCCCATCCGGCCGTCTCGCCCGATGGCCTCTGGCTCTACTTCGTCAGCGATATGCCTGGCGGCGTGGGCGGCTACGACATCTGGCGCGCCCCACTGACACAGGCCGGACTGGGGGCTGTCGAGAATCTGGGCGAGCCCATTAACACGGCTGGCGACGAGCTGTTCCCCACCTTCCGCCCCAACGGCGACCTCTACTTCTCCAGCAACGGCCATCCTGGCTTGGGCGGTCTCGACATCTTCATTGCCAAGCCCACACAAGAGAATGCGGCTGACACGACCTCCGCCATCCGCTATGTGCTGGAGCATCCCGGCTATCCGCTGAACTCGGCCGCCGACGACTTCGGCATGACGTTCGAGGGTCTCCACAATCGCGGATTCTTCTCCAGCAACCGCGGGGACGCACGCGGCTGGGACCACATCTATTCGTTCGACAAGGCCGAGGTCCTGATCACCGTGAAGGGTTGGGTCTACGAGATGGACGGCTACGAGCTGCCTGCCGGACAGGTGTACATGGTGGGTAACGACGGTACGAACCTCAAGCTGAACGTGAAGGGCGACGGCTCGTTCACACAGGAGATTGAGACAGGCGTCGACTACGTTTTCCTCGGCACCTGCAAGGGCTACCTGAACCACAAGGAGGAGCTGCGCGTCGATACGGCCACCGTCTCCAACGAGTACGTGCTGCAGTTCCCACTGGCCAATATCTCGGCCCCCGTGCTCATCGACAACATCTTCTACGACTTCGACAAGGCAACGCTCCGTCCTGAGTCGCAGACGGCACTCGACGAACTGGTCAAACTGCTCGAGGAGAATCCGAACGTCACCATAGAGCTGTCGGCACATACCGACTATAAAGGCTCTGAGCAGTACAATGAGCGGCTGTCGCAACGGCGTGCCGAGTCGGTGGTCAACTACCTGATAGAGCACGGCATTGCCAAGGACCGCCTGACGCCGAAGGGCTACGGCAAGCAGAAGCCGAAGACCGTTAAGCGCAAGCTGACGGAGAAGTACCCGTTCCTCAAGGAGGGTGACATACTGACTGAAGAATACGTGAAAAACCTGAAGGACGAGGAGCAGCAGGAACAGTGCAACCAGCTGAACCGTCGTACCGAGTTCACCGTGCTGCGCACAACCTACGGTCTGTTCGACGAACAGGGACGCCTGAAGGCTCCGCCACGTGCGAAGACGACTGAGACGACATCGGAGTCAGGCACTTCCGATGCCGACAACTGGTTCTAAAAGGCGTGAGCGCGCTCACGGCTGAGCATTTCTGCGATGACCAGCACGATGACGACGACAAACGACACAAGCAGCGTTATCAGATAACTCTGCAAGGCAGGGAAGTTGTTCAGCAGCATCACCAGGCCGTAGCTGACAATCTCCCATCCGTGCATCAGGAAGAAGACCACCGTTGCCACCACCAGGCAGAAGACCGTCCACAGGCGGCTGAGCACCTGCGAGTCGCGTTCTGGCAGCTGCAGCATGACGCGCTCCGTGAACCCGTTGTCGGGGATGTCCGTTTGCCGTGCGTTCTCGAAGAACTGCTCTATAAGTTTATCATCTGTCATATCCGTTCTGTCTTAAGTAGTCAGCCAATTTATCCTTGCCGCGTTTCATGTGCGACTTCACCGTTCCTGACGGTATGCCCATGATGCCGGCAATCTCGTCTATGCGATAGCCCTCGATGAGCTGCAGCGTGATGCAGCTCCGCTCCTCGTCCTTCAGCAGCGCCAGAGCCTGGTAGAGATCGGTCTTTAGGGTTGGGGACGACTGTTGGTCAGCAATCCTCGCGTCGAGCTCGTCAGCTTGCTGCCTCTCCGTCTTCCGCTTGTAGTCATAGAACACGTTATAGGCGATGCGCATAAGCCAGGTCAGCATGCTCGACGTGCCGTGATACTGACCGATGTGGGTATAGGCTTTCAGGAACGTGTCCTGGGCCAGGTCGTCGCTCAGCGCCTCGTTGCCAGCCGTCTGACTCAGCAGGAAGCGCCGCACGGGCGACTGGTACTGCCGCACCAGCTGGTCGAACGCCCGCTTGTTGCCAAAGACCGCCACCTGCGTCGCGAGTGCTATGTCACCAACCCTACCCACAGTCTTAATTCTTAATTCTTAATTCTTCATTCTTCACTCTACAATCTACAATCTCTTCTCGGGCATCACGATCCACAGCACGATGTAGAGCAGCAGACCACTGAAGGCCGTGAAGAAGGTGAGGAAGGCATAGGCCACGCGCACCAGCACGGGATCGAAGTCGAAATACTCGGCGAGTCCGCCACACACACCAGCCAGCACCTTGTCGTTTGAACGTGTCAGTTTCTTTTCCATCTTCTTATCTCCTTTTAATTCTTAATTCTTCACTCTTAACTCTTCTTCGTCTTCACAATAGCCAGCTTGCCCAGTCCGATGACCGTCACCAGAATGCCGACACCCACGCCCAGCGTGCTGCCCACGTAGCCGAAGAAGGCCAGCAGTCCCACGCCGAGGAACGTCTGCCGCAGTCCCTTCTGCCACAGCTCGTCGTCGGTCTCCCTGTGCTCGTCCAGCAGCTGGTTGGGAATGGGCTGTCCCTGCTTCATCGCCATCTCTGCCAGCTTCATCTTCTGCTTGCGGTTGCGGAAGATGAAGAACAGCACGAGTCCGAAGATCACCAGCGGCGAGATGACGAAGATAATCAGCACCACCGCAAGCGCAAACACCATGCCGGCCATTCCCTCGATGGGGAAGTCATCGCCAAAGATGCCGTTGAGGAAGCCGGTGCCGTTATAGTAGTGGCCGCCTATGCGGTGCTGCGAACTCACCAGCGTGGGGTCGTCCACGGCGGCCGTGTCTGTTGTGTCGCTATACACCTCCAGACCGTTCTGCCTGGCCGAGTCCACCAGTTCCTTGTCCTGACGCGGCGTGGGCTGCGTCTGTGCTGCAACGCGGGCATTCAGCCCCACCATCAGCAGCATTGTCATTACCACCAGATACTTTTTCATATGCTTCATCATGTTTGTGAATTCTTGATTATTCTTTGTCCGTTTGACGTATTGGCGACGGAATTAGTTGCAAAGTTCGCAGTTTTTTTTTAATTTTGCACCCAAAAGCCGAAAAAAATGACATCCCTGCCCGAAGAATTTATAAGGTACACGCGCCAACTGATAGGCGATGAGCGCTTCCAGAGCTATCTGGAGTCGTTCCAGGAGGACGTGCCGGTCAGCATACGCCTCAACCCCCGCAAGATGCAGGGATGGACCGTCGTCGACGGTGCCGAGCCCGTGCCCTGGTGCCATGAGGGCTATTACCTGAAGCATCGTCCGCAGTTCACCATGGACCCCCTGTTGCATGCCGGCTGCTACTACGTGCAGGAGGCAGCCTCGATGTTCGTGAGCCACGTGCTCCGTCAGTACGTCAGCCAGCCCGTGGCGATGCTCGACCTCTGTGCCGCACCTGGCGGCAAGTCCACCGCCGCCATTGCCGCCCTGCCCGAAGGCAGCGTGCTCACGGCCAACGAGCCCATCCGTCAGCGGGCCAGCATCCTCAGCGAGAACATCCAGAAGTGGGGCTATCCCGCCTGCACCGTCACCAACCAGTATCCCGAGTTCTTCCGCAAGTCAAAGCACCGCTTCGACGTCATCCTCTGCGACGTGCCCTGCTCGGGCGAGGGTATGTTCCGCCGCGACGCAGCCACCATCGCCGAGTGGAGTCCCAAGAACGTGGAGCATTGCTGTCGACTGCAGCGCGACATCGTCAGCAACGCCTGGGAGTGTCTCAACCCTGGCGGTCTGCTCATCTACAGCACCTGCACCTTCAACACCCACGAGAACGAGGAGAACGTCAGCTGGATACAGGAGCAGTTCGGCGCCGAGGTGCTGCCCGTCGACACCCGGTCCGAGTGGCACATCACCGGCTCACTGCTCCCCGGCTTCAACGCGCCCGTCTATCGCTTCATCCCTGGCATCACCCGCTCGGAGGGGCTTTTTATGTGCGTATTGAGGAAGAGAGGGGGTACGGGGGTGCGATTTTCGGAGGTACCTCCGAATTTCCGTACCTCCGAAAAAAAGCACCTCGAGACCAACGAGCCACCTCGCACAGACCTCTCCTACCCCCAAGCCATCGCCTACCTTCGCGGCGAGGCCCTCGTGCTGCCGCCCGACAGGCCGCGCGGCATCGTCAACGTCACGTTCATGGGCCACGTCCTCGGCCAGGCAAAGAACATCGGCACACGCGCCAACAACCTCTATCCCAAGCAGTGGCGCATCAAGACAACTCACATACCCAATGATCCCCCAGAAATAGTAAAAATAGTGAAATAGTAAATCGTAAATCGTTAAATAGTAAATGAAACAATATCTCGACATACTTAACCGCATCCTCAACGAAGGCACCCAGAAGGGCGACCGCACAGGGACAGGCACCATCAGCATCTTCGGAACACAGAGCCGATACAACCTCCAGGACGGCTTCCCGTTGCTCACCACCAAGAAACTTCACCTCAAGTCCATCATCTACGAACTGCTGTGGTTCCTCAAGGGCGACACCAACGTGCGCTACCTCCAGGAGCACGGCGTGCGCATCTGGAACGAGTGGGCCGATGCCGACGGCGAACTCGGCCCCGTCTACGGTCACCAGTGGCGCTCGTGGCCCGACTACCAGGGAGGCACCATCGACCAGATACAGTACGTGCTCGACCAACTGAAGCATAACCCCGACTCGCGACGCATGATTGTCTCCGCATGGAACGTGGCAGAGGTCAACCGCATGGCACTGCCCCCCTGCCACACCATCTTCCAGTTCTATACCTCACCCTGCACCACCGAAGATGGCGGGGAGAGCCGACGACTCTCGCTGCAACTCTACCAGCGCTCGGCCGACACCTTCCTCGGCGTGCCCTTCAACATCGCCTCCTACGCCCTGCTGCTGCAGATGATGGCACAGGTCGTCGGCATGATACCAGGCGACTTCGTACACACCACGGGCGACACCCACCTCTACCTGAACCACCTGGATCAGGCACGACTGCAGTTGACGCGCGAGCCACGTCCCCTGCCCGTGATGCACATCAATCCGAGTGTGAAGTCGATTTTCGACTTCAGATACGAGGACTTCCAGCTCGAGGGTTACGACCCCTGGCCTCACATCAAGGCCGACGTGTCGGTGTAGCAAGTAAAAACAAGACATTTGGAACGATGAACGCATTGCTATTATTGATTCTCTTGGTTTTCAACCCTTCCGACCATCAGCGTCAGGAGGTGGTGGAGACTGATTGGCATACGGTATGTCAGCAACTGGGCATCGGCGATGACGAATCGCTCATTATAAAGAACGCTTTTGGGCAAGAATTGACTTACCAGAAGACATACGACGGAAAATTGCTGCTCTACGTGTCCGTCCAGCCGAAGAGCCAGGCGGAGCTTTCTATAACGAAAGGCACGCCGTCGGCATTCAAGCCGTATGTATTCGGACGACTGTTCCCAGAACGTGCCGACGACATGACTTGGGAAAACGATCTTGGCATCTATCGCATGTACGGCCCTGCCCTACAGCGCAGCGGCGAGAAATCATTCGGAACCGACGTCTGGACCAAAAGCACCCCAGAACTGGTCTTAGAGAAACGCTACAGGATGCACCTGTGGGGCGTGGGACAGCGGGACTCGTTGAAAAGGGCTGGCAAGCCCCAAGAGGCCAACGCCATCTACGTGGCCACCTCGTTCCACCACGACCACGGCGAAGGCCTTGACTGCTATGCTGTTGGCCCCAGTCTGGGTTGTGGCGCTCCTGCCCTGATGAAGGACGGTGAACTGCAGTTTCCCTATTGCTTTAAGCAGTACAGGATTCTCGACAACGGCCCTCTCCGCTTTACCGTTGAGCTGACCTATCACCCCAACAGCGATGGTGTGACGGAGCATCGCCTCGTCTCTCTTGACCGCGGCTCACATTTTAATAAGGCAACGGTATGGTACGACGGCATCAATGAACCTGTTTCGTGGGCATCGGGGGTCGTGATGAACGGCGAGGGGCAGTTGGTGCTCGACAAAGACTACGTGCTCTATGCCGACCCCACAGACAATCCGAAGGTCCATCAGTCGCAGATCTATGTTGCTACATTGTTTCCCAACGGGGTCGATGAAACCGTCATGCTGAAAGGCAATAAAAATCATGGAATAGGCATCGTACGACGATACGACGGACGGCCATACACCTACTATTTCGGCTCTGCATGGAGCCAGTATGACGTCAGGACCCTGGCCGAATGGCAACTGCTGGCTAATGACTGTCTGCACAATATCAAGAACCCACTTCAAACAGAGATAAAATGAGAAAGCTGACCTCCTTGCTGGTTTTGGCACTTGTAGTCATCGTGCCAGCCCAGGCAAAAAAGACAAAGACGACGGAACAGACTGACCGCCAGTACTGGTGCGCGCTGGCCTATAAGATGGCACAGCCCGTGCTGGAGAACATGGCCAAGGGCGAACTGCAGAAGAACATGAAGACGGAGTTCTCGCCTTCGTTCGACAATCGCGACCGCTCAGTGGTCTATATGGAGACCTTCGGACGCCTGATGGCAGGCATTGCGCCCTGGCTGACGCTGCCTGACGACGATACCGCCGAGGGCCAGCAGCGCCGACAGTTGCGTGAGTGGGCGCTCGCCGCCTATAAGAATGCCGTCAATCCTGAGTCGCCCGACTATCTCTGTTGGGGCAAGGCAGGCCAGAATCTCGTTGATGCTGCCTATATCGCAGAGTCGTTCCTCCGTGCCTGGGACACGCTGTGGATGCCACTCGACGACCTGACTAAACAGCGCTACGTCAAGGAGTTCCAGGCTTTGAGGCGTATCGACCCACCCTACACCAACTGGTTCCTCTTCTCATCAACGATTGAGAGCTTCCTGGCTAAGGCAGGTGCACAGTTCGACGAGTTCCGCGTGAATACCGCTTGCCGCAAGGTCGAGGAGTGGTATGTCGGTGACGGCTGGTATGCCGACGGGCCCGTGTTTGCCTTCGACTATTACAGCAGCTACGTCTTCCATGCCATGTATCTGGAGACGCTGCAGGCGATGGTGGACTCCAAGCACAACTCGCGTCTCGACTATCAGAAATACCACGACCGTGCGCTGAAGCGTGCCCAGAAGTTTGCCATCATTCTCGAGCGGTTCATCTCCCCTGAAGGCACCTTCCCTGTCATCGGCCGTTCTACGCCCTACCGTATGGCTGCCATGCAACCCCTGGCATTGATGGCGTGGTACCAGAAGCTGCCCTCAGAGCTCAGCAACGGGCAGGTGCGCGCCGCCCTGACAAAGGTGCTGCACCGTATGTTCGACATTCAGCAAAATTTCAATGATGCAGGCTACCTCACCATCGGTTTCTGCGGCTCACAGCCAGAGACTGCCGACTGGTACACCAACAACGGCTCGCTCTACATGACCTCACTGGCCTTCATGCCTCTTGGCCTGCCTGCCACCCATCCTTTCTGGACTGACGCCCCCCAACCCTGGACACAGGTGAAAGCCTGGGGAGGCCAGCCCTTCCCCAAGGATCACCGCTGGGCTGACAACATCCAAACGCGCGACAAATGGTGATTGTCGCAGAAAA
>CAZLPO010000016.1:0-25333 GCA_964561385.1 uncultured Prevotella sp.
CTACTATATAGGACGTACGGAATACAGTTCGCCAGAGGTTGACCCGGAGGTACTTATCCCTGTAAATGAGGGGCAGTTGACTATTGGTGAATTCTATGACGTTAGAATGATCGCTGCTGAGGAGTTTGACTTATATGGCACGACTAGAATATAGAGAAATATGAACAATAAGGTTTTCATCTCTGAGCTATCCCAACGACTGGGGTACAACACCAAGGACACACAGAAAATGGTGTACCAGGTAATTGATGCTATGGCCGACACGTTCCTTGAAGGCAATAGCGTGGGTGTGCAGAATTTTGGAAATTTTGAGGTTAAAAAGAAACTCGAACGTATCATGGTCAGTCCTACCACGGGCCAACGTATGCTTGTACCGCCTAAACTGGTACTTGGGTTCAAGGTCAGTCCGAAGTTGAAAGACCTGATAAAAAATGGAGGAACTGAGTGATGGAGAGAATATCTATTCAAGAAATTGCCAATATCCTTATTGAGAAGAGTGGGCTGACAAAGAAGGATGCCGACCTTTTCGTCATGACCATGTTCGAGTTGGTTAAAGAGGGACTGGAAACAGACCGTCTGGTGAAGATCAAGGGACTTGGCACCTTTAAAATTATTGACATCGAAGCTCGCGAAAGCGTTAATGTCAACACTGGTGAACGTGTAGTCATTGAAGGACACGACAAGATTACCTTTACGCCCGATGCGACTATGAAGGAACTGGTGAATAAACCGTTCTCTCAGTTCGAGACCGTGGCATTGAATGAGGGCGTAAACTTCGATGACATGGAACAGACAGATACAGAGACAGAGACACAGGCACAGACACAAACGCAAACACAGACAGAGGAACCAGTATCAGAACTAGAACCTGTCATGGAGAGCCCGATTGAGACCCTTGAAACCGAGGGTGAAGCCGAATCTGTGGGTGAAGTCGAATCTGTAGACGAAGCCGAACCTGTGGACGAAGCCGAACCTGTGGACGAAGCCGAACCTGTGGACGAAGCCAATTCGGAACCTATACAAGAAGAGACTGCTGATCCCACACCCGAAGTGGTCCCTGAAGAAGAACTTATAGAAGTTGAGCCTACTATGTTTGGAGGCTCGAATGCAATAAACGACGACAACGATATGGAAGATAATAAAAAGAGATATACAGGATGGATTTGTACTATCCTCGCATGCTTGTTGAGTTTCGCAACAGGCTACTACACCCGTGACTGTTTGGGACCAAAGGTTGTCCTTGACGAGGTGGCCCCAGAGCCAGGTGTGGCTGTTGTTGACTCTTTGGCAAAAGACAGTGTAAAGGCTACACCAGCTAAGTCGAAGACAGATACCGCAAAGGTTGAACAAGATATCGAAAAGCTAAAAGCGGAGAAGGTAGAGACTGCTCAAAAAGAGGAGACGCCTGCTGAGACAATCACCAGTAAGGGACCCGAGACGAATGACTATGAGAAAATGGATCCGAGGGTGCGTTATGGCGCATACATCATTGTAGGTCTCGACCACAACGAAAAAGTTCGTGCAGGTGATAACATCTCAAGAATTTCCCGCCGTAACTTGGGACCCGACATGGAGTGCTATGTGGAGGTCTATAATAATATGTCGTCGTCGACAGAACTAAAGGAAGGACAGATTATAAAGATTCCAAAGTTGGAGTTGAAGAAAAAGAATAAAAAGGTTAAAGAATAAAAAAGTAATTCATTATGGCAGAATCAATTGATATCCGCGAATTGAATATCCGGATAGAACAACAAAGTGCTTTCGTAACCAACCTCGTGACAGGTATGGATCGCGTGATTGTAGGACAAAAACATCTGATAGAATCACTGCTCATCGGTCTTCTGAGTGATGGCAACATCTTGTTGGAAGGTGTTCCAGGACTGGCTAAGACACTGGCTATCAAGACACTGTCACAGCTCATTGACTCGAAATATAGTCGTATCCAGTTCACTCCAGACCTATTGCCGGCTGACGTTACTGGTACGATGATTTATAGTCAGAAGGAGGAACGTTTCCAAGTGAAGCAGGGACCAGTGTTCGCCAATTTCGTTCTTGCTGACGAAATTAACCGTGCTCCTGCCAAGGTCCAGAGCGCTCTGCTTGAGGCCATGCAGGAGAAACAGGTGACTATAGGCAGTGAGACTTTCGCACTGCCCAGTCCGTTCCTTGTGATGGCCACGCAGAACCCCATTGAACAGGAAGGTACTTATCCATTGCCTGAGGCCCAAATGGACCGTTTCATGCTAAAGGTAATTATCGACTACCCAACACTGGATGAGGAAAAACGTATCATCCGTGAGAACATAGCCGGTGCCCTTCCCGAGGTGAAGCCTGTCACTACAGGACAGGAGATTCTGAAAGCGCGTGCTGTGGTACGTGAGGTGTATATTGACGAGAAGATCGAACAGTATATCGCCGACATAGTTTTCGCCACTCGCTACCCCGACCGCTATGGATTGAAGGAGCTGAATGACATGATACAGTTTGGTGGTTCACCCCGTGCAAGCATTAACCTTGCGAAGGCAAGTCGTGCCTACGCCTTCATCAAACGTCGTGGCTATGTTGTCCCAGAAGATGTACGCGCCATTGCACATGATGTTCTACGCCACCGTATCGGTTTGACCTATGAGGCAGAAGCATCGAACATTACCAGCGAAGAGATTATTTCGAAGATTATCAACAAGGTAGAAGTACCCTGATTTGACAATTAGACTATTTATACCATTTGACAATTGCCATCAAGCGTCAATAGTCAAATGGTGAAACAGTAAAATAGGAAGATGGAAACATCTGAGATCTTAAAGAAAGTACGCAAGATTGAAATCAAGGCGCGTGGCCTTAGTTCACAAGTCTTTGCTGGACAATACCATTCTGCATTCAAGGGTAGGGGAATGGCATTTAGCGAAGTGCGTGAGTATCAATATGGCGATGACGTACGCGATATCGACTGGAACGTGACAGCCCGTTTTCACCGTCCTTATGTGAAGGTTTTCGAGGAGGAACGCGAGCTGACTGTCGTGCTGATGGTCGATGTCAGTGGCTCGCTTGACTTTGGAACTCAGGTACAGATGAAACGTGACATGGTGACAGAAATAGCCGCAACGATTGCCTTCTCTGCCATTCAGAACAACGACAAAATAGGTGTTGTGTTCTTCTCGGACAAAATAGAAAAGTACATACCTCCTAAGAAGGGACGCAAACATATCTTGTACATTATCCGTGAGATGCTCGACTTCAGAGCTGATTCGAAACGCACAGATATCCGTCAGGCTGTAGATTTTTTGTCAAGCGTCCAAAAACGCCGTACCACCGCCTTCATATTGAGTGATTTCTACGTACGCAATGATTTCCTGCATTCGCTGCAAATTGCCAACCGCAAGCATGATGTTGTAGCTATCCAGGTCTACGATCCCCGTGCCAGAGAGTTGCCCGATGTCGGTCTCATGAAAATTGTTGATGCCGAAACCGGCTATGAGCAGTATGTGGACACAAGTTCAAAGCGGCTGCGTCAAGCATACAACAGATACTGGAATAGTCGTCAGAACGAACTGCAGGAGATTTTCACGAAGAGTAATGTCGACAGTGTCAGCATAGCGACCAACGATGATTTTGTAAAATCGTTGCTGGGACTGTTTAATCAACGAAGTTAATGGAATGAAACGACTATCTTGTTCTGTTATTGTATTGATAATTAGCCTGTTGCAATCAATTGCGCAAGTTGCGGTGGAGGCAGAAATTGACTCCGTTCAGCTCTTCATCGGTGAGCAGGCTCACGTCACGGTACGAGCATCTATGCCTGAAGGTGCTAAGGCTGAATTCCCTGTCTATAAGCAAAGTGAGTTTATTATTCCGGGAGTTGAGGTACTTGAAAGCAAGGAGATGGGCGTCAAGGGACTGGACAATGGCATCGTTGTGCGAACGGTTGTTTATACACTGACCTCGTTCGATGACACACTCTACTATTTGCCTCCCTTCATCGTTAAGGTAGACGGGAAAACCTATGAGAGCAAATCACTTGCTGTGAAGGTGTTGCCTGTTGAGGTAGACACATTACACGTTGAGAAATTCTATGGTCCAAAAGACGTCCAAGACAATCCTTTCCTGTGGAGTGATTGGAGCCTTCTTTTCTGGCTCAGCGTTCTGATGCTCGTTTTGCTGGCAATAGGTTACTATCTCTATGTGCGTCTGCGCTCGGGCAAGCCCATCATCACGACCATTCGCATTGTAAAGCGTCTGTTGCCACATCAAAAGGCGATGAAGGAGATAGAGCAGATTAAGGCTGACAAGATGGTGACGTCCGAGAATCAGAAAGAATATTATACGAAGCTGACGGAGACGCTTCGCAAGTATATTGAGGAACGATACGGTTTCAGTGCGATGGAGATGACCAGTAGTGAGATTATCCAACGTCTGACGGCAGAAAGTGACCGGACGATGCTCGACGAACTGCGTCAGCTCTTTACGACAGCAGACCTGGTGAAATTTGCTAAGTACTCGACGTTGATCAACGAGAATGATGCCAACTTGGTCAACGCCATAGACTTCATTAACCAGACGAAACTGGAAAATGTGCCTCAGGAAGAGACCGTCAAGCCCCAGTTATCTGCTGAAGACCAGCGTAACGTGAAGACACGCAAGGTGCTAAGGTTTGTCATTACGCTGATAGCCGTTGTCTGCGTTAGTTTGCTGTGTTATGTTGTCTTTGCTGTCTATCAACTATTAAATTAGTAACATGGAATTTGCAAATAAAGAATATCTGTTTCTGCTACTGCTGATGATACCGTATATTGTATGGTATCTGATGTACAGGAAGAAAAGTGAGCCTACCATGCGCATGGGTGATACCTTCGTGTTCAGGTATGCACCTAAGAGTTGGCGCGTTAGGCTCATGCCGCTGCAGCTGTTCCTTCGCTTACTGACGTTTGCCATGATTGTCTTTGTGCTGGCTCGTCCACAGACCCAAAACTCATGGAAGCATCGTACGGTTGAAGGTATTGATATCATGTTGGCCATGGATGTGTCGACGTCGATGTTAGCCGAAGACTTGAAACCCAATCGCATTGAAGCTGCCAAACAAGTAGCAGCGGAGTTTGTCAGCGGACGTCCTGACGACAATATCGGTCTGACTATTTTTGCAGGCGAGGCTTTTACCCAGTGTCCCATGACTACAGATCATGCTTCGCTGCTTAGTCTGCTGCAGAATGTGCGTACCGACATTGCTGCACGCGGACTGATTGAAGACGGAACTGCCATTGGCATGGGATTGGCTAACGCTGTAAGCCGTCTGAAGGACTCAAAAGCGAAGAGCCGTGTTGTCATCCTGCTGACCGATGGTTCTAACAATCGTGGTGACCTATCTCCGATGACCTCTGCTGAGATTGCCAAGAGTCTTGGTATCCGTGTCTACACCATTGGCGTCGGCACCAACAAAGTGGCTCCTTATCCTATGCCGGTTGCCGGTGGTGTGCAGTATGTGAATATCCCTGTCGAGATTGACAACGAAACGCTGCGCAACATAGCAAGCGCTACGGATGGAGACTTTTATCGTGCTACGAATACCAAGGAGTTGCATCAGATATATAAAGAAATCGATCAACTGGAGAAGTCGAAACTCAACGTTAAGAAATTCAGCAAAAAGTACGAAGCCTACCAGCCTTTTGCCCTTGTTGCCGTTCTGGCATTATTACTGGAGTTGCTGCTGCGTATAACCGTATTTAGGAGGATACCATAGCATGTTTAGATTTGAAGACCCCGTATATCTATATCTGTTGGTGCTGATACCCATTTTGGCACTTGTGAGATTCGTAACATCGCGTAATCGCAAGAAACGCTTGCGCCGATTTGGTAACCTGTCATTGGTGAAAGAGCTCATGCCCGACGTATCGCGTTGGCGTCCGCTCGTTAAGTTCTGGCTGTTACAGGCTGCCTTGTCCCTGATTATCATTATGTTGGCCCGTCCACAAATGGGCACTAAGATCAGTCATGAGAAACGCACAGGCATAGAGACCATCATTGCGATGGATATCTCGAACTCGATGCTTGCTGAAGATATCGTGCCAAGCCGTTTGGACCGTTCAAAGATGATTGTTGAGAATTTGGTTGACAAGTTCTCCAATGATAAGATTGGGCTCATTGTCTTTGCTGGCGATGCTTTCGTTCAACTTCCCATAACCAGTGACTACGTGTCGGCCAAGATGTTTCTTTCTAACATCGACCCATCGATGATTGCTACTCAGGGAACGGATATTGCAGGAGCTATCGATATGGCAACACATAGCTTTACCCAAGACAAGGAAGTGGGCAAAGCTGTGATCATTATTACCGACGGAGAGGATCATGAGGGAGGCGCACTTGAGGCTGCCAAGGCCGCCAAGTCAGCTGGTATGCGTGTCTATGTGCTTGGTGTTGGCTCAACGCAAGGGGCACCCATCCCAGTCCCAGGGACCGGAGACTACATGAAGGATAATGCCGGCAATACCGTCATGTCGGCTCTTAACGAACAAATGTGCCGTGAAGTGGCGCAGGCTGGTGGAGGCGCTTTCATCCACGTTGAGAATAACAGTCGAGCCCAGGATCAGCTTGATGCCGAACTTGATAAGCTCTCAAAGAAGGAGATTGACAGTACCGTTTACAGCGATTTTGACGAACAGTTCATGGCCTTTGCCATTCTGGCATTGCTGCTGCTTATTGCTGAGATATGTATCCTTGAGAGCAAGAATCCGCTATTCCAGCATGTTTCTCTGTTCAGGCGTGGCAAACAGATACCAACCTCCCGCCTGCTTTTGCTCCTTTTCATGTCCATTGCATATAGTTTCTCACCCCTTACTGCGCAAGCTCAGACCGACCGTCAATATCTGCGCCAGGGTAACAAGCAGTTCCGTGCAGGCAATTATGCCGATGCTGAAGTAAGTTATCGTAAGGCATTAGAGAAAAACGATCGAAATCCACAAGTATTATTCAATTTGGGAAATTCACTGATGGCTCAGCGTAAGGATTCTGCCGCCATCGTAGAGTTCGAGAAGGCCACAAAGATAGAGACGACTCCGCTACGCAAATCCATGTCTTATCATAACATGGGAGTCATCTGCCAGCAGCACCAGATGTGGGGAGAGGCCATCGAGGCATATAAGCAGTCGCTTAGACTCAATCCGAACGATGACGAGACACGCTATAATCTTCAACTCTGCAAACATCAGCAGAAAAAACAGCAGCAAAACCAAAATCAGCAACAGCAGAAACAAGACCAGCAGAAACAGGATGAGAAGAAACAAGAACAACAGAAACAGGAGCAAAAGCCTGAGCAACAACCTCCTAAGATGAGCAAGAACAATGCAGAGCAACTGTTGAATGCTGCCATGCAGCAGGAGAAGCAGACTCAAGAACGCATGAAAAAGGCTCAGCAACAGCCGCAGCGCCGCCACTTACAGAAGAATTGGTAAGCGTCTTCGGTTTAAAAAGAATAAAAGTAAAAATGATAAAAAGAAGGAAAAAGGAATAAATAATAGCAATGAAGAAAGCACTCATATATTTTGTTATTTCATTATTCACCAACCATCTTTTGGCACAGACGCTGACTGCAAATGCGCCCTCGCATGTGGCAGCAGGAGAGCAATTCCGTTTGTCGTATACTGTCAATACCCAGAGCGTCAGTGGCTTCCGTGTTGGCAATATCCCTGATGCCTTTGAAGTATTGATGGGACCAAGCACATCCTCACAGTCGAGCTTTCAGATTATCAATGGCCACACGACACAGTCATCATCAATCACATATACATATATATTGGTAGCCACAAAGGGTGGTACTTTCTCTATATCTCCAGCGCACATCAATGCCGATGGCAACAACATCAGTTCCAATTCATTGAAGATAACGGTCAGTGGCAGTGTGCAAAGCAACCAACAAAGTGGAGGAGGGCAACGTCAACAGCGTGATGAAGCCATGCGTGCTGCCGGCAGCAAGATTTCAGGTAGCGATCTGTTTATTAAGGTCAGTGCCAATAAACGCCGTGTACACGAGCAAGAACCTATACTGCTAACCTATAAGGTTTACACGTTGGTTGACCTGACGCAGCTTGATGGAAAGATGCCCGATCTTCAGGGTTTCCACACGCAGGAGGTGAAACTCCCCCAACAGAAGAGTTTCAAAATCGAGACCGTCAATGGCCGTCCGTACCGTACGGTGACCTGGAGCCAGTATGTTATGTTCCCGCAGATAACGGGTAAGCTTAAGATACCAAGCATCACATTCAAAGGCATAGTCGTACAGCAGAACCGTAACATCGATCCGTTCGAGGCTTTTTTCAATGGGGGCTCCGGGTATGTGGAGGTAAAGAAGGATATACAAGCTCCTAGTGTTGAAATTCAAGTTGACCCCTTACCGCAACGCCCTGCAGACTTCTCTGGAGGTGTGGGTAAATTCAATATCTCAGCCCAGCTTACCAAGACCGAGGTAAAAGCCAATGACCCAGTAACGCTTCGTGTCGTTGTAAGCGGCATTGGTAACCTAAAACTCATTAAGGAGCCCGTCGTGAATTTCCCCAAAGATTTTGATAAGTATGACGCTAAGTTGACAGACAAGACCAAACTGACAGCCAACGGACTGGAAGGATCGATGGTCTATGATTTCTTAGCCGTACCGCGTCATCAGGGAAAATTCGAGATTCCTGCTGTTACATTTACCTATTTCGATACACAAGCCAATACCTATCGCACGGTTAAGACAGAATCATTCATACTAGACGTCGCCAAGGGGAGTGGTAGCTCAACTTCTGTCGTAACATCTGACCAAGAGGATGTAGAGATGCTCAGTCAGGACATCCGTTACATCAAGACTGGTAACAGTACCCAGCATCGGGTGGGTGATTTCTTCTTCTGTAGTACTGCCTACTGGATGATTCTGGGAATCCTCCTGTTGTCGTTCATCTCTCTGTTCATCATTTTCCGCAAGCGTGCCATCGAGAATGCGAATATCGCCGGACGCCGTGCCAATAGAGCAAACAAGGTGGCTACTAAGCGACTGAAGAAAGCAGCTCACCTAATGGTTGATAATCAACCGGGGGCATTTTACGATGAGGTGCTCCGGGCGTTGTGGGGCTATGTCGGAGACAAGTTGAGTATGCCTGTCGAGCAGTTGTCGCACGACAATATCTCTGAAAAACTGGGGGGACGTGGTGTTGATGAATCGACTATCCAGTTATTCCTCGGTGCCCTTGATGAGTGTGAGTTCGAACGATATGCGCCAGGCGATTCCAAAGGAAATATGAATAAAGTATATGGAAAAGCCATGAGTGCCATCGAGCGCATTGAGGAAGTGATGAAGAAAGGACACCGTACGGCCAAACCAGTGGTAGCGATTCTTCTCCTGTTGATGTTACCATCCTTTACCTCGGCTGCTGTCACCAAGGCAGAGGCTGATAGTGCTTATGCCGCAGGTCGCTATCAAGATGCCATCAAAGGCTATGAGTCTCTGCTGAAGCAAGGCGTTAGTGCTGACATCTATTATAACCTCGGCAATGCCTACTACCGTGCAGATGAGATTACGCGTGCTGTTCTGAACTACGAGCGTGCTCTTCTGCTGTCGCCAGGCGACAAAGACATACGCCATAACCTGCAGATGGCCCGTTCGAAAACAATTGACAAGATAACGCCCGAGACAGAGTTTTTCTTTGTCACCTGGTCGCGTTCTTTGGTTAACATGATGAGTGTCGATGCGTGGGCTCGTACTGCCCTTGCATCGCTCGCCCTTGCTATCATCCTTGCTCTGGTCTATCTGTTCTCCAATCGTGTGTGGCTTCGTAAAGTGGGCTTTTTCGGAGGACTGTTCCTCATTGTGCTTTTCTTGACGTCCAATGTATTTGCTTTCATCCAGAAGCAAGAACTAATGCATCGTCGTGGTGCTATTATCATGGGTTCAGCTGTCACTGTCAAGAGTACTCCTGCTCAGAACGGCACCGACCTCTTCATTCTGCACGAAGGAACGCGTGTTGAGATTATTGACGACCAGATGCAACATTGGAAACAGATACACGTTGACGATGGAAAGGAAGGCTGGGTAGAAACCTCTCAGATAGAATCCATATAACCTTATACTATGGACATGGAGACGTTTATACAAATAGACCGGGAATTGTTGTTGATGCTCAACGGCAGTTCATCGCTCTATCTCGATGGATTGGCGCGTGTATTGACGACAGCTGCCACATGGATACCTCTTTATGTGGCGCTGTTTTATTTGGTCTTGAAAAACAACAACTCTGTGCAAAAGATTCTCTTCATTGTCGGTTGCGCATTGTTGTGTGTCGTTCTTGCCGGAACAATTGATGATACCATCGTCAAACCGCTTGTTGGCCGATGGCGCCCCACTCATGACCCAGAGATAGGGGCTATTGTAGACGTGGTCGACGGCTATCGCGGAGGACGTTTCGGATTCTTCTCCGCCCATGCCTGTAACACGTTCAGTATTGCTTTGTTCTTCAGCTTGCTGGTGCGTTCGCGTCTGTTAACGTTCTTCCTTGTCACATGGTCGCTTGTAAACTGCTGGACACGTCTTTATCTTGGTGTTCACTTCCCTGGTGACATTCTTGTGGGACTCTGTTGGGGAACAGCTGTCGGAATCTTAGTTTACTGGTTATATTACCGCTATAGCCGTCGTATGATGTCTACCGTCACTTTCGTTTCGTCCAATTACACCTCGTCTGGTTACCAGAAGACAGACATTGACATCGTCATTTGTGTGCTTATATTTACCTATGTCTTTGCACTCATCCGTGCAAGCATTGTCTGATGATTATGATGGAAACAAAACATATACATATCCGTGACTATAATTATCCGCTCCCTGATGAGCGGATAGCCAAATATCCGAAGAGTGAGCGTGACACGTCGAAGCTCCTCGTCTATCGTCATGGCGATGTGTCTGATGACACTTTCCGCCATCTCCCCAACTATCTGCCCGAAGGGGCTCTGATGGTATTTAATAATACGCGTGTCATCCAGGCACGCATGCATTTCCGCAAGGAGACAGGAGCCCTTATTGAGATATTCCTGCTTGAGCCAGCTATACCACGTGACTACGAACAGATGTTCCAGACACGTCACTGCTGTTCGTGGCTCTGTCTTGTGGGCAATCTGAAGAAGTGGAAGTCAGGTATCTTGAAACGAGACATTACCGTGGCCGGTCAGACGATTACTGTCCTCGCCCGTTATAACGGCGAACAAGGTACCAGTCATCTCATTGAATTCGAATGGACTGGTGGTGTCTCTTTTGCCGAGATTATCGATGCTATGGGTGAACTGCCCATTCCGCCATACCTCAACCGCGAAACAGAGGAGAGTGACAAGACGACCTACCAGACCGTCTACTCGAAGATCAAGGGTAGTGTTGCTGCACCCACTGCTGGCCTACATTTTACGCCCCGAGTACTCGATGATCTTGACGCGCATGGCATTGACCGTGAGGAACTGACATTGCACGTCGGTGCTGGTACCTTCAAACCTGTCAAAAGCGAGGAGATTGAGGGACATGTTATGCACACCGAGTACATCGCCGTACGTCGTCAGACACTTGAAAAGCTTTTGGCACACCACTGTCAGGCAATCGCAGTTGGAACGACCAGTGTTCGTACACTTGAGAGTCTGTACTACATGGGGCTGAAGGTCTTACTTAATCCTGATATTACAGAGGAAGAGCTTCATGTCGAACAATGGGAGCCTTATTCAGAGGAGCATGGAGAGAAGGTTGGGGAAAGTGAGGCTCTGCAGGCGCTGCTTGACTGGATGGACCGTCGACAACTGAACGTTCTCCATAGCAGTACCCAAATCATTATTGCCCCAGGCTACGACTATCACATCGTCCGTATGCTCATCACAAACTTCCACCAGCCTCAATCAACACTACTGTTGTTAGTCAGCGCTTTCGTTCATGGAGATTGGCATCGCATCTACGACTATGCACTCAGCCATGATTTCCGCTTTCTCAGCTATGGCGACTCTTCGCTTCTTATTCCATAATGACGATGAACAAAAACTATATCCGTACGCTTATCTGCCTGTTGCTGACCATGCCTGCGATGTCACAGGCACAAATGCGCTGGAACCAGCGTTATCAACAGTATATCGATCAGTACAAGGATATTGCCATTGAACAGATGCAACGCTGGAAGATTCCTGCCAGCATCACCTTGGCACAGGGCATCTTTGAGAGTGGTGCCGGACAGAGCGAGCTTGCCACGAAAGGCAACAACCATTTCGGAATTAAATGTCACGGGTGGGCCGGACGTACGGTCTATCATGACGATGACCTTAAGGGTGAGTGCTTCCGTGCCTATCCCTCAGCCTTCGACTCCTTCGAAGACCACTCGCGTTTTCTGGCCAATGGTCAACGCTATCGATCGCTCTTCTCTTTGAAGCAAACCGATTACAAAGGGTGGGCGCGGGGGCTAAAAGCGGCAGGCTATGCCACTAATCCCCAGTATGCAGACCGTCTCATTGAACTCATCCAGCTCTACCGGCTCTATCAGTACGACACGGCCACGACGTTCGACAAGTTCATGACTGAGCATACAAAGGATCAGCCCGTCAATGGTCAACCGCTCCATCCTATAAAGATATATAACAAGAACTACTACATGTATGCCCGTCGTGGAGACACTTTCCGCTTGATTGGCGAGGAAATAGGCATCTCCTACCGTAAGATTGCCAAGTATAACGAACGCGACAAACATGACAAGCTAACAGAAGGCGAAATTGTCTGGCTCAAGAAGAAGCAGAAGCGTGCCCCCAAGGACTACAAGGGGCGTCTTCACTATGTTCGTGCAGGCGAGTCCATGTACAGCATAGCCCAGACGTATGGCATCCGGCTGAAGTCACTCTATAAGATGAACCACCTCTCGCCAGACTATGATCTCAAAATTGGGGATGCCTTGCGTCTACGATAGGCTTCCATGATAGGTGAACAATCCTGGGAACAGGTGGCTGACATTCTTGGAATTCCTAAAAATGCCAAAGACAGCGCTGCCTGATCCGCTCATGGCGGCATAGACCGCCCCCTGTTGATAGAGTTGCTCCTTGATGGCACCGATTTCGGGATGGAGTGTGAATACGCTCTGCTCGAAGTCATTGATAAGTTCGTCACGCCACGTCTCGATAGGCTGCTGCACAATTGTGCAGCAGTTATTGGTAGGACGGTGGGGGGAGATAAGCGAGAATGCCTCACGTGTTGGTACAGGAATGTTAGGACGAACCACTGCGATGTGATAGCCGCTCAAGTCCAGATGGATGGGTAGCAACCGTTCGCCGATGCCTTCGGCATAGGCAGGCTGCGAGAGTATGAAGAATGCGCAGTCGGCTCCCAAACGCGCTGCGTAACTCATCATCTGCTCCTGACTTAGTCCCAGTGAATACATGTCATTGAGCAGGCGTATCATATAGGCACAGTCACTCGACCCTCCACCCATGCCAGCCTGCGTAGGGATGTTTTTCTGAAGCGTGGCCTTTACTGGCGGCAACTGCGGGAAGTCCTGCTTCAACAGCTGGTAGGCTCTCACCACAAGATTTTGCTGGACGTCACCTTCAATGGGGATATTGGACAGCGTTAAGTCGCAGTCGTAGCCAGAAGGCGACAGAGTATCTGCCGTTTTCACTTCTAGCACATCCCTGATGCCCACCGGATAGAACACGGTTTCCAGATTGTGATAGCCGTCAGGACGACGTTCAACGACATTCAGCCCGAGGTTTATTTTGGCTATTGGATATACTGTCATACTATAGGGATTGATATAATTCTTCGTATTGTCGTGCTACTTTCAAGTAGTCATGGTGACGGCGGATATATTCTACGCTCTGTCGTTTCAGTTCAGGAATACGTTCCTGATGGAGCACCAACTGCTCCAGCTGTGCATAGACGCTTTCATAGGTCGGCTCAACGTTGATGATAGGATGCAGCTCTGTTTCATCAAGTATCTCGTAGTTCTCAGGTTCGCCGCCGCCAACACAGATGATACCCTTCGACATCGCCAGCAAGGGGTTCATAGATGGTGTATAGCTATACAGTTGGTCTAGAATGGCGTCGCTGCCGTTCATCATCTGCTCATAGATGGCATAGGGCACGCCTTCTGCCTTGAGCAACTCTACGCGTTCAGGGTAGTTCCTCTGCAAATCCTCCGCTGCTCTCAACATGATGTCTGTGCCCTTGTAGGCACTGCGTCCGCGACTGATGCCGATAAAAAGCTTTAGCTTTGGGTCGCTGTGTGTCGGTTGCTGTGGGGTAAGTGTCGGCATGACGATAGGATAGGGGATGAAATGAGTCTTGTCTGGAAAGTGGGGACGATAGCACACGTCATATTCATAAAGCCCCGTCACAATGGCATCGCAGTCATCAGCAATCAGCTTGTTGAGCCTTTCCTTAGCCGTTCCGAGCCAGTCGGCCTTTTCCTTTTGCGCAGGCACATCGTTGCGTACCTGGTCACCGATGTTGAAGTCGCTATAGCGCAGGGGCTTTTCATGAATACATGTATGAACCCAGTACCAATCCATGCCCATGGCACCCAGCACCACCTTTCGGTTGTGGCGTCGCAGATAGCGGTAAATCGGGAAAAGCCGTTCTGCCCGCAGTTCCATGAATATTGGGTTGATGAGCTGCACCACATCGTAACCGCGTAATCGAGGCAGACACGCTGCTATTTTGGTCATCAGTTTGATACCTCCCCATTTGCCAGGCTTCCGTGCAAGGTCAATGTCGCGTGGATAATCTTTCCAGAAGTCACCATTGCTGGCTACTGTAACATCATGTCCCAACTTGCGCAGACCCTCGGCCAGCGTCCAATGTACATTGCTGTATTCACCAAGAAGTAATATCTTCATCGTTCTTTACTCATCAGTGGCAGTGCCTGCATGAGGATGGACAGCCCGAGGCTGTTGCTGGTCATGCGGCGGAACCATTTGTACTTGGTTGTATAATCGCGGTCAGGCAGCGGAAACAGTCCTTCGCGGCGCAGGGAGTCAAGCTTGCGGTCCAGATAGTGGCGCGAACGTGTCTGTACAATCACATTATAGATATAGTCCATCGTTAACTGAGCCACCCGCCTGTTCATGGCCACGCGCTCCGTCATTGGCATGGTGTCGGCCATTAGTGCCAGCCGACTGATAACGCGCCGCTTGTCAACAAGTCGTTTGATGGTATTACGCACGTTGGCATCTGACGTAATGGACTGCGAACGCTGCCTGTAGAAATAGGCCTGTGCATCCGTAGAACAAAGCGTGTCTGCCCGCAACATCAGCTGGGGCGTAAACTCCTCGTCCTCATGATAGATTCCTGGTGTGAAACGTAGTTCGCCAAGTATTGTCTTACGAAACAGATAAACACATGCTGCAGCGTGAAGGTTTTGGTGGCTCATGAACTCAGCACCACTAAGTACATCGTTGGTACTGAAGACTGCTGCATCATTGTTCTCGTCATGTGTAAAATCGAACAGCACCATGTCAGGATGTTGATGGCGGGCGATGTTCAGACAATGCTCGTAGGGCTCGCGCAGCAGGTAGTCATCGGCATCGACAAACTGTATGTAGTCGCCCGTGGCAATGCGCAGTCCGGCATTGCGCGCTTGACTCAGTCCCTGATTGTGCTGCCGTATATAGATAATGTCGCTGCCGTAGCGGCTCAGGTCGTTGACAGGACTCACGTCAGAACCATCGTCAATGACAATGATCTCGCGCTCCGTCGGTTTCAGCGAGAGTGCCAGCAAGCTCTCAATACATTCCGTCAGCATGGCAACCGACAGGTTGTAGTAGGTGATGATAAAGGTCACCAGCGGCTTGGTTTCTTGAAGCGGTGTATAAGTTTGTTTATTCTGCATAAATTATTTATTCCTAATACGTTAAGTGTAATTCCCTTAAGCATATTCTTAAGTGACAGCCCAGAGATGTTTACTTTCTTTGGGGGAATCATCACTGGCAGTCCAGTCATATTTTGAACGTCCATCTGGATATTCACCAGATACATATAATAGGTATCGTCCATGGGCATTCCGCTGACGAGATGCGCTTCAAGCAACTGCTGCAAGCCCTTTCCGTCGGCTGTTGCCGTGATGCCTGCCGGATTCTCTGTATAGTGGTAATAGCCAGCGGATGTTGTCAACACATGTGTTGCCTGTTTCAGCAGGCGCGGCAAGGTGTAGATGTCCTCGAAAATGCGTCCCTTGGGAAATCGCACGTTATCAAACAGCTCACGTCGGTAGAGCTTGTTCCATGCGTAGGCGTGGGCATACGCCCCACCGCAAAGCCAGTAGTCCTCCATGTTGTCATAGATGCGTTCTGGCAGTTCCAACCGACCATAGACAGAGAACTCCACAATGTCATAGCCATCGGCCTTGTCCAACAGTCGGGGGTAGGTGTCGCGCTCCAGCCAGTCGTCTGAGTCGACGAAAGCGATATAGTCGCCCGTTGCCACAGCGATGCCGGCATTGCGTGCATCACTCAGTCCGCCATTCTCCTTGTGAATCACGCGGACACGCTGGTCACGTTGAGCCCAACGATCGCAGATCTGTGGACATTTGTCAGTTGATCCGTCGTCAACAAGAATCACCTCCATGTCGTCAATCTCTTGGCAGAGTACACTTTCCACGCATCTGTCAAGCGTGGTCTCTACGAGGTAGACAGGAATGATGACTGAGAGTTTCATGCGACAAAGGTACTAAATAATTTGCAAATATGGCATAAATTGCGTAATTTTGCATTCTAAAAGCTAAATTGCGACAGTAAGGATATGGTTAAAGAAGTCTCCGGCAGTTATGGTCACGTGTTGAAATACACAGGTGTGTTCGGAGGCGTGCAAGGGCTGAACATGCTTGTCAGTCTTGTGCGCAACAAGCTTATTGCATTGTTGCTGGGGCCTAACGGCATGGGACTGGCCTCGCTTTTCAATACCACCGTCAGTTTCATCTCACAAGCCACGAACTTCGGAATCTCGTTCAGTGCCGTTAAACATGTATCTGAATTGTTCGACCGAGGCGACGAAGCGGCTATCATTCATTTTGTAAAAGTCGTCAGGGCGTGGTCTCTGTTGACGGCCCTTATCGGTATGCTGGTATGTGTCCTCGCCGGACCGTTCCTCAGCAATTACACGTTTGCCTGGGGCGACCACACGCTACACTTCATCCTGCTTGCACCTGCCGTCGGCTTGATGGCTATTACCGGAGGCGAGATGGCCATTCTGAAAGGTGCCCGTCAGTTGCGTTCGCTGGCAGTCATTCAGATTTACACGGTTTTCTCAGCACTCGCCATATCCATCCCCATCTACTATTTCTTCAACCAAGCAGGTATCGTTCCAGTCATCGTGCTGATGGCTTTGGTCTCCATGCTACTCACTATCCGTCACTCCTATCGTCTCTATCCCCTGCACATCACGGGTGCCAAGGGCGTGCTGGGCGAGGGCATGGGTATGGTCCGTTTAGGCGTAGCCTTCGTTGTGGCGGGTGTCATGGGCAGTGGTGCCGAGATGCTCATTCGCTCGTTCCTTAACGTCAGCAGCGGCAATCTCGATGTCGTGGGACTCTACAATGCGGGCTTCATGCTCACCATCACCTATGCCGGTATGGTGTTCTCTTCGATGGAGGCCGACTACTTCCCCCGTCTCTCGGCTGTTCCCCATGACCAGACTGATGTGCGCAACCTGACTGTGAACCGCCAGATTGAAGTATCGATGCTGATTGTTGCTCCCATGCTGGCACTGCTCATCGTCATATTGCCTGTGCTCATACCGCTGTTGCTCTCGGCAAAGTTCTTGCCGATGGTGGCTATGGCCCAGGTGGCAGTCTTCTCCATGTATATCAAGTCCATCTCACTGCCCGTCTCCTACATCACGCTTTCACAGGGCGACTCCATAGCCTATATGGTGCTCGAAGCCCTTTACGACATCGTACTGGTGCTGCTCATCGTCTTCGGCTACCGCGCGTGGGGACTGCCGGGCACAGGCATCGCCCTTTCTGTGAGCTATCTGTTCGACCTGTTGCTGGTCGTCGGCTATGCCTATTTCCGCTATCGCTACCGCGTTTCCATGCAGGTGCTCCACTATGCCGCCATCCAGCTGTCGCTTGGCATTGCCGTTTACATTGTCACGTTCGTCGGCGACTCCCTCATCTATTGGACGCTGGGGCTTCTGCTCAGTGCTGTCAGCCTGTTGGTGTCAGTATATATCTTGCACCAGAAGACCTCGTTGTGGAGTTCGCTGACCACCAAGTTCAAGAACCGTTTCCGTCGTCATGCCTAAGGTCTCCGTGTTAGTTGCCGCCTACAATGCGGCGCCGTTTCTCCGTCAATGTCTCGACTCCATGTTGGCACAGACAATGTCCGACTTCCAAGTGGTCTGCGTCGATGATGCCTCAACGGACGATACGCTCAGCATCCTGAATGACTATGCAGCCCGTGACCCGCGTTTCGAGGTGGTACACTTGGAAAAGAACCAGGGACAGGCTCATGCACGTAATGTGGGATTGCGAATGGCTACAGGTGAATTCATCTGTTTCCTCGACGCTGATGACTGGCTCGATGCCGATGCCCTTGAGCAGCTGGTCAATGCCTTCGATAGCGATACCGACTGCGTGCTGTTCGATGTCCTCATGCATTACGCTGACCACGAAGAACACTACGCCTCACGTCTTACGCCTTACGCCCTGTTGACAGGAGAAGACGCTTTTCGTCTGAGTCTCACCTGGCAGATTCATGGCGTCTATGGCGTTCGCGCTGCCATCCACAAGCAACATCCCTATGATGAGACCTGTCGTTCCTATAGCGACGACAACACCACCCGTCTGCACTATCTCAGTTCGCGACAGGTTCGCCTTTGTGGTGGTGTCTATCACTACCGCCAGCATAGCGGTTCTGTCACCCATCAGGTCAGCGTGCGCCGCTTCGACTATCTGCGTGCCAACGAGAGCATGCGGCAGCAGATGCTGGCGCTAAACGTAGAGCCCGACCTCCTGGCTATCTACGAGAACCATCGGTGGCTGAACCTCATTGATGTCTATATGTTCTACCACGTTCACGGACGCGAACTCTCACGGGCTGACCGTCACATCGGACTTCAGGAACTGCATCGCGTGTGGGCAACCATTGACCGCCAGGCATTAAAAAAAGAGACGACCGCCAAGTTCGGCTATCGTCCCTGTTCTTCGTGGTGTCTCTTCCGACTGCAGGAGTGGCTCTACTTCACCCTTCGCGGTCTGCTCGGCCGCAACCGCTAACTCCTCGTCTCACGCCTCACGTCTCACGTTTTACCAGCAGCACCACATTCTCCACATGCGGCGTGTGTGGGAACATATCGACTGGCTGTACCTCCGCCACGCGGTAGTCGGCGTCCATTGCCTGCAGGTCACGCGCCTGTGTGGCAGGATTGCAGCTGACATAGACAATACGCTGGGGTGCTGCCTTGAGAATGGTCTTCACCACATCGGGATGCATGCCGGCACGTGGTGGGTCGGTGATGATGACGTCAGGCCGTCCGTGTTCGTTGATAAAATCTTCCGTCAGGATGTCTTTCATGTCGCCAGCATAGAACAGCGTGTTCTCTATGCCGTTCACCTGGGAGTTGATCTTGGCATCCTCGATAGCCTCGGGCACATACTCAATGCCAATCACCTGCCGCGCCTGTCGTGCTACGAAGTTGGCAATGGTGCCCGTGCCCGTATAAAGGTCATAGACCAGCGGCTTGCTGCTTCCGTCGGTAATAGCGGAGAAGGCAAACTCCCGCGCCACGCTATAAAGATGATAGGCCTGCTCAGTATTCGTCTGATAGAACGACTTGGGGCCTACCTTGAACTTCAGGTCCTCCATCAGCTCGTAGATGTAGTCGCGTCCCTTGAACACCAGGATGTCCTGATCGCCAATGGTGTCGTTGCACTTCTGGTTGTCAAGATAGAGTAAGGAAGTGATCTGCGGAAACTCATCGGCAATGTGCTGCAGCAAGCCCATGGCTTCTGTCTCGCCGCCAGTCTCGTCAAAGTGGAACTGAACGATAACCATCAGCTCGCCCGATGCCGAATTGCGGAAGATGACGTCGCGCAGCAGTCCCACCTGCTGGCGCAGGTCAAAGAAGCTTATGTCGTTCTTAATGGCATAGTCGCGTATCTCGTTGCGTATGCGGTTATGCAGGTCGTCCATCAGCCAGCATTTCTCGATGGGCAGAATCTTGTCAAAGGCACCTGTGATGTGGAAGCCGATGGCAGGCACGTCCTTCAGAGAACCATTCTCCCTTCTCTCTCCTCTTTCCTCTCTCTCCTTAAATTCCTCCTTCGTCAGGTAGCGCTTGTTGGCACAGCCGAAGTCCAGCTTGTTGCGGTACTCCTGCGTCTTAACACTACCCAGGATGGGGCGGAACTCAGGCAACTCAATCTTGCCGATGCGCGTCAGCTGGTCGCACACTTGCTGCTGTTTCATGCGCAACTGCTCCTCATACGGCAGATTCTGCCACTTGCAGCCGCCGCACACGCCGAAGTGCTGACAGAAGGGTGTTGCCCGCACCTTGCTCAGTTCGATGAAGCGCACCACCTCACCTTCGGCATACGAGTGCTTCTTCCGTCGTATCTGTACGTCACACACATCGCCAGGCACACAGAAAGGTACGAACACCACCAGGTCGTTCCAGTGGAACAGGCACTTGCCTTCCGCTGCCGTTGTTTCTATCGTTACCCCCTCAATCAGGGGAAGCGGTTTCTTGTTTCTTGCCATTCTATCTTTGTTTTTCGCTGCAAAGGTATGAAAAAAAAAGGATAATCGGTCCAGAATGCGCAATTTATTGCTTCTTTCGTTGTGCTTTCAAATATTCTTTGTACTTTTGCACATCAGAAGAGTCATGTAGAAACACCATCGAACTATGCAGACAAGCATTGACCGCACACATTGGTATGACCGCATCTGGGCGGCATTCATCTTTTTTACGCGACTGCCTTTCTGGCGCCTGCGCCAGCCACCAAAGGACTGTTACTCCACCGTCGTCGAACACTGGCCCCTGACAGGATGGTTGACAGGTGGTGTGATGGCACTTACGCTATGGACCGCCAGCCACTTCGTGCCCTATGCCGTAGCGGTACTGCTGGCTATCGTGGTGCGCCTGTTGCTGACGGGTGCCCTCCACGAGGACGGACTGGCCGACTTCTTTGATGGTTTTGGGGGTGGCGGCACAGACCGCAACCGCATCCTGGCCATCATGAAAGATTCCCACATCGGCACCTACGGTGTTCTGGCGCTTGTGCTCTACGAGCTGCTACTGGGTGCCGCACTCTTCTCTCTGACACCTACGATGGCGGCGCTCACCATTCTGGCTGCCGACCCCTATTCTAAGATGGTCAGTGCGCAGTTGGTGATGATGATGCCCTACGCCCGTCGCGAGGAGGAAGCCAAGAACCAGGTCGTCTATCGCAAGATGGACTGGCCATCGGGCATCAGTCTCGCTTTCCAGGGACTGCTGCCAATGGTCGCATTCCTTTGGCTGACGCGTCTGTCGTGGGAGACCGTCATCTTCGTCCCTGCGCTGACCATGTACTTCCTCTATCTGTTCATCTGGCGCCGTCTGCGTGGCTATACTGGCGACTGCTGCGGTGCTGTTTGCCTGTTAGTCGAGCTAACGGTCTATCTCACCGTTGCATACCTTAACTATTAACTCATAACATGATAATTCTCATTACAGGCGGTCAACGCTCAGGAAAGAGCAGCAAGGCCGAACAGTTGGCACTCAGTCTTACGGACAGTCCCGTCTATGTTGCCACAGCCCACGTCTGGGACGATGAGTTCCGTGAACGTGTGCGCAAGCATCAGGCGCGTCGCGGTCCCCAGTGGACCAACATCGAGGAGGAAATCCACCTGAGTCGTCACGACCTGACGGGCCGTGTGGTGGTCATCGACTGCGTGACGTTGTGGCTGACGAACTTTTTCTTTGCCAATAACTCCGACGTCGATAAATCGTTAGAACTGGCGAAGGCTGAGTTCGATGCCTTTACCGCCCACGATGCTACCTACATCTTCGTAACCAACGAGATAGGCAGTGGAGGCGTCAGCGAGAATGCCGTCCAGCGTCGCTTTACTGACCTGCAGGGTTGGATGAACCAGTATGTGGCACAGAAAGCTGATGAAGTCATCATGATGGTGAGTGGAATAGAAGTAAAAATCAAATGAAAACATTCGATATAAAACCCATAGAATCGGAGCTGCGGACAGCCATCCAGCAGAAGATAGACAACCTCAACAAACCCAAGGGTTCGCTGGGACGACTGGAAGAGCTGGCTATGCAGGTGTGCCTCATTCAGCAGACGCTGTCGCCCTCGTTAGCTCATCCCTGTCACCTGCTGCTGGGCGGCGATCACGGCATTGAGCGCGAAGGTGTCAGCGTGTCACCCCGTGAGGTCACGTGGCAGCAGATGATTAACTTTTCGCGAGGTGGCGGCGGTGTCAATATGTTCTGCCGCCAGCATGGTTTTCACCTGCGCATCGTCGATGTGGGTGTCGATTACGACTTTTCGTCTCACGCCTCACGTCTCACACCTCACGAACAAGAAATCCTCGACCGCAAGATAGCACGCGGCACCCACAACTTTCTCTATGAGCCCGCCATGAGTGAGGCGGAGTTCGACCGCGCCATACAGGTGGGCTGCGAGCTTGTTGACGACTGCGTAGCCGAAGGCTGTCGGGTGCTTAGCATCGGTGAGATGGGCATCGGCAACACCTCGCCCTCCAGCATCTGGATGCACCTCTTCGGCGACATTCCCCTGAAAGCGTGTATTGGCGCAGGTGCCGGACTCAACGACGCAGGCATCCGTCATAAGTACGACGTGCTGTCGCAAGCTCTCAAAACCTACCACGCTTCACAACTCTCGTCTCACGTCTCACGCCTCACGCCTCACGAAGTACCCCTCTCATACTTCGGCGGTTTCGAGATGATTGCGGCCATTGGTGCTATGCTACGCGGAGCCGAACAGCACATGGTTGTCCTGGTCGATGGCTTCATCATGACCGCCTGTGCCGTTGCTGCCATCCGTCTCTGTCCGGCTGCCCAGGACTACATGGTCTTCACCCACCAGGGCGACGAGAGCGGACACAAGATGATGCTCGACATTGTTGGTGCCAAGCCCCTGCTGCAGCTGGGCCTTCGTCTTGGCGAGGGAACGGGAGCGCTCTGTGCTTTCCCCATCCTCGACTCAGCCGTCCGCATGATGAACGAGATGAATAATTTTGAGAATGCTAAGATAACAAAATACTTCTGATGACGATGCTGGCTGCGACTAGCAACACCATCAATACCTCTGCTGTTCGATTCACACGAACAGCTTTTTTCATGTCATCTGTGGTCAGTGTGCGCTCGTTCTCACCGATATAGGGCTTTTCAATGAGCTCACCGAAATAGGTGTGGGGACCGCCGAAGCGACAGTCGAGGATGCCTGCCAATGCAGCCTCCGGATAACCGCTATTTGGCGATGCGTGGTTTCGTCCGTTCTTCCAGACGAATTTACACAAAAAGAACCGTCCCTTTTGTGTACTTATCATCAGAAAGGCTGTGAGGCGGGCTGGGATGTAATTGGCGATGTCATCGATATGGGCAGCCCAACAGCCAAAGTCACGATAACGCTCTGTCTTGTAGCCAATCATCGAGTCGAGCGTGTTCACCATCTTGTAGGCCAGCATACCAGGTGTGCCCAGCAGGGCGAGCCAGAAGAGTGGGGCGATGACACCGTCGCTCAGGTTCTCAGCCAGCGTCTCCAGCGCGGCTGTGCGTACCTCCTGGGCTGTGAGTGCTGATGTGTCGCGGCCCACGATGCGTGCCACCTGCTGCCGTCCTTCATCAAGCGAGCGATCCAAAGCGAGGAAGACAGCCCTCACTTCACGAATCAAGGTGGTGCCTGCCAGACAGTAGAAGATGATGAGGACGTCGAACACGCAGGCGACTAAGGGTGGGAGAGACCAGCGCAGCAGCCACGTAGCGGCGAAGGTTGTGAGTATCAGTATAATGGCCGTTACTGCACCCTTCAGCATGCGACGCGTGCCCTTGTTCAGGCGGTGTTCGGCCCAGGCAATCGCCTTTCCGAACCACACAATGGGGTGGGGCAGCCGTTGTGGGTCGCCCACCAACAGGTCCAACACCCATCCCATCAGCAATACCATCAGCTTTTCCATCACTCAGGTTCAAGTTTCAGGTTTCAACATATCTCGCCTCACGTCTCACGTCTCACGCCTCACGCAATATCTCATAAATCCGCTCCATATCGACATACTTGCGCACGTGATCCGCCAGCTTGTCGTATTGCTCTTCCTTGAATGCTTGGTAGTCTCGTACCTCCGTACCTCCGTACCTCCGCACCCCCGAAAGCCCTTTCAACAGGTGCTCGATGACAGGCGCATTATCGAGGAAGCCGTGAATATACGTGCCGATGCAGTGGTCAGTAAAAACACTCCTCTCGCCTCTACAATCATTTCTCTCTCCTCTCTCCTCTTTCCTCTCTCCTCTATATGAGACGCCCTGGTGAATCTCATACCCTTGACACTCATGTCCTTCGAACTCGAACGTCACCTGACGGGTGGTCTTCTCAGGGGTCATCGTGGTGTGAATGGGCAACAGACCAAGACCAGGCAGGCTGGTGACGCTGCCTTCGATGCCGTCGGGGTCTTCTACCGTCTGACCCAACATCTGGTAGCCGCCGCAGATGCCCACCACCGTCTTTCCGTCGCGATGGGCCCGCTGGATGGCTTGTGCGCAACCGTTACGACGCAGTTCCATAAGGTCGTCGAGCGTGGCCTTGGTGCCTGGCAGGATGATGATATCGGCTTGCTGGATGTCGGAGGTGTTGTTGGTGTAGAACAGGTTCACGCGTGGGTCGCGCTCCAGCGTATCAAAGTCAGTATAGTTGCTGATATGCCGTAGCAGCACCACCGCCACATTCACCTTACCCTCAGCCAGTTGCCGGCGTTTCTGCTCCAGGGCCACGCTGTCCTCCTCGTCGATATAGATGTCCTTAAAATAAGGAATCACGCCCACGACGGGCACACCGCAGATGTCCTCCAGCATCTTTCGTCCGTCGTCAAACAGACGCATGTCGCCGCGAAATTTGTTGATGATGATGCCCTTGATGAGTTGTCGGTCTTCAGGGCTCTGCAGGGCGATGCTGCCATAGACCGATGCAAACACGCCTCCTCTGTCAATGTCGCCCACCAGGAAGACGTCAGCCTGGGCATGTCGTGCCATCGACATGTTTACCAAGTCACGGTCTTTCAGATTAATCTCCGCGATGCTGCCAGCGCCCTCCATCACAATGGGGTTGTAGCGCGCGTTCAGACGGTCGAAGGCATCGCACACCTC
>CAZLPO010000016.1:25433-27103 GCA_964561385.1 uncultured Prevotella sp.
AGTCGTACGCGTGCTTACTGCCGATGGGCTTGCCGTTCAGAATGACTTGCGACGTGTGGTCGCTCTGTGGCTTCAAGAGCAGCGGGTTCATGTCCGTATGACAAGGAATGCCTGCTGCCTCGGCCTGAACAGCCTGTGCACGGCCAATCTCGAAGCCGTCGGGTGTGGCATAGGAGTTGAGCGCCATGTTCTGCGCCTTGAAGGGGGCAGGATGGTAGCCGTCCTGCCGGAAAATGCGGCAGAAGGCAGCAGCCACCACGCTCTTGCCCACATCGCTGCCCGTTCCGGCCAGCATCATCGGATGCAGTCTCTTATTCATATCTCAATCTCTCAATCATTTCTCGTCGCACGCCTCACGTCTCACACCTCACGAAAAATTTCCTCCATCACCTCCCTGTGGTGTCCAGGCATGATGATGTGGTGGTTACCGATGGGGTTGGTCAGGAAGTACTGAGCCTGCTGTGGGTCATTCAAGCGGATGACCTGCTGTGTGCGGCAGAGGTCAGGCTTCGCCTCGTTCCGCAGCAGTTCGCCCTCGGCAACGAACCAGCGCTTGAGGTCGCCCGACACCTTGAACACTGTCACCGGTCCTGTCTTCATGTAGCCGCGTATGCCTGTGCCGATGCCCGACTCGAAGTGCGTGTCCAGCTCGTAGCGCTCCACCATGTCGAGCGGAATGGTGCAATGGGCAAACACCATCTCGCCCGTCTCGACGTCGATGCTCGCAGGATTGGCTTGGAAGCCCGAAACGCCCAGCAGCGCACGCACAATCATCATCGACAGCATGGCAGGCACATCGCCCTCGCAGCCTGCCACCAGCCCTTCGCTGTTCAGTCGTGCCAGCGCCATGCAGCCCGTGTCGTGCAAAGCTGTCAGCAGGTCGAAGCAGCGCAGGGTAAAGCCCTGCAACCGATGCCGTTCGATGATCTGTCGCAACGCCCTGTAAATATCATACCTCTCTTCTCCATCATCATTCCTCTCTCCTCTTTCCTCTCTCCTCTCTCCTCTCAGGCAGAGCACTTCGTCCATCGCAATATCAACGAGCTCGATGCCCAGTTGGCTTTTGACGGCATCTTTGTCAGCATGGCTGGCGATGAGCCAGTCCGACGGCTGTCCGATGATGCCCAGACGGCAGCCCTGCAGCTGTCGGCGCACTCTTCCGGCCTGTGCCAGCAGCGTTATGCGACGGTGTATGTACTCGGCGCTGCCATGCAGAATCTCGCCGCCGATGCCCTGCTGTCGCAACCACGACAGAATCTCCATCGAGGCCGCCAGCGAGTTGCTCTTGCCCGATGTCAGCAGGTGTACGGGCTGTGTGGTGCCGATGTTGCCCGTCTCCACCAGTCGCTTAAAGATGGCTTCCGTGCCGCCTGTCCTGACGTAGATGAGGTTCAGGTCGTGCGTACCGTAGTCCGTGTAGTCGCTGCCGCGCAGCTGGCTGTCGATGTCCAGACTCTCCAGGAACGTCCTGGTGACGGCATCCACGGCCTGCTCGTCGTGCAGTTCCGATGTCAACGTATAAATCGCAATGTCTTTCATATCTCACGTTTATTTTCAATTGCAAAGATAATGAAAAACTCACAATTAACGTTCTATTCTGCCGAAAATCCAGTTTTTTCGTAGAAAAAAAAGTTGTATGTGCAGAGAATTTCGTACATGACTATAGGAGC
>CAZLPO010000017.1:0-26669 GCA_964561385.1 uncultured Prevotella sp.
TTCATGTCCATGCCTGAGTCAGCGAGACAATCCTTAACCATCGTGGTCAGCGGACACTGGATGACGCGATCGGGGTCAATCTGCATTTCACCAAGGTAGTCCTCGCTCTGGAACTGAGCCTTCTCCAGGTCTTTCGGTCCGAATGAGTCGGTGTCGATGATAATGGTGGCACCAGGCTTGGCGTAGCGGTATTGTGTCTTCAGTGCAGCAGCGTTCATGGCCACCAGCACGTCGCACTTGTCGCCAGGGGTGAAGACCTTGCCAGCACCGATGTGTACCTGAAAACCAGACACACCCGTCAGCGAACCTTGCGGGGCGCGGATGTCAGCGGGATAGTCGGGGAATGTAGAGATGCCGTTACCAACGGTGGCACTGACCGTAGAAAAGATGTTTCCGGCCAACTGCATGCCGTCGCCGGAGTCACCAGAGAAGCGGACAACAACCTGGTCCAGCTCCTTCACTTCCAATTTTTCTGCCATAATTATATTTGGTTATTACTATACTTTCTGAAAACGCGTGCAAAATTATTCATTTTTGACAGAAAATCCAAGGAAAAATGAAAAAAAATGCAGAAAACGGGGTAAAAACATGATAAAATCCCCAAATAGATGCACTATTCAGGTATTTTTATGCAAAAACGGTTGGCGGCAAATCTCTGTTTGCGGAAAGGTCAGAGTAAGCTGAAAAGCTCTTTCATACCCTCAGACGCACCCTTCTGTATCTGTTTCACGCGGCTGCCCGCACTGATAGGATTCGGGTCGATGAGATAGATGGGAACGGAGGGACGGGCGTAGTGAATCAGTCCAGCGGCAGGATAGACATTGAGCGACGTGCCGATGATGATGAGGATGTCGGCCTCCTGTACCTCCTCGGCCGCAACGGTGATGTTGGGAACGGCTTCGCCGAAGAAGACGATGAACGGGCGCAGCAAGGAGCCGTCGCCGGCTTTTGTGCCAGGAGTTACTTCGCAATTGTCGGGTGTCAGCGTTATTTGGTAGCGAGGGTCATCGACATCGCGGCTGGAACAAACCTTCATCAGCTCACCATGCAGATGGATGACCTTCGTCGAACCAGCCTGCTCATGCAGGTTGTCCACGTTCTGCGTAACCACCGTCACGTCATATTTCTCCTCGAGCTTGGCGACTAGATGGTGCCCCTCGTTGGGTTTCACGCCCCAGCACTTCTTGCGGAGCATGTTATAGAAATTGGTTACTAGGGTGGGGTCAGCTTCCCAGCCCTCATGGGTGGCTACCTGCTGTACAGGATACTCCTCCCACAGTCCGTCGGCATCGCGGAACGTCTTCAGTCCGCTTTCAACCGACATACCTGCACCGGTCAAGACAACAATCTTTTTCATACGCAAAATGAATTAATCTGCTGCAAATATAAGCATTTAAGATAAAAAGGTATTGGTCTTTAACTCCTTTTAACTCCTTTAACTCCTTTAACTCCCCCAAAAGTTGTACCTTTGCGCCGATTTTCGAAAATTTACACATTATTATTTAGAGAAGACATGGATAAAGTAAGCTACGCTTTGGGGCTGGGCATTGGTCAGCAGCTGTCACAGATGGGTGCCAGTGAACTGAACATCGATGATTTTGCGCAGGCTATCAAAGACGTTATCGCTGGTGCCGAATTGAAGGTTCAGCATCGTGAGGCACAGCAGATTGTACAGGAGTATTTCGCAAAACAGGAAAAGAAGATTAACGCTCAGCGCGCTGAGCAGGGTAAGGCCCAAAAAGAGACCGGTGAGAAATATCTGGCTGAGAATGCCAAGAAGGAAGGTGTGGTAACAACTGCTAGCGGTCTGCAGTACAAAGTGCTGACCGAGGGAAAGGGTAAGCAGCCGACGGCCAAGGACACCGTGAAGTGTCACTATGAGGGTTTCCTCATCGACGGTACCGTCTTCGACAGCAGCGTTCAGCGCGGCGAGCCCGCCACGTTCGCTCTGCAGCAGGTTATTGCAGGTTGGACTGAGGGTGTACAGCTGATGAAGGAAGGTGCCAAGTATCGTTTCTTCATTCCCTATCGTCTGGCCTATGGCGAGGGTGGTGCCGGTGCTGCCATCCCCCCGTATGCAACACTGATCTTCGATGTGGAGCTGATACAGGTGATGTAAACTTAGAAATGAAATATTAATCAAAAACAACAACAATGAAAAAGTTAATGATTGTAGCCGCTATGGCTATTGTAGCTGCAAGCTTCACCGCTTGCGGCAACCAGACTCCGAAGGCTAACCTGAAGAGTGATGTTGACTCGATGAGCTATGCTATCGGTATGGCTCAGACACAGGGTCTGAAAGATTATCTCGTCGGTTCATTGGGTGTGGACACCGCTTACATTAACGACTTCATCAAGGGTCTGAATGAGGGTGCAAACGCTGGTGACAACAAGAAGAAGGCTGCTTATTATGCTGGTATCCAGATTGGTCAGCAGATCAGCAACCAGATGGTGAAGGGTATCAACCGTGAGGTCTTCGGCAATGACTCTACCAAGACCATCTCACTGAAGAACTTCATGGCCGGCTTCATCAGCGGTACCACTGGCAAGCAGGGTCTCATGACTGTTGAGCAGGCTCAGACGATTGCCCAGGAGAAGATGCGTGCCATCAAGGCCAAGGTGATGGAGGCTGAGTTTGGTCCTAACAAGGAGGCTGGTGAGAAGTTCCTGGCTGCCAACGCTAAGAAGGATGGTGTGAAGACACTGCCCAGCGGTGTGCAGTACAAGGTGCTGAAGGAAGGTACAGGTGCTGTTCCTGCTGACACTTCACTGGTGAAGTGCCACTATGAGGGCCGTCTGCTGAACGACAGCATTTTCGACAGCTCTTACAAGCGTGGTGAGCCTATCACTCTGCGTTGTAACCAGACCATCAAGGGCTGGACTGAGGCTATGACCCACATGCCTGCCGGTTCTGTCTGGGAGGTTTATATTCCTCAGGAGCTGGCCTACGGCGAGCGTGAGCAGGGCGATATTAAGCCTTTCTCTGTGCTGATCTTCAAGATTGAACTGCTCGAAGTTAATCCTAAGAAGTAATGAAAAGACTTGTGATACTGACAGCACTCGCCATCGTGGCGGGTGCTGCTTTTAATAGTGTTGAGGCCAAAAAGAAGAAGACCCTTCTTCCTGAGCCTGTCGTGACGCCCGTCACCCTTACTAATGGTTCTGACTCTGTTAGTTATGCCGCCGGTATGGCCCTGACCAACGGGTTGTTGCCTTATCTCATCCAGCAGCAGGGTGTTGACACCGCCTATATGGCAGACTTCATTCGGGGCTTCAAGGAGGTTACAGAGAAGGCTGACGATCCGAAACTGAAGGCTTATGCTGCCGGTCTTGAGATTGCCAACCAGGTCAAGAACCGCATGCTGCCAGGTATGTCAGGTGAGTTTAAGGATACCCCAGACTCCATTATCGCCGCTATTCTCTATCGTGGTTTTACAGATGCTCTTATTGGCGACACCACCCATTTCACCCAGACTGCTGCCGAGACCTATTTCAAGGAGCGCCAGGAAGCTGACAAGCAGGCCAAGGAAGAGAAACTTTACGGTTCAAACCGCGAGGCTGGACGTAAGTTCCTTGAGGAGAATGCCAAGAAGGACGGCGTCATCACCACGCCCAGCGGACTGCAGTATAAGGTGCTGGTCAAGGGCGACGGACAGGTGCCGCAGGCAACAGACAAGGTGCTTGTCAACTACGAGGGACGTCTGATTGACGGTACTGTCTTTGATGCATCAACGAAACATGGTGACAAGCCTGCTTCGTTCCGTGTCGATCAGGTCATCAAAGGATGGACTGAGGCTCTGACCATGATGCCCGTCGGTTCAAAGTGGCAGATCTTTATTCCTCAGGAGCTTGCCTATGGCGAGCGCAACGCAGGACAGATCAAGCCTTTCTCAGCACTCATCTTCGACGTTGAGCTGGTTGGTATTGATGGTGCCCAGAAATAACCAGAAAAATTAATACTTTACAGCAAAGTGTGCCCGTTTTGTGGCACACTTTGTTATTTTTTCTCCTTTTTTGTTGCATAGTTCAGTAAAAATGATTACTTTTGCTGACAAATTGTAATATAAACCCCAGTATAATGGAAAAGATTGACAATTTGGACAAGAAGATTCTGAGCATCTTGTCGAAAAACGCGCGTATTCCGTTCAAGGATGTCGCAGCAGAGTGCAACGTGTCGCGTGCCGCTATACACCAGCGTGTGCAACACCTTATCGAGGCTGGTATCATTACTGGCAGCGGTTTTGATGTCAACCCCAAAAGCCTTGGTTATAGCACCTGTACTTATGTAGGTATCAATCTTGAAAAAGGATCCATGTATAAGGATGTCGTTGAGGAGCTGCAGCACATCCCCGAGGTGGTGGAGTGCCACTTCACTACCGGTCCCTATACGATGCTCGTCAAGCTCTATGCCCGTGATAATGAACAACTGATGCAGCTGCTGAATGGTCGTCTTCAGGATATTCACGGTGTGGTTGCTACAGAGACGCTTATTTCGCTTGAGCAGAGTATCAAACGCGAGATTCCTGTCCATGTGGAGGAAAAATAAGATTTCAGGCCGAAGGTGAAACAGTTCGATTTACAGGCACACGTTGACAGTGTCTATGCACAATATCCGGCGGCAGAACGACGTCCCGTGATAGGTATTACCGCCAACTACGACGATTCCTCCTGCAAACTGGCGCAGGGGTATTATCAGTCTGTTATCGTAGCGGGAGGTATCCCAGTTGTCATACCACCATCGTCAGATAGGCATGTACTGATGAACACGCTCGACCATCTTGACGGTCTGCTTCTCAGCGGTGGTGCCGACATCAATCCTTTGTGGTGTGGCGAAGAGCCGGTGTCAGGTCTTCACGGCATCAACCGCGAGCGCGACCTACCCGAACTCTTGATAACGCGTCTGGCATATAACCGCCAGTTACCTATTCTGGGCATCTGTCGCGGCATCCAGACGATGGCTGCAGCCTTGGGAGGTAAGGTGTGTCAGGATATTACCGCCACCGTTAAGCACTCGCAGGATGCCGACCGGTCAGAGCCCACCCATAGCGTTGTTGTCGAGGAAGGCTCCACCTTATTTAATATATATAAGGAAGCGAAGTTATACGTTAATTCCTTTCACCATCAGGCAGTCAGCGAGCCTGGCGATAAGTTCCGTGTCGTTGCAAAGGCCAAGGACGGTGTCATTGAGGCCATAGAAAGTTCGGAGTTTAAGAGCATTCTTGGTGTGCAGTGGCATCCTGAGTGTATGAACGATGGTCTGCCTTTGTTCCAGTGGCTTGTCAGTGAGGCATGTGCCTACCATCAGGCATACGATGTGCATGACCGCGTGCTGACCCTTGACACCCACTGTGACACCCCTATGTTTTTTCCGCAGGGCATCCACTTCGACCAGCGCGACCCACGCATCCTCGTCGACCTGCATAAGATGACCGAGGGACGTCAGGACGCTACTATCATGGTGGCCTATTTGCCGCAGCCTAAGATTGGCCAAACCTTCTCTTCCAATGTTGCCTTCGATGTGCAGGGACCAACGGAGTATGCTGATCTCATTTTCGACAAGATAGAAGAAATTGTCAACGCCAATCAGCCCTATATCAGCATCGCTCGCACGCCTGGAGACCTCTACGAGGACAAACGTCACGGTCGTAAGAGCATCATGCTGGGCATTGAGAACGGATTGGCGCTCGGCGGACAGTTAAAAAATGTCAGCCACTTTGCCCAACGTGGCGTTGTTTATATGACGCTATGTCATAACGGAGACAACGATCTCTGCGACTCTGCTCGTGGTTGCAATACTCATGGCGGTGTCAGCCGCTTCGGCGAACAAGTCATCCGCGAGATGAATCGTCTCGGGCTGATGGTTGACCTTAGTCATGCGGGTGAGAAATCGTTCTACGATGCACTCGACATCAGCGAGACACCTATTGTCTGCAGTCATTCCAGCTGTCGTGCCTTGTGTGACCATCCACGTAACCTCACTGATGAGCAGATGCGTCGTCTGGCACAGGCAGGCGGCGTCATGCAGGTGACACTCTATAATGGTTTTCTTAAGAAAGAGGGCGAGGCCACCATCCTCGATGCTATTGCTCACTTGGAGCATGCTATTGAGGTAATGGGCATTGATCACGTTGGTCTCGGTACCGATTTCGATGGCGATGGCGGCATCCGAGGTCTGGCTGATTCTTCCGAACTGCTGCAGTTCACCCGTCAGTTGCTGACCCGCCGATATAGCGAGCGCGATATCCAGAAGATTTGGGGTGGTAACTTTCTCCGCGTTATGGGACAGGTGCAGCGCGATCGTCGATGAATCCACTGTTTACAGTCATATCTGTCCTGCCTCGACCATGAGAACAACGCGCTCGGTAAGGCGGTCAGTACCTTCGGCATCATAGGTTTTTTTCAGGCTGGCGCCAAAGGTCCAGGCGAAGACCTGCCAGAAACCTGCGCGGACGGGTCCCATGAAGGCTTGAATGGCCTCGTACGAGGAGGAGTTGCACTCGCGGTGAATCAGTTTGATGAGCAGCTTACCTTGCGAATAGGTAAGCTTTTTCATTTTTGGCTTGTATTCCTTGAAGATGCTGGCCTCGACACGTTTCATGTGCTCGTCCTTCGCCTTCTTGTTGGGCAGGGTTTCCAGGAATTCAGCCGTTTCGATGAGCAGGTATCGCACATCCTTGGCGATGGGCAGCACGGCCTTCACGTTCTTCACCAGGCGCATGTAGGAGTCCTGCTGGCGGCGGTTTTTGAACTCCATCTCGGGGTAGACATAAACATTGGAGAACTCCATGTACTGGATGCTGTCGCCGCGATCGAGTACTTTTCCAACTTTTACGGTAGGGACGAAAGCAGGTGCCTCGGCACGGGTCTGAGCCAATGTCGTGGACAAGGGGCCGCACAGGCAGCTGCAAAGTAGAAGCATCGTCCGTCGTTTCATATCGGGCGCAAAGGTACAAAAAAGTTAAGAGTTTAGTGTTAAGAGTTAAGAGTTTTTTCGTATCTTTGCACTATGAAAGCACTTGTAGCTATTTTGTTGATGCTGATGCCTCATGCTATGGTCGCCCAGACTGAGCGACCATGGGAGCAGGCTTTTGCCAGATTGATGACGGCAGAAGACGTCGAGTCGGCGGCGTGGGAGGATGGCTACGAGATGTTGTGCGAACTAGAGCAGCACCCGATGAACCTGAATACGATGACGCGCGAGGAACTGGAAGCCCTACCTTTCCTTACCGACCAGCAGGTAGAGGGGTTTATAGCTTATCGTGACTGTTATGGTCCACTGAAGTCGATGAACGAGCTACGCGTAATCCGTGAGATGGATTATGTTCAGATAGAACTGCTGCCATTCTTTACCTATATTGAGGATGTCCCTGATGAGCGGACTTTCCCTTTGCTGCAGAATGTCATGAAGTATGGACGCCACGACTTGATGGGCTACGGGCGTATTCCTATGTACGAGCGTAAGGGGGACAAGAACGGCTATCTGGGTCCGCCTTATCGTCATTGGGTGCGTTATCAATTTAACTATAATGACTATGTCAAGGCCGGTATCGTCGGTTCACAGGATGCGGGCGAGCCCTTTTTTGCTGGCAGAAACGGTGCCGGCTATGACTTCTATTCTTTCTATTTGCAGGTGAAGCACCTTGGGCGCCTCGAAAATGCCGTTATAGGCAAATACAAGGTCTCAACAGGTGTCGGACTGGTGCTAAATAACAGTTTTGGCATGGGTAAGCTGGCCATGCTTCAGCAACTGGGACGCAGTAGCAACACCATTCGTCCCCACTCATCGCGGTCACAAACAGCTTTCTTCCAAGGAGCAGCAGCCTCCGTGCGTCTTTCTGACCGATGGCTGGTGACGGGCTTTCTGTCATACCGCCCTTTCGATGCCACACTGAACAAGGACGCGACGGCGCGTACCATCCTGACTGATGGCTATCACCGCACACCCTCGGAGATGGCGAAGAAGAACAACACCCACAGTACAGATGCCGGTGTGCATGCGGATTATAACCGGGGTGGATGGCATGCAGGTGTGACAGCCTTGTATACTCAGCTGGACCGACTGTTAAAGCCGGACACGGCGACACTCTATCGACGCTACTATGCCCAGGGGCGTCGGTTCGTCAACGTCAGTACTGACTATAGTTACCTACATCCGCACTTTGCCCTGCACGGCGAGACGGCCATCGACGGCGACGGTCACCTGGCAACCATCAACAGTCTGAGTGCAAAGCTTGCCGATGGGTTGAGCATGATGCTGCTTCAACGTTTCTATAGTTACCGATATACTGCACTTTATGCACAGGCTGTCTCAGAGGGCGGGCACGTGCAAAATGAGAGTGCAGTGTATTTGGGACTAAATTGGCAGCCATCGCCGAAGTGGCATCTGCAGGCCTATACCGACTACGCCTACTTTCCATGGGCTCGCTATCAGGTGTCTCAGTCTTCGCACGCCTGGGACAATCTGTTTAGTGGTTCCTACGACGGCAAGCGTTGGAGTGTCACCACCCGCTACCGGTTGCACCTGCGCCAAAAGGATAATGTGGAGAATACTGCGCTTGTCAATCAGGTGGAGCACCGTGGTCGCCTGGCTTTTTCTTGGCGTGCAGACCATTTCAGTTGGACGACCCAGACAGACGTTGTCGTTACGAGCCAAAGTCAGTGGGGGTATATGCTGAGTCAGGCTGTCGACCGTCAGTGGCGTGCACTGAAACTGTATCTGCATGCTGGCTATTTCCACACTAACAGCTATGATGGCCGTCTCTATGTCTATGAGCGCGGACCACTTTATTCGTTTGCCTTTCCAGCCTATTATGGCGAAGGCCTGCGCTTCGCCTTGATGGCACAGGGGAAGGTAGGACCATTGACGCTATGTGCAAAAGTGGGAACGACGCACTATCTGGACCGTCAGACCATAGGAACGGGGCTGCAACAGATAGACAGTTCAACGATGACGGACGTAGACCTACAGGTGAGATGGAGATTCTGAATGAAGAAGGTGTTGGTAAAGTTGCATGACTTGCCGGGCTACGTCGTTACCCTCGAAACGGCGTATGTACTTTTGCGAACGCTCGATGCGCTGCTGGCGGTCAGGGACGTCACGCAAAGTCCGTCGGATGGCATCAGCCATCCCTTGAACGTCGTTGGGAGCCACGTAAAAGGTATCGGGACCTCCGGCTTCCTCAAGACAGGAACCTGTGCATGCCACAACGGGCAGCCCACTGCTGATCGCCTCGATGATGGGGATGCCAAAGCCCTCGTAGACGGAAGGATATACGAATGTCTCGGCATGGGCATAATAGGGAGGAAGCTGTTCGTTGTTAATTTCGTGGAGCATGATGACCCGGTCTGCAAGTTGATGTTCTTCAGCATAGGCTTTTACCTCGTCAGCATAGGGGGTATGACGGCCTACGATGACCAACGACAGATCAGTAGGTAGCAAGGCCAATGCCTTCACGGCCAATAGGATATTCTTACGACGTTCGATGGTGCCGACATTAAGGATATACCTTTTTGAGGAGAGATGAGAAAGGAGGGAGGAGGGAGAGTTGTCGGAGTGCTGAAGGGAGAGATTCTTAAAATGAGGGGCATAACTCTGATAGACAACGCTGATTTTGCTTTCGTCGACATTGCCCAATTCCATGATATCTCGTTTGGTACACTCGCTTATAGCGATAATATGGTCGGCCTCGCGGACTGTCTGACGGAATTTCCATGTGTAAATCTTTGTGTCTATCCAGTGGTAGAACTCCGGATGACGCATGAAGATGAGGTCGTGGATGGTGACAACACTCTTGATGCCGCTATGTCGGATGCCTACCGGCAGTTCGCCTGAGAGTCCATGATAGAGTTGAACGCCATCGTGCTGTAAATCTTTAATGACACCTTTACTCCTCCAACAGGCCTTTCTGATGGATGAATAGGATTTGTCAGGATAGCAGAACATGAGATTATCGCGCTCCATCACCTGACGGCGCAGGTCGTCGCGTCCTTGGTCAGGGGCATAGAGGCGGAGTCGTAGATTTTCGTACCGTGCAAGGTCGTTGACTAGTGTCCGCCCGTAGCTGCCCAGTCCTGTTCCGTTGCGAACAATTCGCTTGGCATCGAAGCCAATAGTTATCATAGAGGTCATAATTATGCGGCAAAGATACAAATTTTTCTTGATATTAGCAGTTAATACCTATTTTCTTTGTACCTTTGCACCCAATAAAATGCATTTTATGGAAAAAGAACTGAATTATCTGGACAGGAACGAATTTAATTTCGAACCTAGTCAGAAGGTCGTTGACGCCATTCACAATTTCGACCCTAAGACACTGTGCTTCTATACCCGCATTTACGATCAGGGAAAGAAGAGTGTCGTTTCTGTCCGCCTAAGTGAGATTTACAACGTGCCTGAGGAGCAGGTGTTGTTGGCCTATGGTGGCGAGGATATCCTGAAGAACGCCATTCACTACTATTTGATGAAGGGAGACAACAAGAAGATTCTGATTCCGGAATTCTCTTGGTGGTATTACAATAAGGTCGCTGCTGAATGCTACGGAACTTTCGAGATGTATCCTCTGCATGAGCAGGACGACACCTTCGCCTACGACGTGGACGAAGTCATCGAATACACCAATCGCATTCATCCGCGTATGCTGCTGCTGGCCTCTCCAAACAACCCAACGGGCAATAGTCTGACACCTGAGGAGATAGGCCGTATCATGGAGAACATTCCTAGTGACACAATGGTGCTCATTGATGAGGCTTACGCCAGCTTCATCACCAGCGATACTGACTACATCGCGCCGCTGGTAAACAAGTATGCCAACCTCATTATCTCGCGCACACTCTCGAAGTTCTACGGCCTGCCGGGTCTGCGCTGCGGTTTCGGATTCATTGGTGCCGGCCACGACCACTTCGTAAGCTACATCAACAAGTATCTGGGCTACAACCGCTTCTCGGAAGCAGTGGCGCTGGCCGCACTCGACAGCGATGAGCATTACCGCCACGTGGCAGATGACATGGAGTGGGGACGACAGCTCTATAAGAAGGAGCTGGGCAACAAGCCTGGATTCAAGGTCTACAAGAGCGTGGCCAACTTCATCCTTATCAAGTATCCGCTGGAGATCAAGGAACGCCTGCAGAAGGCATTGGCCGATCAGAACTACAAGATCAAGTTCATGACCGACAAGGGGCTGGAGTCGTGCCTGCGTATTACCTTAGGACGTAAGGAACAGACACAGACGGTCGTTGACACCATACTACGTTGCCTATGATAGGAGTTATTCTTGCTGCTGGCATGGCCAAGCGCCTGCGCCCCCTGACCGATACGAAGCCGAAGTGCCTGTTGGAGGTGGGTGGAAAGACGCTGTTGCAGCGCACCGTAGATGCGATGGCGCGGACGGGTATCACGGAGTTCGTCGTCGTGACGGGCTACCGTGCCGACATGATTCGTGATAGCCTGACACAGCACTATCCCAACTATACCTTCCACTACCTGCACAATGCTGACTACGAGCACAACAACAACATCTACTCGCTGTGGATGTCGGGACAGAAGGTGCGGGGCAAGGCGTTCCTACTGATGGACAGCGACATCCTCTGCGACCCGGAGACGGTGGCCGTTGTGGCACGACAGGAGACGTCGGCGCTGGCCGTCAACCGTCATGAACTGGGCGAGGAGGAGATGAAGGTGGTAGTGGACGGCGATATGCGCATCACCGAGATCAGCAAGACCTGCCAGCCGCAGGATGCGCTGGGTGAGAGCGTGGGCATTGAGAAGATGACCGCCGACTACAGCGAGGCCCTCTTCCGCGAGCTCGACCAGATGATAGAGCAGGAGGGGCTTATTGACATCTTCTACGAACGGGCTTTCGAGCGCCTCATCCCCCAGGGACACACGTTCAGGGTGGTTGACACCACTGAATATTTCAGTTATGAGCTCGACACGCCCGAGGACTACGAAAGGGCACAACAGTTATGGCCAGCTACGATGTAGACAAGCTCCATAAGCGTATTCTGCGCATTCTCCTTGCCGTAGACCAATGCTGCAAGGAGCACCAGCTGCGCTACTACATCTGGGCCGGCACACAGCTCGGCGCCGTCCGCCACAAAGGTTTTATTCCATGGGACGATGACATCGACATTGCCATGCCCCGTCCTGACTACGAACGGTTCATAGCCCACAGCCGCGAGTGGCTGGCGCAGCCTTTCGAGTTCGTTTGTGCCGAGAACGACTCCGACTATCCGCTGCCATTCGGGAAGGTTCAGGATGCCTCGACGACACTCATTGAGCGTACACACCTCCACTACCTAGGGGGTATCTATATCGACGTGTTCCCCATCGATGGTGTACCAGCTGGCACATGGCGCCGCAAGTGGCACTTTGCTGCCTATGAGTATTGGAAGCGTGTGCTATACCTGATACACCGTGACCCCTATAAACATGGGCATGGTCCATCATCTTGGGTACCGCTGCTGTGCCGTAAGCTGTATACCATGCAGGGCGTACAGCAGAAGATACGACAGTTGCTGTTGAAGTACGACTACGAACAGTCGCCGCTGGTGGCTGACTACGACGATGGTCGTCGCGGAGCCATGAAGAAGGAGGTGCTAGGCACGCCAACCCCTTACGCCTTCGAGGATGAGACGGTGATGGGCGTGGAGCAGTATGACACCTACCTCAGCCATAAGTACGGCGACTACATGACCATCCCTGACGGCGACCACCAGCGCCAGCACAACTTCCATGTGCTGGACTTTGACAAACCGTATGGAGATAACAGATAATAGATAACAGATAATAGATAAAGGATAAGAGATGTATAATGTCCTGGTAGATTTCTCACATCTGGCCGACTTGAACGGCTTCGGCGAGATAGCCCGCAACTACGCCCCGTTGCTGGCCAAGGCCGATATGCCAGACATACACCTTATATATATAGTGCCTGACAAGCTGGTGGGCACATTCGGGACACACATCGATTATATCCGCCGCAGCCGCAAGCGTGAGGACCTGAAGCGACTGGGCAAGCACATCGACCTGTGGCATGCCACCGACCAGCAGTTTCATCTGCGTGGCGGTGACAGTCGGACGGTGCAGCTACTCACCGTGCACGACCTGAACTTCCTGCGGGAGAAAAGCGGATTGCACCGCTGGCGACACATTGTGCAGCTGTGGTGGCGTATGCGGCGCAGCGATTACCTGACATGTATCTCACAGTATGTGAAGGACGACATCCTGGGACACTATTCTATTTCCCATCCCATAGACGTTATCTACAACGGCATAGCCAGTCATGACGACGGACCGCAGCAACGCCCTGCCTTCGTCAGTAGCGACGAGGAGACATTCTTCTTTACCATCGGACAGATTCGTGAGAAGAAGAACTTTCAGACCCTGGTGCCGGTGATGCAGCATTTCCCCAACCACAAACTCTACATCTGCGGCGACGACCACTTTGCTTTTGCACAGAAACTGCGAAAGCTGGTCGATGAACAGGGGGAGGGACGTGTCGTCATGACAGGAAAAATCAAGGATGAAGAAAAACGCTGGCTCTATGCCCACGCTCAGGCTTTCCTGTTTCCTAGCCGTCTCGAGGGCTTCGGCATCCCCGTGCTGGAGGCCATGCGCTTCCGTTGCAAGGTCTTTTCCTCGCGCTTCAGCAGTCTGCCTGAAGTGTGCAGCAGCCATGCTACCTACTTCGACGACTACACACCCGAGGCCATGGCTGCCACCATCAAGCAGGGACTATCCAACTGGCAGAAGGACGGCGAGGCAGCCATTGCCGCCCAGCATTATTCGCAAGGCTTCAGCTATGAGCACTACACGCAGCAGTATGTCAGCCTCTATGCCCGTCTGCTTGGTGGCGCATAGAGTGTGACAGGACGTGCCTGCTGACGACCGTGGGCAGGATATACCATTTCCTGGGCTTGAAGACCTGCTGCAACGTCAGAATGAGCTGATAGATCAACGAGGTCAGCATACCATGGTATTTCCTGTAAGTATAAATCCTGGACACATAGTTTTCGCGTAATGCCTGTCTGCGCATGGACGAGGTGGAGGCATCGTGCACATGAAGGAAGGTGTATTGCGGATGCACCATGCGTTTCCATCCGTGTAGCTGCAGGCGTTTAGCCAGGTCATACTCCTCGTAGTAGAGGAAGATGCTCGTGTCAAAGCCCCCGATAGCCCAGAATTTTGTTGTGGGGAAGAGCATGAACGACCCGTTGATCTGCATCACGCTGACGGGGGCGGTGCTCTCCTTGAGGATGTTGTCGCGAGGCGGGAACTTGCGGGGCAGGAGACATTCACGGATGCTGTCGCCCAACAGCTCGTGCCAGATGCCCGTGTCGTGGCGGAAAGAACGTGAGCGGCGGCCGCTGGTCTTCTGCTGAACGGGGGTGATACATCCCACGTCGGGATGGCTGTCAAGATACTGGCAGAGTGGCGTGACACAGTCCTCAACCAGGAAGACGTCGCTGTTCAGGAAGCAGAGGTAGTCGCCCTGTGCCACACTGGCACCAATCATATTGCCTGTTCCGAAGCCGGTGTTCACTTCCTTGCGGACGATGTGCAGCCTCATCGCCTCTTGGTCCTTCCCAGAGGCCAGCTCGTCCAGGAGGGCATACTCCTCGGGGTGACTGCCATTGTCGACGACGACCACCTCGTAGTGGTTAGCCGGCATGTACATCTCGATACTGGCAATACACTTCTTGACCAGCAGACTGTTGTTGTAGTTCAAGATGATAAATGATACCATTTCCTTCTATTTCAATATAGCTTCGCAGAAACGTTGTAGCTCAGGCCACACTTTATCCACCGTGATGAGGTCATAGCTGGGAGCATCGATGCCAATGGCGAGGATGTCGGTATCCTGCGGCAGCCAGGTGGTCTTGCTGGCTCCCGGAGAGCAGATGACCAGCGACGGACGCCCCATGGCATGAACAATATGACGGGCGCCACCCTCGTTGCCGAAGTAAGCAGTACAGTTGGCCGCCATAGCCGCCAGCTGACGGGGAGACTTTGCCTCGATGTTGAGAAAAACACTAGAAACGTCCACCTTATCTGCTATATTCGAGAATATGCGACGCGCATTCTCGGCCTCCTGACCAGGGGCGTAGTTGAAGATGAGCTGCCACTGCGGGCAGGCAGCGATGAAGCGGCACAGTACTTCGGTCATCTTGTCTTCCGCCCACGTCTTGTGCGCCAGCTTCGCCGTCACGCCAACGAGTATTACAGGACGTCTGAAGTCGATGCCCTGCTGCTCCATATACTGCCGGAAATCCTGCTGCTCCTTTTCGGTGATGGCAAGCGAGAGGTTCCTGTCTTTCCTCGCCCCTTCCATGAGGAGGGGAAGGGCTAACTTAAGATTGTGGTCTATCATGCTCTCATCGTCCTCACAGCCCTCAAAGCGATGGTTGAAGGCCCCCCAGGTGTAAGGCTTACGGATGCCGACACGCCATCGACTGCGCAGGGAGAAGAGCGCGAAGAGCATGGTGTTGACCGTGGAGCGCATGTCGATGACGGCATCGTAGTGTGTCAGGTGCACCGTGCGCCATACCTTACGAATATAGGTCAAGACTGAGTGACGTTCCTGATCACTGAATGGGATGATGCGGCTGATGGCCGGATGGCCCTCGAAGAGCGGTGCGATGCGCTCGTTGAGCACAAAGTCTATCTGGGCATCAGGGTAGTTTGCCCGCAGCGTACTGAGCAATGGCGTGGCCAGGATAGCATCACCCATCTGTCGGAATCTAACGACTAATATCTTCATATCATCTCTTCTATGGTCGTTTCCTTATAGGGACGGTTCAGGTCGAGGCGGAAGAAATGATGCTGAATCTGTTTTTCCACAGGAGGCAGTTGCATGTAGTCCCCGTATTTGTTGGAGAGGTATTCATCGAAGTGCTCCACGCCCATAAATAGTTTGTCTTCAAAGGGAAAGGCTTGTGGTGTGCCCAGAATACGCTTCTCGATGCAGCCGCGCAGACCATCGTCGTAGTCGCAGACATAGGCCGACTGCTCGTAGTCGTATTTCACCATATAGCTGCGCACCTTTCGTTGTAACCAGATCAGCGAGAAGGCCTTATGCAGTAGCCAAGGTAGCCATGAGCGGGGACCGTGGCCGTGCTTGAAGGGGTCACGGCCACGTAGGAAGAGTAGATGACGCCAGAGCTTATAACGCTTGAAATGACGCTTTCGATCCTGCTCGTCAGAGGGTACGCCATCGATGGGGAATACATCAATATAGACTCCTTCCAGAAACTTGAAGTCAGGACGTTCGAGTACGGTGGTCGAGGCATCTTCTATTTTGGCAAATGGATAGGGATAGGTCGGATCGGTCTCTGGGGCAATTACCTCGTACGGCTGGGGTAACCACTCACGCCAGTGGCTGATGAGCTGCTCGTAGTCGGGACGTGGCATGCAGATGTCCATGTCGTCGTCCCAGGGAATGAACCCCTGATGGCGAACGGCACCAAGCATGGTGCCTGCCCAGAGATAATAACGCAGTCCGTGTTCACGGCAGACATGGTCAATGGCTTCCAGGTTGCCGATAATCTTGCGTTGCAGGATACGGATGTCGTAATTCGTTTCGTTATGTAGTCTCATAGTTCTAATTTGAATTCCATTTCTCGTTTCTTCTGATAGTGTGTCCAGAAACGGACGCGTTCCTTCATCGTGACAGCTACACAGTCCTCAGGGTTGAAACCACGCTGGCGGGCATACGCCTCCACTAACAGCAGGATGAAGCGCTTGGGCCCCCACAGACGGGCAAAGCTCTTGGCACCCTGCTGCATGGAAACAGGGCCAAAGTACATGCGGTTAATGTCAACAACGGAGAAATGATAGACACCATCAGGGGCCTTCTCCCAAAGAACATTCCCTGGCGAGAAATCTCGGTGTAACACTTGATGGTCATGCATGTGGGCCGCAAAGGCTGCTAATGCGATGGCCATAGGTTCATAAACCTCGGGCTTGGCATCGCCCATCTCGTAGAGCAGATGCTCGTAAGGGCATTGTAGGCTGATGAACCAGCTTTGCTTCAGCAGTCCGAAGGTGTTACGGTCTTCGATATAGGCAACGGCTTCAGGGGTTTCGATACCTTTGGCTAACAGGCGCTTAGGATAGATATAGGCGCGGACGCCTTTGGGCTGGCGTATATTCCATGAATAGACGAGACGATTCAGCCAACGTGGTTGCTGGAAACGTTTCACGTTGAGCACTGTGCCGTCAGGGGCCGTCATCTTGACGATGAGATTGCGTCGGCCGCCATAGATGTATGTCCCCTCAGCCGCCATCGCCGTGGGGATGCGTTCAATGAACGCCCTCAAGTGTTCGTATTTTGGATTAACTTCTATCATTTGCGATTGTTGTTCACTCTTCATCCTTCTCTTGGTATTGCTTTTCCGTTGACCATCACATATTGACGGTCGAACTCCTCGTGCGTGCGCTTCCAACGGTTGTGTGTCCAAAGGTAGAACGCTGGCTGCCGGCGAATGCTTTGTTCTAGCATTTGGAAGAAGCGGCAGGTGACGCCGTTCTCCTCTTCTTGCGCAGCATGGGCACTGACAAGACGGAACGTACAGATGTATTGTCCACGTCTGGGGCGTTCCATATCGACATAGAACACAGCGTCATCCATCTTTTTCATGATGCGCTCGCCACCAGTGAAGACTGGCGTGTCGTGGTTCAAGAAGGGAAGCCAGAAGTGGATATTATGCCAACGAGGCGACTGGTCGCTGATATAGCCGAAGAGGTAATGGCGACCCTCACGCTTGTAAGTAACGAGATGTCGCAGGATCTCTTGCTTGGGTATGCAGGCTCCTCCATGAGCCGAGCGTATCTTGATGAACAGCCGATCGAAAGCATCGTTATAGAGGGGGTGGTAGATGAGTCCCATGACGGCCTGGGGATAGCGTTGAAAAGCCAGTCCGACAGCCGACAACCACTCCCAGTTACAATAATGCCCAAGGATGGCAGCGCAGTTCTGTCCATGGTCGTAGCACCGCTCCAGTTCCTCCACACCCCGGAATTCGATGTGGCGTAGAACCTTCTCATTACTCATGCTCAGCAGTTTGAAAGTCTCGAAGATATAGTCGCAGAACCAGTGGTAGAACTCTCGCTCCGTCGTCTTTAGCTCTGCGGGACTCTTCTCGGGAAACGACGTTGTGAGGTTCTTCCAAACTACCTTCCTTCTGTACCCGACGACATGGTAAACAAGCAGAAACAGACCGTCGCTAATTAAGTATAGCATCCAGAGCGGAAGCAGTGATAGGAGATAGACAAACCCGTAGAGGAGATAATAGCCAATCTTATCCATTTATCGGTTCTTGAGATCGTTGATGGTTCGTTGCAGGATAGCCTGATTGAGGCGCTGAAGTCTGACGCTGTCGGCACTCTCGTTGATGGTGAGGCACTTGGCGTCAATATCATAGAGGATATAGCCTGTGCTGTCAATGAGCAGCTGGGCGTTGTTATAGTTATGTACAGCCGTGGAGTATTGGTAACTGTCTGAGAGCACGTCGCGGCTAAAGGTGAATTTGTCATGCTTCAGCTGCATCTGTCCCAGGAGCGTTGCTGCCAAATCACTCTGGTTGCAGAGTGCCTCGATGCATCGCGGTTCTTTCACGACACCGCCTATCCATAACATCGGAATATGGTTCTTCTGCAAGGGCTTTGACTGGTCAATGTCATCGTTGTTGATGCCGTGGTCGGCCAGCATGATAATGAGCATGTTCTGCCAGGCAGCTGTTTGCTTCAGCGGTTCGATGAAGTTACGCAGGCAATGGTCCAGATACGCAAAAGCATTCTGCTTCTCGTCAGGATGCTGTTTGATGGGCACATCCCAGGGTTCGTGGCTGCTCAGTGTGGAGTAGCCGATGAGGAAAGGTTCTTGGGCCTTCTGGATCATGTTGTTGAGACGATCAAAGGTGATGTCATCGCGTACGCCCCATTTGGCCGAATGACGCTCTATGGCAGTGAAGTCGTCCATGCTGACCAGTTGTTCCCAGCCTGTCGACACCAGATAGCTGCGCATATTGGTGAAATTGATGTCGCCGCCATAGAGATAGCAGGTCTTGTAGCCCACCTGCTGCAACGAGCTGGCGATGCTGGGCAGAGTACGGCTCTTCTCAGGCATCTTCATGACCGAAAGCGAGGGGAATGACGGGTAGCCGCTCAGAGTACAGAGTGTTCCGCGGTCTGTGCGCCAAGAGTTGGCAAAACAGTTGGCAAAACAGATACCTTCCTTCTTCAGACGTTGCAGATATGGCATCGCACTCGCAAACTGTTCTCCGGCACTCTCCAGCAGAATAATCACGATATTCGGACGGTCTGTGTTAAGCAGTGTGTCCGTTTGGATACTCTCCGTCGTATAGACGGGTTCTGTCAGTGCCATGCTCTCGTCATCATCCATGAAACGATATTGGTCAATGTCGCCCATCGTGTGGCCCATCGAATAGAGGAACGAAAAAACGGGATTGACTGCCGAATGGTTCAGAAACTGGTTCTGTGAGTAGTACACCTGTCCGATGTTCGTCGTCGATTCGCCAAAGCCGCCACGAATGCCTATGATTATCAGGGGGGCCATGAGCAGATAAAGCAGGGACTTCAGCAGACGATAGGACTCATGTGTCTTATGTGTCCTGTTGACCCAATAGACCCCATAAATTCCTGTAGCCACAATGATTATGGCAAATAGCCGCACGATGATGTAGCTGGTCGTAACGCTGGCCATCGCCTCTGTTGGCGTCTCCAGATAGCTGAGACAGGAGGCATCGAGTTTAAAGCCCCAGAAGGGATAGAGGCTGGTATCCGCCACGAAGGCTAGTGCGAACGCTAAGGCTATAATGACATAATATGTGCGGAATACCCACTTGGGAATAGTCACCCAGAGCGAGGCCATCGTCAGCAGAAAAGGGATGATGATGAAGTAGAGTGCTGTCGATAGATCTAGCGAGAGACCATGCCAAATGACTTCTGCCATATCGCCAGCTGTGAAGTTGTGCCCTTCATGACAGAACTGCATGAAGGCTACCTTAGCGACGACAAATAGCAGGATTGTCAGCAAGTAGGTTTTAGCTAGATACAACAATCTATTCTTCATTCTTCACTCTTCAGCTTTGCATTTCATGCAGTTTCTTGTAATAGCCGTTCATGGCGAGCAGTTCGTCGTGCGTGCCACGCTCCACAATCTTACCGTCATGTAACACACATATCTCGTCTGCATTCTTGATGGTGCTGAGTCGGTGGGCTATGGCGACAGTGGTGCGTGTCTTCATCAGCCGCTCCAAGGCATCTTGAACCAGTCGCTCACTCTCCGTATCGAGGGCTGAGGTGGCTTCATCGAGAATGAGGATGGGCGGATTCTTCAGAATGGCGCGGGCGATGCTGACTCGCTGACGCTGCCCACCCGAAAGGCGTCCGCCACGGTCGCCGATGTTCGTGTCGAACTGGTGCTCCGAGGCCATGATGAAGTCGTAGGCATTGGCTATCTTTGCCGCCTCCTCAATCTGCTGCTGTGTGGCGTTGTCAACGCCGAAAGAGATGTTGTTGCGGAAGGAGTCGTTGAAGAGAATGGCCTCCTGGTTCACATTGCCGATGAGCTGGCGCAGGTCGTGGATGCCCAGATCTTTGACGTTGATGTCGTCGATGAGCACTTCACCCTCCTGCACGTCGTAGTAGCGCGGAATGAGGTCGACCATCGTCGACTTGCCGCTACCGCTCTGTCCCACGAGGGCGATGGTCTTGCCCTTTGGAATGGTGAGATTGATATCTTTCAGCACCCATTGCTCGCCGTAGCGGAACGAGACATGACGGAACTCTATCTGGTGCTCAAACGAGGCGACGTGTTTGGGCTGTGCCACCTCCTTGATGGTGTTCTCAGCTTTTAATATCTTGTCGATACGCTCCATCGACGCCAGACCTTTAGGAATGTTGTAACCAGCCTTGGAGAAGTCCTTCAGCGGTTGGATGATGGAGTATAGAATGACCATATAGTAGATAAACGTCGGGCCCGTGATGGCCTGGTTATTGAGCACCAGAATACCACCGAACCACAGTACGATGATAATCATCACCGTACCTAAGAACTCACTCATCGGGTGAGCCATCGACTGACGGATGTTCACGCGCATGATGTCGTTGCGATAGGCGGAGTTCACGCGGTCGAAGCGTGTGTTCATCTTCTCCTCGGCACAGAAGGCCTTGATGATGCGCAGACCGCCAAGTGTCTCCTCCACCTGGCTCATCGTGTCGCTCCACAGTGCTTGTGCGGCAATGCTCTTGCGCTTCAGCTTGCGCCCCACCAACCCCATGAACCAACCGAAGATGGGCACAAAGACGATGGTGAACAGCGTGAGCTGCCAGGAGACGAACAGCAGTGTGGAGAAGTAGACGACAATCAGTATGGGGTTCTTGAAGAGCATGTCAAGACTCGACATGATGCTCGACTCCACCTCCTGCACGTCGCCGCTCATACGGGCAATGATGTCGCCCTTGCGCTCCTCGCTGAAGAAACCCAGGGGCAGTGCCGTTATCTTTTGGTAGAGCTGGTTGCGAATGTCGCGCACCACGCCCGTCCGGATAGGTATGATCGTGGCCGACGAGGCGAAGTAAGCGCCTGTCTTCATAGCGGTGGTAAAGGCGAGGAACAGTCCGATGAACAGCAGCGTCGTCGTCTGTCCGTAGTCGGCTATCAGTCCCGTGACAAAAAAGTTAAGGTTGTTCATCAGCACATCCTGCACATTGCCCCAATCCCATGCCATATAGCCCGTTGCCGCCTCTGCGTCGCCCGTCTGGAAAAGAATTTGCAGGATGGGTATCAGTGCGGCAAACGAGAAGATATTCAGTATAGCTGAGAGGATGTTGAAGACGACCGACAACACCAGGTATTTTTTGTAAGGCGGTACAAAGCGCCTCAGAACGTTCAAAAACTCTTTCATTTGAAACTACAATTAGACAATAGCTTTTCCCAGTAGCGTAGCACTTGTCGAATCGGTGATGCGTATACGTACAGTCTCGCCGATGTGGTGACCGGCTTTGTCGAATACCACCATCTTGTTCTGCTCCGTCCGTCCACAGAGTTGTTCACGTGAGCGCTTGGAGAAGCCTTCGACCAACACGTCGAACGCCTTGCCCTCATCCTTCTTGTTCTGCTCAGCACTGATTTCCGTCTGCAGGGCGATGAGTTCGTTCAGACGACGAATCTTCTCATCCTCTGGCACGTTGTCGGGCAGATGCTTCGAGGCATAGGTGCCAGGACGCTCCGAGTACTTGAACATAAAGGCAGAGTCGTAGTGCACCTCGCGCATTAGCGAGAGACTGAGTTGGTGGTCTTCTTCCGTCTCTGAGTGATAGCCCACGAAGATGTCGGTCGACAGACCGCAGTCGGGAATGATGCGGCGGATGGCGGCCACACGGTCGAGATACCACTCGCGGGTGTACTTGCGGTTCATTAGTTTCAGTATGCGGTCGGAGCCGCTCTGCACGGGCAGGTGGATATGCTTGCAGACATTAGGCATCTCGGCAATTACCTGCAGCGTCTCGTCGCTCATGTCCTTCGGGTGGCTTGTCGTAAAGCGGATACGCATCTCTGGTACCTCCTCGGCTACGCGACGCAGCAAGCCGGGGAAATCTAGATGATCTAGACCGTCTAGGCTATCTAGGCGATATGAGTTTACATTCTGCCCTAGCAGTGTCACCTCCTTGAAACCGCGATCACGCAGGTCGCGCACCTCGCGCAGGATGCTCTCTACGTCACGACTGCGCTCACGGCCACGGGTATAAGGCACGATGCAGTAGTGACAAAAATTGTTGCAGCCGCGCATGATGCTTACGAAACCGCCAATCTTGTGGCCCAGACCTATACGCTGTGGCACCACGTCACGGTAGGTCTCAGTCGTTGACAGCTCAATGTTTATTGCCTTGTGTCCCAGCTCGGCTTGCGCCACGAGGTCGGGCAGACTGAGGTAGGCATCGGGTCCAGCCACCAGGTCGGCACCGTATTTCTCCAGCAAATCCTTTTGTACGCGTTCGGCCATACAGCCCAGCACGCCGATAACGAGGTTTCCTCTCTCCTCTCTCCTCTTTCTGCGCAAAGCGCCGAGCGTCTCCAGCCTGTGAAAGATCTTTTGTTCTGCATTGTCACGCACCGAACAGGTGTTGAGGAATACGGCATCGGCTTCTTCCAATACCTCCGTTGTCTCGTAGCCGGCCATCTGCATCACCGAGGCAACCACCTCTGAGTCGGCCACGTTCATCTGGCATCCGTATGTTTCAATAAATAGCTTTTTCATTCTTGTTTCCTTTTCGGCTGCAAAGGTACGAATTATTTTCCATATCAGCAAAATCATCGCTTGTTTATCTTTATATAAGGTGTACCGGTGTTTCCTAATAAAGGATTTGATTTGTCATGTGGAGTTGACAAACCGCCAAGTGACGTTTCCCTTTCACACTATTTTCGTGTAAAAATACACTTTATATCCCAAAAACTCTCCACTTTCATCTCTCAACTCTTAACTTTTCTGTACCTTTGCAGCCGCAAAAAAAACAACAAACCTAAAAAGAACCATGTTTCATATTTACGAAGGCTTCCATCTCGTTGACGCGTATCATAACATGCGCCACCAACGGAAATACCATCCCGCCGATGGTACCAAGCGGGCACTGAAAATCTTGCTTGTTGCTATTGTGACCCTCCTGCTTTGGAATATGCCGGCAGAATGGTACGGCATTCAGAATCTCACAGTTGTTCAACAGCGTGTTATCGCTATCTTTGCGTTTGCTACACTGATGTGGATTCTGGAAATTGTTTCGTCGTGGGCCACATCGGTGGCCATCATTGTGCTGATGTTGCTATTCTGTACGGACAGTGGTATCCTGCCGATGGTTAATGAGGAGGAAGTAGGAAAATTGCTCAGTTATAAGGGCGTTATGGCAACGTTTGCCGATCCCGTCATTATGCTGTTTATCGGTGGTTTCGTGCTGGCTATCGCTGCCACGAAGACCGGTCTTGATGCCCAGTTGGCCAAGGTGCTGCTGAAGCCATTCGGTACAAGGAGCGAGATGGTGCTGTTGGGCTTCCTGCTCATCACGGGCCTTTTCTCGATGTTCGTTTCGAACACGGCCACGGCAGCTATGATGCTGACGTTCCTCACACCGGTGTTCCGTCAGCTCCCGCCTGAAGGCAAGGGCCGCATTGCTTTGGCTATGTCCATCCCCGTAGCTGCAAACCTCGGTGGTATGGGTACGCCCATTGGCACACCGCCGAATACCATTGCCCTGAAGTACTTGAACGATCCTGAGGGACTGAACCTTGGTCTGGGTTTCGGCCAGTGGATGATGTTCATGTTCCCGTTGGTTGTACTGTTGCTGTTCATCAGCTGGCGCATTCTGTTGAAAACCTTCCCTTTCACTCAGAAGACCATTGAACTGAACATTGAGGGCGGCATGAAGAAAGGGTTCCAATCGATTGTTGTTATCGTGACTTTCTTCGTGACGGTGGCTCTGTGGTTGCTTGACCGTGTTACAGGTATCAACTCTTACACCGTTGCTATGATACCATTCGCCGTATTTGCCTTGACGGGCGTCATCAATAAGCGTGACCTGGAGCAGATTAACTGGTCGGTCATTTGGATGGTGGCTGGCGGTTTCGCACTGGGCTACGGTCTGAACGCATCGGGACTGGCTGCCAATGCTGTGGAGAGCATTCCATTTGGCGAGTTCTCGCCGCTGCTCATCCTGTTGCTCGGTGGTGCTATCTGCTATGCTTTGTCAAACTTCATCTCGAACTCGGCTACAGCTGCACTGCTGATGCCTATCCTAGCCATTGTCTGTGGTGCCATGGGCGACAAGCTCGACCCCATTGGAGGCACACCTACGGTACTTATCGGTGTAGCTATTGCTGCCTCAAGTGCTATGATACTTCCCATATCGACTCCGCCGAACGCTTTGGCCTTTGCCACGGGCTTTGTCAAGCAGAACGATATGGCGAAGATGGGTATTCTTATGGGTGTCATCTCCATGGTGCTCGGCTTTGGTCTTGTCTACCTCATGGGTACATTACATTTGATATAAAGAGTATGGTAATTATAACAAGAAAGCCCGCTAAAAACGGGCTTTCTTGTTATAGCTTCTCACCGTAGCACAAGTCGCCGCAATCGCCAAAGCCAGGTACAATGTACTTTTGTTCGTTGAGGCTGGGGTCAATGGCAGCACACCAGATGGTGCTGTCTTCCGGCAGGCTCTTCTTGACGAACTCAATGCCCTCGGGTACTGCAATCACGCAACACACATGAATCTTCTTGGGCTTGCCCGTCTTCAGTAATGCTTCGATGCTTGCTACCATTGATCCGCCGGTAGCCAGCATGGGGTCAGCCACAATGAGAGTTTTTCCCTTCACACTGGGCGCTGCCATATACTCCGTGTGGATACCTATCTCGGTGTGCTCACGGTTGGTGTACATTCGATATGCCGATACATAAGCACAGTCAGCGCGGTCGAAGACATTGAGAAAGCCTTGGTGGAAAGGAAGTCCAGCACGTAGCACGGTGGCCAGGACAATATTGTCAACAGGTACGGATACTTTGATTGTGTCCAGGGGGGTGGTGATGGTTTTTTCTTTATAGTCGAGCGTCTTCGACAACTCGTACGCCATCATTTCACCAATGCGCTCAATGCTTTGGCGGAAAACCATCCGTCTACGCTGACGTACCTTGTCCCGCAGTAGGGCCATATACTGGTTGATAACCGTGTTCTGTTCTGAAAAATTAATGACTTGCATATCGTGATAGTTTTGGTTTGCCGGCAAAAATACTAAAAATCCTTTCATTATTTGCAAAAAATCGAGAAATATTATTATTTTTGCACTCTAATAATCAAAAATGTATTGCAATGAAACAGTTTTCTTGGATTTTTGTCGTTGCAACCTTGTTTGTTGTATCATGTGATCAGTCATCGAAAAACAGAGATTCTGAGAGAGTATCTGCTCTTCAGGAAACCAATGCGAGCGAGGTGTCGGCATCTCAGGAACAGTACATTGACCTGGCGCTGCCTGGTCCTGGTGGTAATGTGGTGAAGGTGAGCGACTATGTGTCTCAGAATATGCTGACGCTCATTGACTTCTGGGCGTCGTGGTGTGGTCCATGCCGGGCCGAGATGCCGTATGTTGTACGTACCTATCAGGCTTTCCATGACAAGGGCTTTGAGATAGTAGGTGTTTCGTTCGACAATAACAGGGAGGCCTGGTTGGCTGCCATCAGCCAGTTGCAGATGGCATGGCCCCAAATGAGTGACTTGAGGGGGTGGGAGAGCGAAGGTGCCCGCGTCTACCATGTTCAGGCCATCCCTTCAAACGTGCTTATTGACCGTCAGGGGTATATCGTGGCTCGTGATCTGCGTGGCGATGAGCTTTACGAATTTGTCATGTCAGCCTTACAAAAGTGAAAGTCTGAACTCTGTTTTCACTTGATATGTATCTAAAAAACATTAAATCTGTTGCAAAAACCCTCAACTCTAAACGCTAAATTCTAAACTTTTTATTACCTTTGCGCCGTGAAAATTGAAAAAGGATAATAATCATTCAAAAATAGTATTAGTAATATGGCAAAGTTAGATTTGACACAGTATGGCATCACCGGTTCGAAGGTGATTGCTCACAATCCGTCGTATGAGTTCCTCTTTGAGG
>CAZLPO010000018.1:0-26040 GCA_964561385.1 uncultured Prevotella sp.
GGGACACACGGATTTTCAGTCCGATGCTCTACCAACTGAGCTAAGGCACCATTTCGGTTGCAATCCTTTCGTTTGCGAGTGCAAAGGTACGAACTTTTTTCCGTCCCACCAAACTTTTCTGCGACTTTTTTCAGAAAACTCTTATTTCTTAACTCTTAATTCTTAATTCTTCAACGGGTTCCACCCCTGTGCTTTGAGCTCAAACTCCTGATTATCACGAGTTACGAGCACATGACCGAACTTCTTGTCGGTGATATGTCCGATAAGGTGAATATCCTCTAATTGCTCGATTTTTTCCAGATCGCCGATAGGAACAGTGAATACCAGCTCGTAATCTTCGCCTCCATTTAAGGCACAAGTGGTCACATTCATATTCATCTCTTCAGCCATAATGGCTGTCTGGTAGTCGATGGGCAGTTGCTTTTCGAAAATGCGGCAACCGACGCCAGACTGCTTACAGATGTGCATGAGTTCGCTACTGAGGCCATCGCTGACATCCATCATGGCAGTCGGTCGGATGCCTGCCTCGCGCAGTTTCTTGATAATGTCACCCCGGGCCTCTGTCTGCAGTTGCCGTTGTAGCAGGTACTCCTTGCCACTGAAGTCTGGTTGTCCGAGGTTGGAGATTTGAGCGTTGAGGCTTGAGATCTTTTCCTGATTACCCTCTTTGTTTGCTTTGGCAAGTTCTTTCTGCAGATCATTGACCTGACTGTAGTATATTGCTTTTTCACGTTCCAGCAGCTGTAGTCCCATGTAGGCCGCGCCAAGGTCGCCGCTGACGCAGATGAGGTCTGTGTCATGGGCTCCGCTGCGGTAAACGATGTCGTCCTTGGAGGCTTCGCCAATACAGGTGATGCTGATGGCCAGTCCTGTATAGGACGAGGTCGTGTCTCCGCCGATGATGTCAACATTCCACTTGTCGCAGGCCAGACGTATACCTTCGTAGAGCTCTTCCACGTCCTCAACCGTGAAGCGCTTACTCAGAGCCAGCGACACGGTCATCTGTCGTGGTGTGCCGTTCATGGCAAAGATGTCGCTGATGTTAACCATGGCAGACTTATAGCCCAGATGTTTCAGGTCGATGTAAGTCAGGTCAAAGTGTACACCTTCCATCAGCAGGTCAGTGGTGACCAATACCTCATGATTGGGGTACGAGAGGACGGCACAGTCGTCGCCCACGCCATATTTTGTTGATTCGTTCTTGGGGTGAATATCCTTGGTGAGTCGGTCAATCAGTCCGAACTCGCCCAGTTTTGCGATGTCCATAATTAGTGATTTGGTAAATTAGTAATTCTTAAAGGTGATGATACGAGAATGCGTTTCTGACGATTGAGTAGTTTTCTTCCTCTGCTCCTCTTTCATTTTACTTATTTTTTTTCTGGCATTCTTGTTCACATAGCTGGTGATTGATTGATTGAAGGCATTTGTCTGTTCCTGAAGGAAACTGATGTTGATAGGCAGTTGGTATAGTGCCTGCCTAACCTCATTGCTTATCGCGTTAACGGTCATCAGTCGTGCGGCATCCTTCTCTGTCGTAACAATGATCTTAGGCGTTGGCATTTGTTCGAAGAGGGCGTTCAGTTGTGAGATGTCCTTTTCGGAGAAATCATGATGGTCGCCGAAGGTCAGTGGCGTCAGACTCTTCACCAAAGGAGTCAAATCCTCTATCATCTGCCTGGGGGAGGCGATACCCGAGAGCAACAGGACGTTTGTATTGCTCAGCTGTGACAGATGTATGACTTTTGACTTGGCCGAGAAGACAGGCTGCAGTTCCTCGTAGTTGATGGTTGAGAAGAACAACTGTTGATAAGGATAGAGGCTCATGGCTTTCGTGATGACGCGGAATTCCATGGGCTTCAAGTCTTTGGGACACTTCGTAATGATGACGATGTCTGCTCTGTCTTTCCCTCGTAACGGTTCCCGTAGCCGACCAGCAGGCAGTAGTTCATCGTAGATGACCAGACGGTGATAGTCCACCAGCAGGATATTGATCCCAGGCTTTACCTGTCGATGCTGGAAGGCATCGTCGAGCAGGATGACATCGATATTACTGTCTTTCGTATCGCCATTGGTGAGTTTAAGGATGCCCTGTACTCGCTTTTTATCTACAGCCACGGTGACATCTGGGAATTTATGCTTCATCTGGAACGGTTCGTCTCCGATGTCGTGCATGTCTGTGTTCTTGTCGGCAATGATGAAGCCGTGGCTCTTCCGCTTATAGCCGCGGCTGAGGACGGCCACTTTCATTTGCTCCTGCAGGAGAAGGCGTATGAGGTACTCCACGTGTGGGGTCTTGCCAGTGCCCCCCACCGTGATGTTTCCTACTGCAATGACTGGAGTCTTGAATGTGCGACTCTTCCGCAATTCCACATCGAAGAGGAAATTGCGGAAGCGGACACCGATACCGTAGAACCAGCTCAGCGGCGTCAGCCATTTATTGATTTTAATGAAGTCGCCTTCCAAGATTGCTTATTTGATTTCCAATTGATAAGGGAAACGTGCCTGAAGACGGCTTCCCTGCATGTCGCGGTGCAGCTCTGCAAACGGCTGGTAGAGATCACCGAGTATCTGGCGTAGTTCTCCGTCAAGATACGAACCTTTCTTCTCACTCTGATTCAGCAGCTGTTCCATCCAACCTGCTGGTGCGGGATAGCTGGTTGCATGGTACTCTTGGATTTTGGCCAATTCTGCAGCCTTCTTGATGGCATCGTCAAGAGATCCCAACTTGTCAACAAGTTTGATCTTCAGGGCGTCTTTGGCCAGCCATACTCGTCCTTGGGCAATCTCGTTCACCTGGTCGCGCTTCATCTTGCGCCCCTCGCTTACGATGTCAAGGAACTTGATGTATCCGCGGTCAACATAGCCCTGCATATACTTCATCTCTTCATCGTCCTCTTTTCCAAAGACCAGATTCTCCTCATAATCAGTATACTTATTGGTCTTTACCCCATCGAAGGTGATGCCCAGTTTGTCGGTTACCAGTCCGCTGAGGTTGGGTATCAGACCGAAAATACCGATGGAGCCTGTGATAGTAGTAGGTTCAGCGAAAATATAGTTGGCGCCAGCGCTGATCATATAGCCTCCAGAGGCCGCAGCACCACCCATGGAGACGACAACGGGCTTCTTGGTCTTCAGCTGCTTGATGGCATGCCATATCTGCTCTGAGGCAGCTGCGCTGCCACCACCAGAGTTGACACGCAGGACGACAGCCTTCACATCGTCGTTCTTCGCCAGCTTGTTCAAGTCTTCTACCGTTGTACTGCCAACGATGCTATGGTCGGTGGAGAAGATGCCGGTGGTGTTGTTATCGACAATACTGCCGTAAGCATAGTAAACGGCAATCTCCTCGCCCTTCTCTTTCTCCTTCTTTGGCAGGTTCCTCATATCAGACAGAGTCAGCTGGTTGATGTCGTCCTTGTCGCCAATCTTCAACAGACTCTTCACTTCCTTCTTTACTTCATCGGGGTAAAGTAGCTTGTCAACAAGCTTTGCCTGGACATAATCTTTCGGGTCGGCAAAACCGATGATGCTGTCGCTGGCCAGCAAGTCCAGTTGGCTGGCTGTTACCTTACGGCTTTCGGCAATGTCCATCAGCCAGTGCTGCCAGATACCTTGGATATACGCTTCGCGCTGCTCACGGTCGTATTCACTCATGCCCGTCAGCGTATTACGTTCCACATAGCTCTTGTATTTGCCGACTTTTGCCACTTGATACTTGACACCGAGCTTGTCGTAGAGGCCTTTCATGTATTCGTTCTTGCCGCCGAGGCCTTTGAAATCGAGCATGCCTGTATGGTTCATGTATACCTTGTCTGCTACCGATGCCACATAATAGCTTGCTTGCATATACTGGTCGGCATAGGCCACAATCCATTTGCCCGACTTACGGAAGTCTTTTAGGGCATCACGAATCTGCTGGGCCGTTGCTGGCGAATCGAACGAAGAAAGGCCCCCCTCTATATAAATACCTTTGATGTCGTCTTGTTCCCCCGCCTTCTTAATGCTGGCAAGAATGTCGTCGAGTCCCATCAGTTCCATGTCGGCTTCGCCTAATAGCATGTTAAGGGGACTGTCGGCTTCGCCGCGCTCCTGAATGCTTCCGTTCAGTTTCAGGACGAATACGGAGTTTTCCTTTACAGTCGTCTCCTGGCTGCTTGCAACAACCATGCTCACGATAGAGACCATAAAGATGATGCCAACCACGACAAACAAAATGATAATGCCACAGATGGTGGCCAGCATGTACTTGATAAAATCTTTCATTGTTAAGGTGTTCGTTACGTAACTGCGCGCAAAGATAATACTTTTTTTCGAATGTTCTCTCTTTTTCCTGATTTTTTTATTAATTTTGCCCCGCAGAACTAATCACGAAACAAATTAAAGTATGAAAACAAAACTAATTGTCTGCCTCGTGCTGTTGCTGACAAGCACGATGACAATGGGAAAAAAGAAAGTGGCAAAACAGGACTTGTGGCCTGACGGTACACCTGTCTCCGAGTGGTTCCGCGACACGACACGTGTTAATCTAACTGCTCTCAAACACTATGTAGTGACAGACTATGGTGTGGACGGCTACAGCACAGAGGTGCAAACGGCTAAGTTGCAGGCTGTCATTGACCGGGCCGCTCAGGAGGGTGGTGGTGTTATTGTTATTCCTCGCGGTACCTTTGTCAGTGGTGCACTTTTCTTTAAGCCAGGTACTCACTTGAAGATTGACGAGGGTGGAGAACTGAAAGGAAGTGACCGTATCAAGCATTTCCCTGTCGTGAAAACCCGTATGGAGGGGCAGACGCTTGATTACTTTGCTGCTTTGGTTAATGCCGATGGCGTTGACGGGTTTACCATTACAGGCCCAGGTACCATCAATGGTAATGGACAACCTTACTGGGAGGAATTCTGGATTCGTCGAAAGTTCAATAAGGACTGTACGAATCTGGAGGCACTTCGTCCGCGCAATGTGTACATTTCCAATAGTAAGAACGTGACTGTCCAGGACGTGAAGATCATCAACTCCCCATTTTGGACGAACCACCTCTATCGTTGTGAGAACGTCCGATACCTGGGCTGCTTCATTTATGCACCAACGGAGAACGTGACACCTGTCGACCCGAGGCGGGGGGCTCCCTCAAGCGATGCCATTGACCTTGATGTCTGTAAGAACGTGCTCATTCACGGGTGCTACATGCACGTCAATGACGATGCTGTTGTTCTTAAAGGCGGTAAAGGCACATGGGCTGATAAGGACGAGAACAATGGCCCATGTGAGAATGTTATTATTGAGGATTGTGTCTATGGTAAGGTGCATGGCTGTCTGACGCTGGGGTCTGAGTCATTGCACGACCGTAATGTTATCCTGCGCCGTATTCATGTCAAGTCCGCCACCCGTGTGTTGTGGCTGAAGATGCGTCCCGATACCCCTCAGCACTATGAGTATGTGACTGTTGAGGATATTACAGGCCAGTGCGGTTCGTTCCTTGTCGTTCGTCCATGGACGCAGTTCTTTAAGTCAGAAAAACGTGATGATATGCCGTTGTCGCAGTGCAATAATATCACTATCCGTAACATCCAGATGACTACCAAGAACTTCTTTGATGTAGGAAAGAGCGACAAGTATCGTCTCGTAGATTTCGCGTTCGAGAATATTAGTGTCGTGGACGAGAAAAAAGCTTTCGATGAGACGCTGATTGAGAATTGTACGGTTAAGAACGTGCAAATCAGATAAAAGTGAACGGAAATACAGGAAAACGGACGAACCACCACGTCCGTTTTCTTTTCTTCATGCTACTTTTGCCGGCAAAACAACAAACTACTACCCAATAAGATGAAAAAGAATCTCCCGTTGTTGACTTTTATTTTGCTGATGCAGGTCCTTTCCGTATCGGCCGAGAGAGTGAAACAAAATTTTAATGCAGACTGGCGATTGCAGGTGGGTGACATAGCCGAGGCCGCACGTCCCGACTTCGATGACAGTGGATGGCAGCGTGTCACGTTGCCTTATGCCTTCAATGGCTTTGAGGCGTTTAAGAAGGATATCGTTGACTTGACGGATACCATTTGTTGGTATCGTAAACACTTTGAAATCAGCGAGAAACAATCTATGGGAAAAGTCTTCGTTGAATTCGAAGGCGTGCGCCAAGGAGCTGACTTCTACCTGAATGGTCACCACGTGGGATTCAGTGAGAATGGTGTTATGGCCTGTGGCGTGGACCTTACACCTTATATTATATTAGGGGAAAATGTCTTGGCAGTACGGTGTGACAACAGTTGGCAGTATCGTTCTCGTCAACACAACAGTCGTTACCAGTGGAACGACAAGAACTTCAATGCCAACTATGGTGGTATTCCCAAGAACGTGTTCCTGCATCTGACGGATAAGTTGTACCAAACGTTGCCGCTCTATTCAAATCTGGGAACAACCGGTACCTACATCTATGCTACGGACTTTGATATAGCACGAAAAAAGGCTACTATCCATGCTGAGTCCGAAGTGAAGAATGATGACGACGCCCCCCATCGCTTTGCCTTACAGGTAGCAGTGAAAGATGCTGATGGCCAGGAGGTGGTCCGATTCCGTGGGCAGACCATAACGGTCTCTCCTGGTGCCACTGTTGTTGCAAGGGCACAGCAAGAGGTTGGAGGTCTGCACTTCTGGTCCTGGGGCTATGGCTATCTGTATACTGTCGAGACCTCGCTTGTTGAGGGAGCAAATGCGGGCCACGACCGTGTCATCACCCGTACAGGTTTCCGCAAGACAGAGTTCAAGAATGGCCGTACCTTCTTGAACGACCGCGTACTGATGATGCATGGCTATGCCCAGCGTACTTCCAACGAGTGGCCCGGCACAGGACTCTCGGTACCAGCCTGGCTTAGCGACTATAGCAACGACCTCATCGTCAAATCGGGAGGCAATCTGGTGCGTTGGATGCATGTCTGCCCATGGAAGCAGGATATAGAGTCGTGTGACCGTGTGGGACTGATACAGGCCATGCCGGCTGGTGATGCTGAGAAAGACGTGGAAGGTCCTCGGTGGGCGCAGCGTACCGAGGTGATGCGTGATGCCATCATCTATAACCGTAATAATCCGTCTATCCTTTTCTATGAATGCGGTAATTTCCGTATCTCCAAGGAACACATGGAGGAGATGAAAGCTATCCGTGATAAGTACGACCCTTATGGTGGCCGTGCCATTGGCAGTCGTGAAATGCTTGACCGGCCAGAGGCTGAGTATGGGGGCGAAATGCTCTATATCAACAAGTCGGCCACGAAGCCTATGTGGTCGATGGAGTATTATCGTGATGAAGGCTTGCGTAAGTACTGGGACGAGTACTCCTATCCTTATCACAAAGAGGGTGACGGACCGCTCTATCGCAATGCTCCTGCCCCCGACTATAACCATAATATGGACGCCCTGGCCTGTGGTATGGTGGAACGTTGGCATGAGTATTGGCTGGAACGTCCCGGTACTGGTCGGCGCGTTTCTGACGGTGGCGTGAAGATTGTATTCAGCGATACCAATACCCATCATCGCGGCGAGTCGAACTATCGTACCAGTGGTGTGGTCGATGCCATGCGTATTCCCAAGGATGCCTTCTATGCCCATCAAGTGATGTGGGATGGATGGGTTAGTCCCGAACGTGACCATACCTATATTATTGGGCACTGGAACTATAACCCAGGAACGGTGAAGCCTGTGTATGTCGTCTCTACTGGCGATAATGTGGAATTGTTTGTAAACGGCAAATCTGTTGGCAAGGGTGAGCGCAGTTTCAACTGGCTTTTCACTTTTAATGATGTCAGCTTTGAGGCTGGCAAACTGGAAGCAGTTGCCTATACAGGTGGCAAAGAAACGAGTCGCTATGCTGTGGAGACCGCTGGTGAGCCATATCAGCTGAAGCTCACTACGATAGAGAATCCCGACGGGTTCAAGGCTGACGGGGCCGATATGGCTCTTGTACAGGTGGAGGTGGTAGACCGTGAGGGGCGCCGCTGTCCCCTTGACGATCGCATGATTCACTTTGAGGCCAATGGCGAGATGCAGTGGATAGGCGGTATTGCAACTCGTAATAACAAAGATTATCTGACGGATGGCGAGAAAAAAGACCCGTCGTTGCTCGACTCTGCCAACAAGAAGAACCTGAGTGATAACTATGTTGGTGCTTATGATCTGCCGGTGGAGTGTGGCGTTAACCGGGTATTGGTGAAGTCGACAGTCAATGCAGGCAACATCAATATCTCCGCCTATGCAGAAGGTGTCCGTCCTGCTTATGTAACAATGAAGACGATGCCTGTTGATGTGTCTGCCTATCTTCCTCAGCTGACACTGAAGTCTCGTCTGGATCGTGGGGAGACTCCGGCTACGGATTCTTATGACGATGCTTATGCCAGTGTTGGCGTGGTTTCTACTGCTGCTGGTTGTCATGCTGATGATGCAGCCAAGAGCTATGATGATAATGAGTTGACGGAGTGGGAGAGTGACGGCCAGAAGGAGAATGCTTGGGTGACATACCATCTGGAGCGTAAGGCAGCTATCAGCGAGATTACGATGAAGCTGACTGGGTGGCGATCTAAGAGCTATCCGCTGGAGGTCTATGCCGGAAAGAAGAAGGTATGGGAAGGCGTTACTCCTGCCACGCTCGGATACGTACACCTTCATATTGACAAACCTGTCTTAGCTAAGGATATCACTATCCGCATGGTTGCTCCTGTACAGGATAGTACTAAGTTCGGTCAGGAAAAGGAGCTTGCCGGTGGTGTGGCTAATGAGATGGACCGCATCAAGGGCTCAAAGGGTAAAGTGGAGCTCCGCATTGTTGAAATCGACCTGTTGGAGGATGTAAAATAGAATCGTCCCTCATTTCTTGACAAACTATGCAGTTCGCCTCTTACGACGAACTGCATTTTTTGTTTTCCTTACTTAGAAAAATGATAAATACTTGGCTGATTTGTAAATAATGATTAACTTTGCAAAAATATTACTATAGCTATTAAAACTCTTTTTTTTACATTAAAAACTAAAACCTATGGATCTACAAGCAAAGCGAGCCTTTACGGCTTTACTTATGTCCATGTTCTGTCTTTTTATCTATGCACAGAAGACAGTAACGGGCACAGTGAAGGATGCAACAGGTGAACCCATGATTGGTGTGAGTGTTGTCGTTGACGGTACCTCTAATGGAGCCGTGACCGACCTCGACGGACGTTTCGCCATTCAGAAGGTTGCCAACAATGGTGTCCTCAGATTCTCTTATGTAGGCTACAAAGACCAGAAAGTCTCTGTAGCTGGTAAATCATCTGTTGACGTGGTCATGCAGGAAGACAAACAACTGCTTGACGAGGTTGTCGTCGTCGGTTATGGCGTGCAGCGCAAGAGCGATGTGACGGGTGCCTTGACACGTGTCGGTGAGAAAGAAATCAACTCCAAGCCCGTGAGCAATGCTTTCGAGGCCCTACAGGGTAAGGCTGCCGGTGTCGATATCACGTCGAACCAGCGTCCTGGTGAGATGGGTAACATTATCATTCGTGGTACCCGTTCACTCAATGCCTCGTCCGCTCCCCTCTATGTCGTTGACGGTGTGCCCCTCCAGGCCGGTGGTATCGAGTCTCTGAATCCTCGCGACATTGAGGCTATTGACATTCTGAAGGATGCATCATCAACCGCCATCTACGGTAGTCGTGGTGCCAACGGTGTCGTGCTTATCACTACCAAGCGTGGTCAGGAGGGCAAGACACAGCTGTCCTATAGCGGCACGATGACGTTCGAGAACATCGTTGATAAGAGTCCAGCCATGAACGCCAGCGACTATATCACTTGGCGTCGTTGGGCATACTATAACTCCGCTCCCGACAAGTACACCCCCGGTGACCAGCCTACGCTGGAGCAGGATAAGTCGTTCTTCTCAGGCGACGAGGTGGCTTGGGCCAACATCGAGAAGGGATGGGCCGGTGGCACATGGGATGGCTCTAAGGTTACCGATACCGACTGGACGGACTTCGTCACCCGTACGGGCCTCACGCACGAGCACACCGTGAGTGCACGTGGTGGCACGAAGACCATGAGAGGTGGCATCTCATTTGGCTACCTGAATAACAAGGGAACCCAGAAGGGTCAGCAGTATGAGCGCTACACCCTGAATGCTTCGGCTGATATCCAGGCTACGCCTTGGTTCAAAGCCGGTGGTTCTATCAACACCAGCTATAGCGAGCAGGATTATGGATTCTCTCGTACCGGTCAGTCGTCGAACTCTGGTCCGACCGATATCTATGGCGCTGCCAAGCAGATTCTGCGCTACACACTGCCTTACGATGAGGCTGGTAACATCATTCTGACGCCTGGTGGTTCAGTCTCTAACACCTATACTGTCATTGACGAGTGGAACAAGTCTAACGATAACCGTCAGGCCTTCCGTGCGCTCGGTAGCTTCTATGCTCAGATTGACTTCGGCAAGATCTGGGAACCCCTGGAGGGTATCCAGTACAAGCTGCAGTTCGGTCCCGACTTCCGCTTCTATCGTTTGGGTAACTTTATCGACTCCAGCTCAGCAGCCCGTGGCGGTGGTAACAATATGGCCCGTCGCAACGATGTCCGCAGCTTCGCATGGACGCTCGATAACATGCTATTATATAATAAGGTGTTTGGCGACCATTCTGTCGGCATCACCTTGTTGCAGTCGGCTTCGAAGAGCAACCGCGAGAACAGTTCTCTGAGCGCGGAGAACATTCCTCTGCCTTCGTTCCTGTGGAACAACATGGGTAGCGTTGACATTGCCGAGTCGGCCAATAAGGCCAGTATGGGTACCGGTCTTACCGAGTACGCTCTGTCATCGTATATGGCACGTGTGAACTACGCCTTCCGCGACCGCTATCTCCTGACAGCCTCTGCACGTTGGGACGGCAGTAGCGTGCTGGCCGAAGGCAATAAGTGGGACTTCTTCCCCTCGATGGCCCTCGGATGGCGTATGGAGCAGGAGGAGTTCATGAAGAGCCTCACCTGGATTGATCAGTTGAAGCTGCGTCTGGGTGTCGGTGTTACCGGCAACTCTGCCGTTGACTCATACGGTACGCTCGGCGTCATCAGCAGCTACTGGATGCCGTTCAGTACGGGTAACTCTCAGATTCTCGTCACCAACGAGCCCTACTATTCGAACAGCCAGAACAAGATGCCTAACAAGAACCTGTCGTGGGAGAAGACCACCCAGTGGAACCTTGGTATCGACTTTAGCTTCCTGAAGGGCCGCATCGGAGGTACGTTGGATCTCTATACCTCAACGACCAATGACCTACTGATGCTGATGACTGTGCCTTCACTGTCGGGTTATCCCTCTATGATGGACAACATCGGTAAGACCTCGAACAAGGGTATTGAGGTGACGTTGAACACCATCCCCGTACTCACTAAGGACTTCATGTGGCAGTCGAACCTGAACTTCGCATGGCAGAAAGACAAGATTGAGGAACTGGCAAACGGTAAGGAAGACGATATCAACAACGCCTGGTTTATCGGCGAGAGCATATCGGTCTTCTATGGCTACGACAATGCCGGCCTTTGGCAGGAGAGCGATGCTGAGGAGATGGCTAAGTTCAATGAGAACGGTGAGGCCTTCTCGGCTGGTATGGTACGTCCCGTCGATCAGAACGGCGACTACAAGATCAATGACGAGGACCGTGTTATCTTGGGCAACTGCAATCCGCGTCTTACCGCAGGATGGAGCAATACGCTTACTTGGAAAGGCTTTGAGCTGAGCCTTGAGTTGCATGGCCGCTTCAAGTACATGATCAGCACTGGCGGTGAAGGCCAGCTGGGTATGTATCAACAGCGCGAGATTGACTACTGGACACCATCAAACACTGGTGCTGAGTGGCAGAAGCCTATCTACAGCACAGGTGGTGGCGATAAGAAGGCAGCCCTGCTGGGCTTCAAGGACGCTTCGTTCATCAAAGTCCGCAACCTCTCTCTGGCATACAACTTCGACAAGCAGTTCTGTAAGACTTTGGGCATCGGTGGTGCCAAGGTCTATGTGCAGGGTAAGAACCTGGGTATGCTCTATTCATCGGTTGACTTCATGGACCTCGATACAGGTGCTACCTACTACAACCGTGGCTTCACTGTTGGTCTGACAGTAGACTTCTAAGAAAGGTAAGAAAGTATAAAAGTAAAAAAGCTAGAATTATGAAATATATCAGCAATAAGATAGTTTGCGGTGCTTTGTCGCTTTGTGCTGCCATGAGCCTCAGCTCCTGCGGCGACGACTTCCTGAAGGAGGATGCCGGACACCTCTATACCGATGCACTGCTTGAGACTGAGGAAGGAGCCCTTAAGATGGCTGCCGGTCTCTATGGAAACATCCGTTGGCACTTCGGCTACGAGTGGGCTTATGGTATCACCCTCTACGGTTGCGATGAGTTCACCACCGGTGCTGACAATACGTCGGACATTTGGAACACCTATGACAATAACCTCAACGCCCTGGACTTCACCAAGGCTCTGGGTGCTCCTAACAACAACTGTCCTGCCGTGTCAGCTCTGTGGAACCAGATGTACTATGGCATTTCGACGGCCAACCTCGTCATTGCGAAGGCCAGTCAGGTCACTGATGAGGCTACGCGTAACAAGGCTATGGGCGAGGCCTACTTCCTCCGTGGCTATAACTACTACCGTCTGTTTGCTCAGTATGGTGGTGTGGTCTTACAGACCGAGCCGGCCAATGGTGAGGTCAAGAAAGACTATACCCGCGCCAGTGCCGAGGAGACGCTGAACCAGGTCATCAGCGACCTGGAGCAGGCTTATAAGCTTCTGCCTTCAGACAAATGGCGTGGCAATGGCACATGGACTAAGTACACCGCAGCCCACTTCCTGGCTAAGGCTCTGCTGTTCCGCCAGTCGGAGCGTTGCAGCGACTGGAACGGCAGTTACGACAAGTCGACGGACCTGAACCGTGTTATCGCCCTCTGTGACGAGGTCATCGTTGCCTGCCCGCTGGCTAAGGACTATAGTGACCTCTATGCCAAGTGGACGGGTGTCAACTGCCCCAACGAGGGTCTTGACGAGATTCTGATGGCTGCCGAGCACAATGGCGATGCTTCAACACAGGGCCGCTTCGGCAATCGCACGTACAACTACTTCTCCCCTCAGTTCTCCAACTTCTCGGGTGGCTGGATTAAGCGTGGTGCCTATATTGGTGAGATGGACTTCCAGCGCTGTCGTCCTACGGAGTACACCTACTCGACGTTTGACAATGTGAACGATGCCCGTATGTGGAAGACCTTCAAGACCGTCTACGGACTGAACAACCAGCAGATGAAAGCCGACGATACCGTCGACAAGGATGGCAAGGTGACGGCCAAGGGCATGAAATCGACCTATGGACTTACCGACGACCAGTGTCCCACCATCGGTGACCAGGGTTGTATCTTCATCCTCAACAAGAAGAGCGACCACCGCTTCGACGGAGAGCCTTACGGTACCTTCGGACGCGGCGGACAGGACCACACGTTCATCAATCCTGAGACGGGCAAGTGGGTGCCCAACGCCTTCCCCCTCTACATGAATGGCCAGTATGTGCTTTACAACTACGGTGTGAGCGGCAATACCGCTACCTCGAACGTGTTCTGTGGCATCAACAAGACGGCCGATGGCAGTCGTACAGCTGAGAAGGGCGATGCTCACCGCGATGTCATCATGGCCCGCACCGGTGAGACCTATCTGGTGAAGGCAGAGGCTCAGGTGCGTCTGGGTAAGTATCAGGAGGCTATCACGACTATTAACGTCATCCGTGCCCGTGCTCAGTGGAAGGATGGTGAAGACCGCTCGTACTACACCGACGGCTCGATGGCCTTCCTGAAGGCTGACGGCGGTATGTCCGACAACGCCATCGCTGGTAACAACTCGAACTGTAAGAACGCCGAGGGCAAGACGATGACGATGACCGAGGCTTACTATGCTTCACACCGTCATGAGAATACCTACTACCTGTCAACAGGCATCGAGAAGACGACGGCTCCGAGTGATCTGCAGATTAAGAGTTACACCCAGCTGCCGCAGGAGGACGAGGATATCTTGGCTGCCATTGGCGCTACCTCTGACTACGACCGTATGCTGAACTTCGTGTTCAACGAGCGCACTCGTGAGTGTCTGGGCGAGTGGAACCGCTGGGAGGAGCTTTCCCGTGCAGGCTTGCTCGTCAAGCGTGCCAAGGCTTTCAACCCCGAGGCTAAGAACATTACTGCCGGCAAGCACGAGCTGCGTCCTATTCCGCAGGCCTTCATCGATGCTTTGCAGAATAGCGATGGAACCAACCTCAGTCCCGAGCAGAAGGCCGCTTGGCAGAACCCTGGATACAAATAAGAGGTAAGGAGTATCCTCTCATAATTTAATTAAACCGTGCCAAAATGTCAGTCTTGACGTTTTGGCACGGTTTTCGCTATGAACAGGGCAGGAAATATTAAGCTCAAACATTAAAACATAACGTATTATGAACATTAAACCATTAGCAGACCGCGTGCTGGTATTGCCTGCACCGGCAGAAGAGAAGATTGGCGGCATCATCATTCCCGACACCGCCAAGGAGAAACCCCTACATGGTACCATCAAGGCTGTTGGCCAGGGCACAAAGGATGAAGCTATGATCCTGAAGGCCGGCGACGAAGTGCTCTACGGCAAGTATAGTGGCACGGAACTTGAGTTCGAAGGTGAGAAGTACCTGATGATGCGTCAGAGTGATGTGCTCGCAGTTATTGAGAAGTAATCGCATTTGACAATTGGACAATTTCACAAATTAATAGTCAAATAGTAAATAGTCAAATAGTACAATAAAATTATGGCAAAGGATATTAAATTCAATATTGACGCCCGCGATGCTATGAAGCAGGGCGTTGACCAGTTGGCTAACGCAGTCAAGGTAACGCTTGGTCCGAAGGGACGCAATGTGGTTATCGAGAAGAAGTTCGGTGCTCCTCAGATTACTAAGGACGGTGTGACCGTAGCCAAGGAGATTGAACTGGAGGATAAGTTTGAGAACACAGGTGCCCAGCTCGTGAAGAGCGTCGCCTCGAAGACTGGCGACGATGCTGGTGACGGTACCACTACAGCTACCATCCTGGCACAGGCTATCGTATCAGAGGGATTGAAGAACGTGACTGCCGGAGCCAACCCGATGGATCTGAAGCGTGGTATCGACAAGGCAGTGAAGGCTGTTACTGATCACATTGCCAAGAGTGCTGAGCAGGTGGGTGACAACTACGACAAGATCGAGCAGGTGGCTACTGTTTCTGCTAACAACGATAAGGAGATTGGTGAACTGCTGGCTGAGGCTATGCGCAAGGTCTCTAAGGATGGTGTTATAACCATTGAGGAGAGCAAGAGCCGCGACACACATATCGGTGTTGTCGAGGGTATGCAGTTCGATCGTGGTTATCTGAGTGCTTACTTCATCACCGACAGCGAGAAGATGGAGTGTGTGATGGAGAATCCCTACATCCTTATTTATGATAAGAAGATCTCGAACATTAAGGATTTCCTGCCTATTCTGCAGCCTGCTGCTGAGAGCGGACGTCCCTTGCTGGTCATCGCCGAGGACGTTGACTCAGAGGCTCTGACCACGCTCGTGGTGAACCGTCTGCGTGGCGGTCTGAAGATCTGCGCAGTGAAGGCTCCTGGCTTTGGCGATCGTCGTAAGGCCATGCTCGAGGATATTGCCGTTCTGACTGGTGGCGTTGTCATCAGCGAGGAGAAGGGTCTGAAGCTGGAGCAGGCTACGCTCGATATGCTTGGTACGTGTGACAAGGTGACAGTATCGAAGGACAACACCACGATTGTCAACGGTGCCGGTGACTCACAGGCCATCAAGGATCGCATCGCACAGATTAAGAAGGAGATTGAGAATACAACCAGCTCTTACGATAAGGAGAAGCTGCAGGAGCGTCTGGCCAAGCTGGCCGGCGGTGTGGCTGTTCTCTATGTCGGTGCCAACAGCGAGGTTGAGATGAAGGAGAAGAAGGATCGCGTCGACGATGCTCTCTGCGCTACCCGTGCTGCCATCGAGGAAGGTGTCGTAGCCGGTGGTGGTACCACTTACATCCGTGCTCAGGAGGCCTTGGAGAACGTAAAGGGCGACAATGCCGACGAGCAGACGGGTGTCAACATCATCCGTCGTGCCATTGAGGAGCCTCTGCGCCAGATTGTTACCAACGCTGGTGGCGAGGGTGCCGTCGTCGTTCAGAAGGTTCGCGAGGGTAAGGGTGACTTCGGTTACAATGCCCGTACCGATGTTTACGAGGACCTCCGCGAGGCAGGTGTCATCGATCCCGCCAAGGTGGCTCGTGTGGCTCTCGAGAATGCAGCCAGCATTGCTGGTATGTTCCTCACCACAGAGTGCCTCATCGTCGACAAGCCCGAGAAGGAGCCTGCTATGCCGATGGGTGGCGCACCAGGCATGGGCGGTATGATGTAAATGCCCTAAAATGTCAGGCAGACATAACAAAACCAGGAGGCGGACTTTTTCAGTTCGTCTCCTTTTCTTTTCTTTTTGATTTATGTCAATAAAGTTTTTCTAAAAACTCTTGCGAGGATATTCTTTTCTCCTTATCTTTGCAGCCGTAAAATGATTAGTTGCCCAATGTTGGCATACGAGAATATTTTTTTGATTTGTTTTAGTAGATTAGTTTTTAAGTAGTTTGTTTTTTCGAAACGGGGCGTCGCGACGACGCCCCGTTTTTTTGTCGCCTCTCTTTTCTTTAACTTCTTTAACTTCTTTAACTTCGATAACTTCATAAAAAACACTACCTTTGCTGCCGTATGCGAAAACTAATCCTACTTATAGCCTTGCTTGGCTGTCTCGCTGCTTTCGCCCAGTACGTTCCTGAGGACGGAGGCTTCGTCTGTGTCAATGGTACTAACCGTTTTACCCGTGCACTTTATGGAGGGTGGACCGACTGGCGGCTGGAGACCAGCGACCGGCCGGTGTTTGCCGTCGTGAAGAAGAACCATCACCGGAATATCCGATTTTGGGTCAACGGCGTAGCCCTCGATTCCACGGACTATTGTCGTGCTACCTATGTCAATGGTATGCGTATCTATAGCCTGCGCGACCGCAGGTGGGGTGGTCAGGCCGAGCTGATGCTGCAGGTGGTGGCCTGTCCTGACCGCGAGGGGGCGGTCTGGCTCTTTGACGATCGCCGCTTTGAGCATCCGGCACGCTTCGAGGCCCGTGTCTGTGCTATTGCCCAGCCGAAGCTCTATCGTAATGGCGACATTGGCGTTGAGCGTCAGCCCGGTTTCTTCGAGGCGGCTGCCGATGAGAAGGAACTGGTAACGAAAGTGTGGGAAGGTGGATACGAGACCTGGCTTGTTGTCGACTCCGTCAACCGCATTGCCGACTATGGTGCCGACGAGGCTCGCAGCCTGTTCATGAAGGCCGTGATGTACAACGGTGTACTCAGCGAACTCATCCGATTCGAGACGCCTGACCCCTATGTCAACACTTTGGGGAGTGCCCTGACCATGGCCGCTGACGGTGACTGGGACGGACAGACGTGGCTGCACGGCTGCATCGGCTGGCGCATGCCGCTGGCTGGCTGGCGTGCGGCCTATGTGGGCGATGTGCTGGGGTGGCGCGACCGCCAGCGTTCCCATTTCGATGCCTATGCTTCGAGTCAGGTGACCGATGTCCCTGCTACCATTCCCCATCCCTCGCAGGATTCTTTGCAGAACCTTGCCCGTGCAGAGAAGCGGTGGGGCACGCAGATGTACTCCAATGGTTACATCTGTCGCAACCCTGAGCGCAACGACCAGATGCACCACTATGACATGAACCTGAACTACATGGACGAGTTGCTCTGGCACTTCCAGTACGATGCCGATACAGCCTATATGCGTCGTATGTGGCCTGTCATCACCAGTCATCTGGCTTGGGAGAAACGCAACTACGACCCTGACGGCGACCACCTCTATGACGCCTATTGCTGCATCTGGGCATCGGACGCGCTCTACTATAGCGGTGGAGCCGTCACCCACTCGTCAGCTTATAATTATAGAGGAAACAAGCTTGCGGCCCGCATAGCAGAAATCATTGGTGAGGATGCCAAACCCTATCGTGACGAGGCCGAGGCTATCCTCCGTGCGATGAACGAGCGGCTATGGATGCCCAATAAGGGTGTTTGGGCAGAATGTCAGGACGCCATGGGCTTGAAGCGGCTCCATGAGAGCCCTGCCGTATGGTCTGTCTATACTCCTATCGACTGTGGAGCCTGTTCGCCTGAGCAGGCGTTTATGGCTACCGACTGGATATCGTCACACATACCGCATATCCGCGTAGAAGGAACCGACTATACGACGATTGCTACATCAAACTGGATGCCCTACTCGTGGAGCATCAACAACGTGGCGGCAGCCGAGGTCATGCACACGGCGCTGGCTTATTTTGAGGCAGGGCGCAACGATGAAGGTTACCGTCTGATGAAGGCTAATATCCTTGACCAGATGTACTACGGACAATGCCCAGGCAACTTCGGACAGATAAGCCGCTACGATGCGGCTCGCGGTGAGTGCTATCGCGACTTCGGTGACTGCATCGGCATCTCCAGTCGCACGCTCCTCCAGGGGCTCTTCGGCATAGTCCCGCAGGCGCTTGACGGGCGTTGCATCATTCGTCCGGGCTTTCCGAGTGATTGGGACAGCGCCGCCGTCAAGACCCCGTACCTCTCTTATACATATACGCGCAAGAATGGCGTCGAGCGCTATTCGATTACCCAGCACTTCCGTCAGCCGCTGAAGATTGTCATCCGTCAGAATACCGGCCTGGGGCGTTATGTCGACACAGAGGGGACGGCTGAGCAACATCAGGTCATCGAGGTCAGGAAGCCCTACTATGTTGAGAGACTATCACATCCCGTGCCCAGCTGTCACCTCAACCTGGGCCTTGGTAACACAATTACACAAAAGGAAGGTATAGCTCGACGGCCCGAAGGGGAAAGTCAACCGTCTCTTTTGTGTAATCTCAATCGGTATTTTAACTCCCATGTCGATGACATCTTCAAACAGAAGTATCTCTCGCCCCGTCCGCAGACCACGACCCTGCAGATTCCTGTCCAGGGCATCGGCGAGTGGTGCCATCCGCAGCTGACGGCCGATATCAACGACAGCGTCTTCCGCTCGCTCATCGTGAAGGACAGAATAACGCTCGTTGGCATTCCCTTCCGCACGCCAAGGGAAGGCCGCAACATTGTCTACACCTCGCTGTGGGACAACTATCCCGACAGCGTCGTCATCCCCTTGAAGGGTAGGGCAGCGTGCGCCCATCTGCTGATAGCAGGCTCTACAAACCACATGCAGAGCCGCATTGACAACGGCTTGGTCGTCGTCACCTATTCCGACAACACGACCGACACGCTAGTGCTGCGCAATCCCGACAACTGGTGCCCCATCGAGCAGGACTATTACGTTGACGGCTGCGCTTTCCATACGGCCCAACCCCGTCCTTGGCGTGTCTGTCTCGGTAAGGCTACCGATGACGGGCAACCCATCGTCAGTCGCGACCTCGGAGCCGTGCTTGGCATCAAGGGCGTTGCCGATCGTTACATCCCGGGTGGTGCTGCCCAGCTGCTCTCCATGCCTCTGAACCCTCAGAAAACCCTCCGCTCGCTCACCCTCCGCACCCTCTCCAACGACGTCGTCATCGGCCTCATGGCCCTTACGCTGCAGTAGAGAAATGTTAAGCTGATGAATCTGTTTTGCGTGACGGGTTGCGTTACAGTTACAGTTGTTACAGTTATAAAATAAGGGTATAATACCCCTCAAAAAACTAACTGTAACAATTGTAACTGTAACGGAAGGTTAGTTATTGAATTTCCTAAAAGGTAGATTATCAGCGAGTTACGGAGTTTGATTAGTAACGGGTCGGCTGTTACAACCCTCGGGAAAGGGGTGAAATGAGTCAAAAAACGGGGTTTTTAGGGCTTGAAAATGGGGAAAAATGCGCTTTTTTCTGTTCTTTTGCCCTCGTTTGCGACTCACAACGCGTTCAAAATGGAGAGGCTTTTTTCACTAAAGTGGCTCTTTTCTTTTCTAAAGCGACGCTTATTCCACGAAAAGCCAGCCTTATTTCTGAAAAAGCGGCGCTTATTTTGAAATAAGCGGGACTTATCTGTAACAAGATGTCAGACCAGCTGCTCTTTCAGCGCCTGGCGGACGAGCGAGACGGTGTTGTTGACGCCGAACTTGGCGAGCAGGCGCTTGCGGTACCAGTTGACGGTCTCGGTGCTGAGGTTCAGCTGGGCGGCAATCTGGGGGTTGGTCATGCCGTCGCAGACGAGGCGGAGGATGCTCTGCTCGACGGCGGTGAGGCTGACGGCCTGTGCGGCTCCCTGGCGGAGGATGGTCTCGGCCTCGGCGCTGATGTAGCGGCGTCCCTGCCAGACGCTGACGATGGCTTCGAGGAGCGTGTCGACGGTTGAGCTCTTCAGCACGTAGCCGTGGATGCCAAGGTCGGTAATGCGGCGTATGACGGAGTATTCGTCGTGGATGGTGACGGCCACGACCTTCACCTTCGGACAGCTCTGGATGACCTCCTGACAGAAGGCAGCGCCGTCGCCGTCGGGTATGGAGATGTCGAGCAGCAGCACGTCTGGCCGTCGTTCGCAGAATGCCTGTCGGCAGCTTTCGATGGTGTTGAAGGTGCGGCTGACGTGTGCCACGTCGCTACGGTTGATGGCGTCGGCGACTCCTTCGCAGACCATCGTGTGGTCGTCTAAGATGTTGACGTCGATACGGTATTTCATGATGGTTTTATGGTTTACGGTTTATGGGAGGGGTATGGTGACGTTGATTTCTGTTCCGTTATGGCTGACGATGGTTATTCGGCCGTGGTAGGGCTCTATGCGCTCGCGAATGTTCTGCAGGCCCATGCCCTTGGCGTCTGCCGCCATCCCTTTGCCGTCGTCGCTGACGGTGAGGGTTACTTCCTTGTCGTCTTGCATCAGCTGGATGTCGATGTGAGTGGCCTGGGCGTGCTTCAGGGCGTTGTTCACCAGCTCGTAGGCGCAGCGGTAGAGGACGAGGGAAACCTCACCCCCAGCCCCATTCCGACTGGAGAGGGGAGTGGTTGCTTCGTCTGCCTGAATGTATTGGAAGGTGGCGCCGGGGATGCTGGTGGCGAAGTCGCGCAGGGCAGAAGTGAGACCGTTCTTCAGCAGTTCCTCGGGCATGAGGTGGTGGGCCGTGCGGCGCAGTTCGGTGTGGATGGCATCGAGAAGGGGTAGTGTGTCTTCACGACGTTCAGTTTTCAGCCTCAGTACCGTCAACATACCGCCTAGTCCGTCGTGCAGGTCCCGAGCCAGAATGCGGCGCTCCTTAGTCTCTGTCTCCAGAGCCACGCGGGCGGCGAGCAGGGCTTTCTTGCGACGCTGGACGACGACGAGCAGAACGGCGCCAGCCACGAGTGCCACGATGGCTATGGCAGCGGCCGCCAACAGCCAGCGGTAGAGCGTGCGTTCGCGGTCGAGTGCGGCGATGCGTGCCTCCTTCTTCTCCGTCTCGTAGAGCACCTCCATCTGCGACAGTCCGCTCTGGTAGTGGTCGGTGGCGTAGCGTGTCATCACGTCGTACATCTTCTGCAGGTACTCGCGCGCCTTCGTCTTCTGACCCAGTTCCGTGTAGATCTCGGCCAGCAGCCGGTAGCCGTCGACGTCGCTAAGGTTAGCCAATGAGTCGGGGTGGACAGCACGCAGGGCGTAGTCGCGGGCCTCCTGCCATTGCTGTCCGGCCATAGCCACCTCGCTTAGAGCTAAGTAGACGGCGCTCTGGCTCTCGAACATCATGTTCTCGGTTATCAGACTGCGTGCCTCGTCGGCCAGCCGTCTGGCGGCGCCTAAGTCCTCGTGGCCCGTCATCAGGTGAGTTTGTGCCATCATGGCCAACACCACGGGGTAGTCTACCTCCTCGTCGCGATGGGCGTAGTAGTAGGCGTGGCAGAGCTCTGCCGTCTCGCAGGCTTTCTCGTAGTTGTCCTGATCTATGTAGATTTTGAGGAGTCCTCTGCGAGGCATCGCCATCATCAGCGAGTCGCCTGCGGCCTCGCCCTTCTCGACGGCCAGCTGGTAGTTGCGCTCCGCCTCCGTCAGGTTGCCCATCGTCAGGTAGAGTTCGCCGATGTTATGGTAGAGCACGGCCTGGCTCTGCAGCCAGTTGTGACGCTCGAAGATGGGCAGCGCCCGCTGGTAGTAGCTGATGGCCAGGTGGGCCTTGCCCTGCTCGTTGTAGACGTTGGCTATCGAACCGTAGAGGGCCGAGCGGGCATCGTCGAGATCCTTCTGCGTGTAGCGGCGGCTCTGCTCCATCGTGTCTGTAACGGCCAGCGCCCAATTGAAGTAGCGGAGGGCCTCGTCGTAGTCCTCGCCGCCGTAGCTCATGAGTCCGAAGTGGCGCAACGTGTACTGCCGGATGAGCGGGTTGTTCAATTCGTAGCTCAGCGCCATCGCCTTGTGGCCGTAGTTCCTGGCCTTCCAGGCGTCGTAGGGCAGGTAGCCGCGCATCAGCTCATCGTAGGCCGCCAGCAAGGCCTCGCCCTTGGGCGGGTTGCTGCTCTTCAGCGCCGTCTCCAGAGAGTCGACGCGGGCGTTACGGTGGTCGTTGTAGGCTGAGGCCGACAACGCGGCGAGGGCAATCAGTCCGCAGAAAAGTAGTCTCTTGGTGTTCATCTTGTCTGCAAAGATAAGCAATTCCTTCGGTTATCACCACCCAAAAGGGTGGAAAATTGTCCCTTCCGCGGCAATTCCACCTTTTTGGGTGGAGCGATAAAGGGTTAAAAAGCGTAACTTTGTGCCATACATTATTAATATCAATCATAAGCTTATGAAGAAAATTTTTACCTTAGCCATGCTGACCATCGCGCTGACGGGCGCACGGGCCAGCGTCGTGATTAACGAGACAAACTTCCCTGACGAGAACCTGCGCTTTGTAGCCAGCCAGTACGATGCCGACGAGAACGGCACGCTGAGCGACGACGAGCTGGCAGAGATTACGGAAATCAACGCCGGCTACATCATGAACCTGAAGGGTGCCGAGCACTTCAAGAACCTGGACTTCCTCTGCCTGTACTACGGGTCTGACGAGAATCCCTCCATCACGTCCATCAACCTGAGCCTCTTTCCGAAGCTGTACCGCTTCTCGCTCCAGGACTGCGCTGGGGTGACGTCGCTCGACTTCAGTAAGAACCCGCTGCTGACGGAGTTCGAGCTGCTTCGCTGTCCGAACGTCAGTTCACTCAAGCTGCCCGCCAGCGTGGAGCAAGTCGGCTTGGATGGTGCGAAGAGTCTGACAGCCCTCGACGTGAGCCAGCTGCCTAAACTCCGTCAGTTCTTTATGATTAACTCAGGTGTCACCGACCTCAACTTCAGTGCAAATCCTGTCCTCAGTTCCATTGGTATTACGGGTGTGGAGGACGAGAAGCAGGTGCTGAACTCCGTGAACCTGACGAACTGCGACGGTCTGGAGAACATCGACATCCGCTACACCACCATCACGACGCTGACAATGAAGCACCTGCCCATCGTCCGCTCGCTGATGATGCTGTATAACGACATTACCAGCACCACCATCGAGGACTGTGCCGAGTTCAATGACATCACCTGCAACGACAACGTGCTGGGAACGCTCTGTCTGAAGGACAATCCGCTGCTGGGGACCATCAACACCGAGGACAACCAGCTGCAGGTGCTCATTGCCGACAACTGCCCCAAACTCGGACGCGTACAAGCGTTCAATAACAAGCTGATGTGGCTCGACCTGAAGGATGCGGTGAAGCCCGAGAACGTAGAAGAGAGTTGTCTGAAGCTCGACAACCAGCAGCCCGTCGTACAGGCCGTAAAGATATCGTCCACGGAGGTCGGCCTGCGTGTCCACGAGCGTCTGGACGTCAGCCGCGTGAAGAACCTGAAGGCGAAGGGCCAGACGATGGAGCCGAAGGAAATCTACGTCGACAACATCCGCTACTTCGTCATCTACAACGACGGCCCCTCGGTGGCCTCGCTGGTAGGCGCAACGGGCACGGGCTACGAGTACGACACGAAGTGGCCCTTCCCGTGGATGGACGGCAACTCGAAGGACAACCATCTGCCCGTTACGCTGAACGTCGCCTCCTGGACCAAGCACCCCTCGTGGATTCGTATTGACGGCGAGACCACCATCACCGCCGAGGAAGGCACCACGATGGCCGCCCTCCCCGTGCTCCGCTCGCAGGACTACAACGGCAAGCTGACGTGGCGTTCGAGCAATGAAGACGTGGTGAAGGTCGACGCCGAGACGGGCGCTATGACCTTCGTCGCCCAGGGAACGGCCTACATTACCGTCACGGGAGCCGAGACCGACTACCGTCTGGCGCCGTTGAGCACAGGCTATAGTGTCGTCGTGACCGAGAATACCGCCGTTGGCGCAATTGTCAGCAGCCCGTCATCCAGCAGCAACGCCTTTGACCTTCAGGGGCGCCGTGTCAACAACAGCAGCAAGGGTGTGGTCATCGTCGACAGAAAAAAGGTCATGAAGAAGTAAGGTTTAGCCTCAATTTGATAAAGATTCCCCGAAGTGTTTGTCACGTCGGGGATTTTTTGTACCTTTGCGGCAAGTATGGAGAAATTGTTAGAATTATATAAGCGGTGGAGTGGGGCAGAGCCAGCCACTACAGAGAAACTTGCAGGGGCGGGTTCGAACCGCCAGTATTACCGTTTCACGGCCGCCGACGGCACGACCGTCATCGGCTGCATAGGTACCAGTCGCGACGAGAACCACGCCTTCGTCTACCTGGCCCGTCACTTCGAGAAGCGCCAGTTGCCCGTGCCGCGCGTGCTGGCCGTTAGCGACGACGAGCTGCGCTACCTACAGCAGGATCTCGGCCGCGTGTCGCTCTTTGATGCCATCCGTGGTGGTCGCGAGGCCGGCGGTCGCTATACGCTGAAGGAGCAGGAGCTGCTGCGTCAGACCATCCGCGAGCTGCCGAACATACAGCTGCGTGGTGCCCGCGAGCTTGACTTCTCGCATTGCTACCCTCAGTCTGCGTTCGATACCGACTCCGTGCTCTTTGACCTGAACTACTTCAAGTACTGCTTCCTGAAGGCCACTGAGATAGACTTCCATGAGCTGAAGCTCGAGGCCGATTTCCGCCTTCTGGCTAAGGACCTGACGCAGGCCGGTGACGAGCAATGCTTCCTGTACCGTGATTTCCAGGCAAGGAATGTCATGTTGGTAGGGGAAGGGCCTTACTTCATCGATTTCCAGGGCGGTCGTCGCGGACCATACTACTACGACCTGGCCTCGTTCCTGTGGCAGGCCTCAGCGAAGTATCCGCACAAGCTGCGCCGTGAGCTGGTCTATGAATACTACAATGCGTTGAAGCAGTTCACCGAGGTGCCGTCGCCCCATAAGTTCGTAGAGCGTCTGTCGCTCTTCGTCCTCTTCCGTCAGTTGCAGGTGCTGGGCGCCTACGGTTTCCGCGGTTATTTCGAGCGCAAGCAGCACTTTATTGAGTCAATACCGCCAGCCATGCAGAATCTGCGCGAGCTGCTGCACGACTGCAGTTTCCCGTATCCGTACCTTATTAATCTGTTAGGACAGCTGACAGAGTTGCCGCAATTCCAGCAGATAGAGGCGACGGCGACGCGTGCCGATGGTTACAAGACAACGGACAACAATCCCTACAAGCCCCATCCGCAGGACGGCCCCGCCACGTTCTCGAAGTACGACGCCCAGGGACCGCTGGTGGTCAAGGTGTTCAGCTTCTCCTACCGCAAGGGCATTCCTGAGGACGAGAGCGGTAATGGCGGCGGCTACGTCTTCGACTGCCGCTCGACGCACAACCCCGGCCGCTATGAGCCCTACAAGCAGCTGACGGGCCTCGACGAGCCGGTCATCCGCTTCCTGGAGGACGACGGCGAGATACTGACGTTCCTCGACTCCGTCTATAAGCTGGCCGACGCCCATGTGCGCCGCTATATCCAGCGCGGTTTCACCTCGCTGATGTTCTCGTTCGGCTGTACTGGCGGTCAGCACCGCAGTGTCTA